>NZ_VFME01000001.1:1562229-1874674 GCF_006714895.1 Gramella sp. Hel_I_59 | reverse complement strand
CAATGATAGATCCAAGAGCAGAGTTACCATCTCCGGTGTTATTTCCTATAACTCCACCAATTACGGCTCCACCTGCAGTACCTATCACAGCACCTTTTTGTTTATTATTTGCGTTCTGTACTGCATCACATCCAAATAAAAGTGTGGATGCGAAAAGTATTACGAACATTCTATTAATTACTGTTTTCATAGCTTTATGTATAATTATAGTTTAGTAAAATTCATTTTAATTGTAAACGGTGAGCCATCAAGACTAACGGTTTGTGACCAGGTCATGTTAGTATCAGTTAAACTCTGCAAGTTCAATCTGAATCCTTCATTTCCTGTTGTAGATTTGTAATCTTCATTTGTAGGCTTCAGAAGAAAATCATAGATACCCTGAGGGGTATTCTCTTCATCGATAGACCAGATGAACTGGTTCGTTTCTCCATCACAACCTGTTCCCGAAACTGTATATGTTCCACGGTTATTGTTGGATACGAAATCCCAGTTGCTATTCTCAAAACATGATGCCTGAGCTTCGTTGAAAAGAGTCACGTTAAACTGACCAGGATTATTTGGGTAGGTTACACTAGTTAGTGTCCACTGACCATCAAAGCTCTTTCTAGCCTCTTTGGCAACTTTACTCGTTCCTCCACAGGAAGCAAGTAGTCCAATTGTTGCAAGTAAAATAAATATCTTTTTCATGTAGGATTTGATTTAAAAGTAAAAATCCAATGTGACAAGGATTGTTCCGAAGCACATTGGATTTATAATGTTATTGTTCGATTATCTTCTGAATAAACGACTTAGTAATGAGATTACCAGTAGTACAAGGAAGATATAAAAAATGATCTTCGCGATATCTGCTGCACCGTCTGCAATTCCTCCAAAACCGAAGATTGCGGCAACGATTGCAATAATCAGAAAAATGACGATTAAACGTACCATAATGTATAGATTTATTGATTAGTTGAATCTAAATTACAGTAGTAGTAAGGCGTCAACAAAAGATTATTAATTATTTAACAGAGAATGTGTTAACTAATCTTAATTATCTCAAATTAATGATAAAAGCTTGCTAATAATTCAATAATTCCTGCAATCTTAATTTAAAGCGATCCTTTGGCAAATACTGGTTTTCCAGCTCTTTTGCAAATGGTATAGGTGTTTCCAGAGCACCCACTCTAAATACCGGAGCGTCAAGACTCTCAAAACAATCTTCAGAGATCATCGCGGCAATTTCTGAAGCAAAACTACCTGTAAGTGAATCTTCAGTTAGCACGATCGCCTTTCCTGTTTTCGTGACAGATTTACAAGTTGCTTCCTGGTCTAGCGGTTGTAAACTTCGAAGATCCAGAAGATCTGCAGAATCTATTTTCAACTCATCCAGAATTTCCATGGCCCAATGCACACCAGCACCATAAGTGATTATTGTAACATCACTGCCTTCTCTTATTAACGATGCTTTTCCGAACTCTGTAGTGTAATATCCTTCTGGAACTTCCTGCCTGATACTTCGATACAGCGCTTTGTGCTCGAAATATAACACGGGATTAGGATCATTAAAGGCGGTATTCAACAAACCTTTCGCATCTGCCGGAAAAGCAGGGTATATAACTTTTAACCCTGGAATTTTTGTAAACCAGGCTTCGTTGGTCTGGCTATGGAATGGTCCTGCACCTACACTACCCCCACAAGGCATTCTAATGACCACATCGGCATTCTGATTCCATCGATAATTGACCTTTGCCAGGTAGTTCACGATTGGATTGAATCCTGAACTTACAAAATCACTGAATTGCATTTCAACCATAGCTTTCATGCCCTTAATGGATAGCCCCATGGCAGTGCCGACTATTGCCGACTCACATATTGGCGTATTGCGAATTCTTTCCTTACCATAATTAGCAAGTAAACCATCGGTAATTTTAAAAACACCACCGTAATCTGCAATATCCTGACCCATAAGCACAAGATTGGGATGACGTTCCATAGATTCTGAAACGGAGGCAGCTATAGCATCTATAAATCTTAATTCTGAAGTTGTAGATGCAGGCTGAACATTTTCAAATTTATAATCAGCATACACATCATTCAATTCAGCTTCCAGATCTGCGGAAATAATTGCTTCAGAATTGGCAATCTCAAGATGTTCGTTGATCTCCTGTAATATTTTTTCTTTTATTTCAGAAATCTGATCTTGAAATATGATTTTCTGTTCCAGGAGATAATTTTCAAAATTGAGCACAGGATCCTTTGCCTGCCACTCATCCATTAATTCCTGCGGAACATATTTGGTACCACTGGCTTCCTCATGTCCTCTCATTCTAAAAGTCTTAAATTCCACAAGAACCGGCCTGGGTTCTTTCCGCATACTTTCAGCTATTTCAGAGATTTTCTCATAAACTTCGAGAATATTGTTACCATCAATGATATGCGCCTCCATCCCGTAGCCAGCACCGCGATCTGCAAGATCCTTACATCTATACTGTTCTGTAGTTGGAGTTGAGAGTCCGTAACCATTATTTTCGATACAGAACAAAACCGGTAGATCCCAAACCGAGGCTATATTCAAAGCTTCATGAAAATCACCTTCGCTGGTACCACCTTCACCAGTGAAAACTGCAGTAACATCCCCTTCTTTCTTGAGTTTGCTAGCAAGTGCAATACCATCTGCCACTCCAAGCTGTGGTCCAAGATGAGAGATCATTCCTACTATATTAAATTCCTGTGTTCCAAAATGAAAACTCCTGTCTCTACCCTTTGTAAAACCAGAAGCTTTCCCCTGCCACTGAGCGAATAGCCGCTTTAAGGGAATTTCCCGGGTTGTAAAAACACCGAGATTTCGATGCATTGGCAAAATATACTCATGTTTATATAAGGCCTTGGTTACTCCAACAGAGATCGCCTCCTGCCCTATTCCACTAAACCATTTACTAATTTTACCCTGACGCAACAAGATCAACATCTTCTCTTCGATCATTCTGGGTTTTAGAATGGCAGAATACAGATCCTGAAGAGTCTTGGTATCGTGATTGCTGGAATTGTATTGTATACTGTTTTGTGAAGTATCTACAGAAGACATATATTATAATTTGTTCGATAAATGTAAGTAAAATTATAAAGTTGAATGGATGCTAAAAATCCATGAATTACTTAATTTTACTTAACTTTGTTTGTTACCTAAAATTTTAAAAGCGCTATATGGCAATGAATAATATTCCCAGTGTAGATCTCGCCGATTTTCTTTCGGAAGATCCTAAAAGAAAAGAAAAGTTCGTTAACGAGATTGGTAAGGCATATGAAGAAATAGGTTTTGTAGCTCTTAAAAATCACTTTTTGAGTGATGGTCTGGTTGACAATCTTTACAAAGAAGTAAAATCTTTTTTCGACTTACCTGTTGAAACTAAGAAGAACTACGAGATCGAAGGGCTGGCTGGACAAAGAGGTTATATTTCCTTCGGAAAAGAGCATGCGAAAGGTAAAAAAGAAGGAGATTTAAAAGAATTCTGGCATTTTGGACAGGAACCTTCAGCAGATGCGAAACTTTCTGAAGAATATCCTGAAAATGTACAGGTAGAAGAATTACCAGATTTTAATGAAACTGGTATGGAAGCCTATAGAATGCTGGAAAAAACTGGCATTTACGTGCTTCGCGCCCTTGCTATATATATTGGATTGGAAGAGCATTATTTTGACCATTGGGCAAGTAATGGAAATAGTATTTTAAGACCAATCCATTACCCACCAATTACTGAAGAGCCAAAGGGAGCTGTTAGAGCTGGAGCTCACGGAGATATCAATTTAATTACTCTTTTGATGGGAGCATCTACGGGTGGTCTGCAAGTTCTTCGGAAAGATGGTGAATGGATCGATGCAGTTCCGCAGGAAGATGAACTAGTGATCAACGTTGGGGATATGCTGGAAAGACATACCAATAACAAACTTCGTTCTACTATTCACCGAGTTACGAATCCGCCAAAAGATCAATGGGGAAAACCTAGATATTCTATTCCATTCTTTATGCACCCACGCAGTGATATGAGACTTGACTGTCTTGAAGAATGTATCGATGAAGATAACCCAAAACAATATGAAGACATTACTGCAGGAGAATTTTTGCATCAGCGTCTTGTGGAGATAGGTCTCTTAAAAAAATAGATAATGGCGAAAAAGAAATTAGGTCTGGAAGATCTGGGAGGTTTCGTGTTTTCGACCAATGATGAATTTGATGAAACATCATATGCCAATGGAGATTCCCAAGAAGAACTCGCTCCGGAGGATCAGCAATTAGAAGCACATTTTAGTAATAAAGGAAGAGGCGGTAAAACAGTGACTATCATCAAAAATTACCAGGGTTCTGAAGAAGAACTCGTCAAACTAGGAAAATTACTGAAGAAAAAATGTGGAGTTGGCGGTAGTACCAAGGATGGAGAAATAATCATCCAGGGTGACGACCGTGAGAAAATAATGCAGATCCTGCAAAAACAAGGATATCAGGTTAAACGTGTTGGAGGTTAATTTCAGCACGTTTTTTATATCTCAAATATGAGCGAAAAAACTTTACATATAGTAAACGGTGATGGTTTGGCCGAACAAATGCAGGAGCTCAACTTACCGGGTGAATTGATTATATGGCGTGAACTTTTATGTGAAGGTCCTACAAACAGGAAGCTTAATGACAAGTTCTTCAAAATGCGCAAGAAATTCCTGTTAAAGGCATACGATATCTCTGCGGAAAATTATGAAGAACGTTTTATTTCTGAAGTTGAAAGACTGAAAGCCATGGATGACTATGACAAGATCTATCTGTGGTTTGAGTATGATCTTTTTTGCCATATTAATATGCTTGCCGCCATTCAGGTTCTTGCGAACAAGAGAATGGACATGCCTGTTTATCTTGTGTGTAGCAAAAAACTTAAAGGTGAGAAGGAATTTCAACCCTTATGCCAGCTATCAATTTCAGAATTGAAGAACCATTATGAGAACAGCATTGTATTAACTTCTGAAGATATTGAAGTTGCATTGTTGATTTGGGAACTTTATTGTGGTGATGATCCTTTAAAACTAAAAGCACAAATCAAGACCAAGTCCAATTTTGAATATCTATCAAGCTGCATTAGAGCACATATTGAAAGGTTTCCAAATAGTAAGACAGGGATCAATTCGCTTGATAGAAACATTTTAAAACTTATAGAATCAAGAGAGATTACCAGTAGAAATCATCTACTGGGATATGCTCTACAGCATCAGGGTTATTATGGATATAGCGATAGCCAGATGCAAAGAAAACTGGACAGGCTCTCCCTGTTCTATTCTGAAAACGAAAATAAAATACAACTTACTGAAAAAGGAATTCAGGTATTAAATGGAAAAAAGAACTTCTATCGTGAACTTTCAAATGAACAGGTTTATGGCGGAGTTCGAAAATTCGATTTCCTATATGATCCTGAATTGAACAGATTATTAAAACTATAGAATGAGTTTAAAAGCTTCAGAATTGATCCTCAACGAGGACGGTTCCATATATCACCTTGGTTTACTACCACATGAAATCGCAGATACAGTGATCACCGTTGGTGACCCGGCAAGAGTAGAAAGAATTAGTGCTTATTTTGATAAAATCGAGATTACTAGAATGAAACGTGAGTTCTGTACTCATACTGGTCTGCTGGATGGAAAAAGAATTACCGTGATGTCTACAGGAATGGGAACAGATAATATTGATATCGCTTTAACCGAACTGGATGCATTGGCAAATATCGATCTGCAGAAGAAAGAAGTTAAGAATGATCTTAGAGCTTTGGACATTATTAGAATTGGTACCACCGGTTCTATTAGAGAAGATATCGCTTTAGATTCATTTCTGGTAAGTGAACTTGCAATGGGCTTTGATGGTCTAATGCATTTCTATGAAAGTGATAGTTTTTTACAGGCTGATTATGCTGAAGAATTTGTAAAACAAACGAACTGGTCTTCTAAAAAAGCATATCCATATGTAGTCGAAGGAAGTGGTAGACTCATCGAGAAGTTCTCATCCAAAGATACTGTCAAAGGTTTTACTGCCACGAACATTGGTTTCTATGGTCCACAGGGAAGAGTTCTTCGGAACTCTATTCCTGAAGCAGATATGAATCAAAATATCGCCGCCTTTAGTTTAAATGGAAGGTCTATTACCAATCTTGAAATGGAAACTTCAGGAATCTATGGGATGTCCAAACTACTGGGACATCATGCAGTCTCTATGAATGCCGTATTAGCGAACAGAGCTACCGGAGAATTTTCAGCAGATCCTGGAAAACTTGTGGATAATCTCATTAAATACTGTCTTGAAAGGATCGTTGCTTAAGTAGCTTATTTAACAATATATTAAAAGCTCTGCATGGCTTACTTTGTATTTTTGGTTAAACAAAATAATGTCCATGCCGCAACCTAGTGAAAACCGTTTTAGACACCGAGATCTAAACTGGTTGAGTTTTAACGAAAGGGTTCTACAGGAGGCTGCAGATAAAATTAATCCTCTTTACGACAGGATGAAATTCCTGGCAATTTTTTCTTCCAACCTGGATGAATATTTCCGCGTACGCGTTTCTCAACTCCGCCAGATGAAAAGGGTGAAGAAAAGTATCAGGAAAAAACTAGCCCTTAAACCTTCAAGGATCACTAAGCAGATCATCGAAGAAGTTAAAAAGCAACAGAATCAGTTTGGAGATATCTATAAAAAGCAGATCATCCCGGAACTTGCAGCAAACAACATATTTTTACTGGAGGCAGATCATTACGATGAAAAGCAGAAGGCCTTTGCTGAGGATTATTTTCAAAAGAACATTCAGCAACATTTAGATCCTATTCTAATTAATCTGGATGAAGAGAATGAATTGTTTCTGAAGAATTCTATCCTCTATTTCCTGGTTACTTTTAAAGATGAAAATAAATTAGCCATTGTTAATATACCGGTAGAAGAATGTGGCCGATTCGTGTCTTTTGATGATGAAGCAGAAAAACATCAGATCACTTATTTAGATGAAATTCTAAGACATCAATTGTTTAAAATTTTTCCTGAAAGCGATATTACAGGAATCTATGAGATCAAATTATCCCGGGATGCTGAACTGTATATCGACGATATATATGAAGGCGTACTGGCAGAAAAGATCTATGAATCTTTAAAGCAAAGAACAGATGGGCAGCCCACAAGATTACTTTATGATGCAAGCATGCCCGATCCTGTTCATAGAAAAATCAGGAAACTTCTGAAATTAGGGAAGATCGATATGATGCCGGGAGGTAAATATCATAATTTCAAAGACTTCTTTACTTTTCCTGATCCAGGTGACAATAAGGATCTTCATTTTAAAAAGCTTCCTCCTCTACCTCATAAAACCCTGGAAAAAAGTAATGATTACTTTAAATCTATCCTAGAGAAAGATCAGGCGCTGCATTTTCCTTTTATGTCATTTGATTATGTGGAGAGATTTGTAGAACAGGCCGCGGCAGATGAACAGGTTACTGATATTAGTATTTCCCTTTATCGGGTAGCCGATGAGTCCAAACTTACTAATTCTCTAATGCGGGCTCTGGAGAACGGTAAAAATGTAACTGTTTTTGTAGAAGCCAAAGCAAGATTCGATGAGGAGAACAACATTAGCTGGGGAAGAAAATTTGAAGAAAAAGGCGCTCATGTGATCTATTCTTTTCCGAAGGTGAAAGTACATTCGAAAATCATGCTGGTAAAAAGGCAAGAGAATGATGAAACTGTACGATATGCATATATTGGAACCGGAAATTTCAATGCAGAAACCGCTGAAATCTATTGCGATCATGCCATCTTTACAGCAAATAAACTTATAACTAAAGAACTCGACCGCCTGTTTAAAGTGCTGGAAGGAGAACTGATCATCCCGAGAGAAAAGAACCTTTTGATCTCTCCATTTTCTACAAGGCAGGAATTTACCAAATTGATCTACAACGAGATCGAAAATGCCAGAGAAGGCAAGAAAGCTAAGATTACCGCCAAGATGAACAGCCTTGAAGATGAGGAAATGATCGAGTTGCTGTACCGGGCGAGCGAAGCGGGTGTCGAGATTAGAATGCTGATACGGGGTTTTACCTGTCTAATTCCAGGAGTTCAAGGAATGAGTGATAACATTTATATCACCAGTGTCGTTGATCGTTTTCTGGAACACGGTAGAATCTATCTTTTTGAAAATGATGGTGATGAAAAGATGTTTTATGGGAGTGCAGACTGGATGAGTCGTAATCTTGATCGCAGGATTGAAGTCATCTCTCCGGTGCTGGATAAAGATATTTTTAACGAATTCAAAGAGATACTGAATATTCAGTTAAAGGATAATATGAAAGCTCGTATTCAGGATAAGGAAGAGTCGAATACCTATGTTCAGAAAGAAGATGATGAGGAAACAGTACGTTCGCAATATGCGATATATGACTATCTAAAAGAAAAGCATTCAAATGACTAAGATTAAAGTTGGTGGTGTACCGGAGCATTTTAATTTACCCTGGCATCGTTGTATCGAGAATAATAAATTCGCAGAAGCGGGAATAGATCTTGAATGGAAGGAAGTTCCGGAAGGTACAGGAGCGATGTGCAATTTGCTTAGGGAAGAGGAAATAGACGTAGCCGTTATACTAACAGAAGGTATTAGCCGTGACATCATAAATGGAAACCAAAGTAAGATTATTCAGAATTATATTGGAAGTCCGCTTATTTGGGGAATTCATGTGGACGGTAGATCTTCCTTTAAAAACATCAACGATCTTAAAGATACAAAGGCCGCAATTAGCCGTGAAGGAAGCGGCTCACATCTCATGGCCTATGTAAATGCTGAAAATGTTGGTTGGAATACAGATTCACTCAAATTCGAAGTTGTTCATAACCTGGAAGGAGCTATTGAGGCTTTGAGACAGGATAATGCACAGTATTTTATGTGGGAACATTTCACCACAAAACCTCTGGTGGACAATAATACCTTCCGACTTATAGCCGACTGCCCTACTCCATGGCCTTGTTTTGTGATAGCAGCTTCTCAAAAAGTAATTGTTGAAAAGCCTGACGAACTTCTAAAAATGCTGGATGTCTTGAATACTGAAACAAGCAATTTCAAAATTCAGAAAAGTATAGATGTTGAACTGGCAGAAAGATACGGACAGAAACTGGAAGATATCCGTAAATGGCTTGATCTTACTCATTGGAGTCAGCAGCAAATTGCCGATCAAAATCTAACTGAAGTTCAGGATTATTTAAAAAGACTTAAACTTATTTCCGAAAAAGTAGATAATAAGGAATTAATTCATAATTTCAGGGCCAAATAATCTACTTCTACAAATGAAATTTTTACTTACCTGCTTGCTTTTAGCAGCCACATCTCTGGGTTTTAGTCAGACCAACGACAGTATTTCCAATGCAAATTTAAGGGAATCCGGAGAACAAGAATTAAGTCTGAATGCTTTTAACCTCGTTGCCTTCGGTATCGTAGATATCACTTATGAACGCATAATTTCTGAAAATTCTACCTGGGCGATCGAAGCTTTTTACCATCCAACTAAGGATGATTATCTCAATGATGCTTATTACAAAGAGCTCTCTTTAACCGGTAAATACAAGCATTTCTTTAGCTCAAAGTATGCCCGTGGCTTTTATGTTCATGGTTTTGGAATGTTATCTAATGGTGAATATGAAGATGGATCATATTACAATGAAAGCACTAATGAATATGTTTATGAAACTAATGACTATACCGACTTTGCCATAGGATTCGGTCTGGGTGGTAAATTTGTTTCTAAAGGAGGCTTTTTATTAGACCTAAGCGGTGGTATTGGTAGAAATTTGTTTAGTGACAAATCTCCAACTATTGTTGGTCAGTTTATGGTCAACCTGGGATATAGATTCTAATTAGCACTTATTGAGTATGCTTACCAATTAATCGGTTTTTTACCTTTTGATTGCAAATACTCATTGGCCTGACTAAAATGTTTATTTCCAAACCAGTATCCTCTGTTTGCGCTTAATGGTGACGGATGACCACTGGTTAAAATTAGATGCTTCGAACTATCGATTAGCTTGGATTTTTTCTTGGCATACCCCCCCCAAAGTATAAAAACTACATTTTCTTTTTCTGTGGAAATGAGCCTGATCACTTCATCTGTAAAGACTTCCCATCCTTTATTTTGGTGGGAGCCGGCCTGGTGAGCTCTCACGCTTAAAGTTGCATTTAATAAAAGTACACCTTGATCTGCCCATCTTTCGAGATTTCCACTGGAAGGAGCTGGTTGATTAAGATCAGTCTCAATTTCTTTAAAAATATTGATCAGTGAAGGAGGAATCTGGACATTATCACGAACAGAAAAACATAAACCGTTCGCCTGCCCTACTCCATGATATGGATCCTGACCCAGAATAACTACCCTGGTATTATCAAATGTTGAATGATCAAAAGCAGCAAAAATTTCACTGCCTGGAGGAAAACATTTATGCTCCGTATACTCCTCTTTTACATATTGGATTAAATTCTTGAAATAGTCCTTTTCAAATTCAGCATTTAGAACTTTTTTCCAGCTTTGATCTATTCTTACGTTCATGAGAATTGATTAACTTTGTAGAACCTCAAATGTAGGGAAAAATTGATATGATAAAAATTAGTTCCAGGAGTCTTGATGATTTGGAATTTCCAGTAGTATGCGCACAGGTTAGCGAACTTTGCATTACAGGACAGGGAAAAGAAAAGGCTCTTAAGATCCAACCATACCCGAGTTTTCAAAAGACCGTTTTTGGACTCGATCAAACCAATGAATTTATTAAATCCAAAACCCAGGATGAAGCGATCCCGAATTACGGATTTGATAGTATTCAACCTGAGCTTCGATTACTGGCTATAGAGGAGTCGGTTCTTGAAATTGGAGGTTTCAGAAAGATTTCTTCGCTTAATGAAACGGTGAATAATCACTTGAAATTCTTTAGAAAAAACAAGCATCTCTATCCTGCTTTGTCTGAGACTGTTTCTCATCTGGAATATGACCTAAGCCTCGTAGAAAAGATCAATTCGGTTATTGATCGGTTTGGGGAAATGAAAGATGATGCTTCCACGTATTTACAACAGTTGCGAAGATCGATCAATGCTGTAAAGGGCCAGATAAATACAAGTTTTAATTCAGCTTTAACTACCTACAACGGTTATGGATATCTTGACGAGATCAAGGAAAGTGTTGTGGAGAATGTGCGGGTGCTCGCTGTCAAATCCATGTACCGACGTAAGGTAAAAGGTGGAATCATGGGGAATTCCAAAACCGGCAGTATTGTATATATTCAACCGGAAGCTACACATCGTTATACTCGAGAACTTAATAATTTAGAATACGAGGCAAAAGAAGAGATCAAGCGTATCTTAAAAGAACTGACAGAGTTTACCAGGCCCTATCGTGAAGTTTTGGTAGAACATCAGGATCTTTTAAGTGAAATGGATGTGATCGCTGCCAAGGCTAAATACGCCTATAAGATTGAGGGGATCTTACCAAAGATCACCAAGGATCGAGAATTATTTCTGAAAGATGCATACCATCCTTTATTACTTCTGAATAATAAGAAAAAGAACGAAAAGACATATCCACAGAGTATTGAACTAGGCGCTGACAACCGAATAATGGTTATTTCAGGCCCAAACGCCGGTGGTAAAAGTATCACTCTTAAAACTGTTGGACTTTTGCAGGTAATGCTCCAGAGCGGAATGCTTATTCCAGTTCATGAGTATAGTAGAATGTGCCTATTCTCAAAAGTTCTTACCGATATTGGTGATAATCAATCTATAGAAAATCACCTCAGTACATATAGCTACCGTTTGAAAAACATGAATTACTTTCTGCGGAAATGTGATGATAAAACATTGTTTCTAATAGATGAATTTGGAACGGGAAGTGATCCTGAACTTGGTGGTGCCTTAGCTGAAACATTTCTGGAGGTTTTCTATGAAAAAGGATCTTTCGGAATTCTTACAACACATTACGCGAACCTGAAGAAATTGGCCAATGAATTGCCAGAGATGAGCAATGCGAATATGATGTTCGATAGTCAGACGCTTGAACCAATCTATAAGCTACAGGTGGGAGAAGCCGGAAGCTCCTTTACTTTTGAAGTTGCCCAGAAGAACGGTATTCCTTATAGCCTGATCAATCGGTCTAAAAAGAAGGTAGAACGTGGTAAGATTAGATTTGATCGAAGTATCGCGAACCTTCAGAAGGAACGTTCTAACCTTAGAAAAACAACCGACAGTCTTAAGACCAAAGAGGAAAAAGCCGCGGCTGAAAAGGAAAAGCTGGAAGAGACAAACTCCAGGGTTCAGCAGAAACTCGAGAGCTATCAGGAGCTGTATGATACCAATCAGCGAATGATCTATCTTGGACAGAAGGTCAATGATTTAAGCGAAAAATACTTCAGCAATAAGAAGAAAAAGGAGCTTATTGGAGAATTTATAAAGCTGGTGGAAATAGAGAATTCCAAACGAAAAAAAGAAAGCGCCAAGAAACTAAAGGCTAAGAAAAATAAGGAAGAACAGCTTAAAAAAGAGGTTCAGAAAAAAATTGAACCTATTCGGGAAAAGAAAAAAGAAGAGAAGAAAAAAGAAACGCAATTAAAGAAACAGGAAGCCAATAAACCAAAAGCTAAATTAAAGATTGGTGATCGTGTTCGGCTTGAAGATGGAAAAGCGGTTGGGACTATCGATAAGATAGAAAAAGACAAAGCTCTGGTGAATTATGGTATTTTCACCACTTCAGTAGGAATGGCTCAACTGGAACTGGTACAATCTGCTAAAAAGAAATAGTTATGGAAAATATTTCCAAACATAAGATCATATTGTTCGATGGCGTTTGTAACCTTTGCAATAACGCGGTACAGTTCATTATAAAACATGATCGTAAGGATAGGTTTCGATTCGCATCCCTGCAAAGTGAAATCGGAAAAGGACTTATTGAAGAAAGAGGATTTGATCACGAAGATCTGGATTCTATTATGCTTATTGAGCCGGGTGTGGCATATTATAGAAAGTCTACTGCAGCCCTGGAAATCTCAAGAGACCTCGATGGAGGATATTCTTTACTGAAAAACTTCTTATTTCTACCTGAGGGTTTGAGAGATAGTATTTATGATCTCGTAGCTAGTAATCGATATAAATGGTTCGGGAAAAAGGATAATTGTATGATCCCTACTCCCGAACTAAAATCGAAGTTTCTGGATTAAACGGTTTCCTCATTTTCAGGATGGTAATCATCATCCCAGTCTTTCACATTAGGAGGTCCCATCATATCTACAGATTTTGCTACCATGAGAGATACTGCAGCATCACCGGTAACATTAACGGTAGTTCTACACATATCTAATGGTCTGTCTACTGCAAATATTAAAGCCAATCCTGCTTCAGGAATACCAGCTTGGGCAAGTACAATTACTAACATTACCATGCCTGCTCCCGGTACAGCCGCTGAGCCTATAGAAGCCAATGTAGCTGTTGCGATGATCCCTAATTGTGCCCCTAGTGATAGGTCCATCCCGAATGCCTGAGCGATAAATACCGCCGCTACTGCCTGGTAAAGACTCGTACCATCCATATTGATCGTGGCGCCAATTGGAAGTACAAAACTAGTAACCTCTTTGTTAACACCCATGTGTTCTTCTACCCTTTCCATAGTAACAGGAAGCGTGGCAGCACTAGAGCTTGTGGAAAAAGCAAGTAATTGAGCAGGCCCGATTCCGTTCAGGAAAAATGAAGGTGTATTTTTAGTAAAGATCCATACCAGTAAAATATATACTCCTATCATAAGAGCCAAACCTAGCAGTACAGTAAGTGCATACATGGCAAGAGCTGCAAAGAGATCTGCACTTGGCGATTCTACAACGAGCGCTGCCAGTAAGGCAAATACACCATAAGGTGCAGTTAGCATAATAAGGTCGATCATTTTTAATATGACTTCATTGAAGCCATCAAAGAAATCTTTAACCGGTTTTGCTGTTTTTTCAGGAATCAGTATGAGTCCTAGTCCAAAGAATATCGCGAAAAATATAACCTGAAGCATGTTCCCGTTATCGCTCGCCGCACCAAAAATGTTACTCGGCACCAGATCTTCCAGGGCCTGTAAAGGTCCGGCATCCTTCTGTTTCTGAGCATCTGTAATTCTAACTGAAGCATCTCCTTCGTAACTGGCTATAAGATCACTCCGCGTTTCTTCAGAAATCGCTTTCCCGGGTGCAATAAGGTTTACCATGAGCAACCCTATAGAAACTGCGATCACGGTTGTAATTACATAGGTCGCAATGGTTCTGGTTCCCATCTTGGACAACTTTGAAATATCTTTAAGGTCTGAGATCCCCTTGATAAGAGATGCCAGGATCAATGGCACTGCAATTAACTTAAGTGCATTGATAAAAATATTTCCGAAAGGTTTGATCCAATCCCCTGTAAATTCTGGTCCCCAACTAAAATTAGTCATGATAAGTCCAAAAATGACACCAGCGGCCATTCCTAAAAGTATCTGCCAGTGCAACGCGAGTTTTTTCATATACCTAATGTTCTACTATTAAATTTTTGATGATTTATTCTGAAGAAAATAGTCGGCCATAATGATTGCGGCCATGGCTTCTACGATGGGTACTGCTCTGGGCACAACACATGGATCATGTCTACCTTTGCCCTGCATGTCTACCTGCTCTCCTTTGGAATTGATAGTTTGTTGTTTCTGCATTAGTGTTGCAACTGGTTTAAAAGCTACTCTGAAGTAGATATCCATTCCATTGCTTATTCCTCCCTGGATACCGCCACTCAAATTAGTCTTAGTAGAACCATCCTGATTAAACTGATCGTTGTGCTCACTACCTTTCATCGTAGTTCCAGCAAATCCGCTGCCGTATTCAAAGCCTTTCACAGCGTTGATCGATAGCATCGCTTTACCGAGTTCAGCGTGTAACTTGTTAAAAACAGGTTCACCCAAACCTTTAGGAACATTTTGGATAACACAATCAACGATTCCACCAACAGTATCCCCGCTTGAGCGAATTTCCTTGATATAAGTCTCCATTTCCTTTGCCTTGGCAGGGTCTGGACATCGAACCGGATTCTTTTCAACTTCTGAAAAGTCCAGTTCCTGATATTTTTTATTTAGTTCAATATGACCTACAGTAGAAACATAGGCATTGAATTGAAGGGAACTTAAAAGCTGTTTGGCAATACTACCTGCAACAACCCTACATGCCGTCTCTCTAGCCGAGGATCTTCCACCACCACGGTAATCGCGAACACCATACTTTTCGTCGTAGGTATAGTCGGCATGGGAAGGCCTGTAAGTATCTTTTATATGAGAATAATCTTTGGATTTTTGATTCGCATTTTTAATGACAAATCCAATTGGAGTACCGGTTGACTGACCTTCGAAAATTCCCGATAGAAATTCTACAGTATCGGGTTCTTTACGCTGAGTTACAATTGCAGATTGCCCGGGACGTCTTCTATCCAGGTCCTGCTGTATCTTCTCGAGATCTAGCTTTACTCCTGCAGGACATCCATCAATCACACCACCAATAGCGACACCATGAGACTCACCAAACGTAGTTAATCTAAAAAGTGTGCCTATAGAATTTCCTGCCATTTATTCGATTTTGAACAAATGTAATTTTTTAAGAACATATTTGAAAGTGGAATCCTATATATTCCCAATGTAGGAAAAGGCTATTGCTTATTTAGAAATATAATAGCTAAACACTTGTTTTCTATGAGCTAGCAGATTCTCCGCTATTATCCCTCGCAAGGACTTCAGACACTCTATTTAAAAGGGTATCCATGTCAAATGGCTTGGGAATAAATTCAACGGCACCTACAGATTTACAAAGGTCACCTACGTTATGCAATGCAGACATCATGATGATTGGAACGTGAGCAACTTCTTCATCTGCTTTTAATTCCACGCATACATCTGTACCGTCCACTCCAGATATAAGTTTATCCAGAAGTATCAGTTCTATATCGTGTTTCAGAATATTTTCTTTCGTAAGCTTAGGTTGTTGAGAAACAGTGACGTTATGATCTGAGAACTCAAGTATATCTTTAAGCATTAATCCAATTGTTTGATCGTCATCCACGATTAAGATTCTAGCCATTTTTTAATTAATTTAGGGGTAATATAAATGTAAATTCAGAACCTTTACCAGGTTCACTTTTCACGACAATTTTGCCCTGATGCTTCTCAATAATTTCGTTTGAAAGATAAAGCCCAATTCCGAAGCCTTCATAAGTTTCATCTTTATTTCCAGAAACTCTGTAGAAGCGTTTAAATATTTGTTGTTGTTCCTGCAATGCTATACCTATTCCATAATCTTTTACGCTTACAGCTGCTTGATTTTCACCAGTTTTAAAAATCCTTATAGATACTTTCTTAGTGTCTGGAGAATATTTTACAGCATTCGTAATAAGATTAGTTATAACCTGTCCAATTCTTTCTCGATCAGCGTTTACTGAAACTCTCTCATCATGATTGATATCAATTTGCATCTCGCGATGAGAAAACGATAGATCTTCAACTACTGTTTCTATCTGGTCATTTAATTGAAATTCGCTGAGTTCCAGAATAAGTTCATTTTGCTCAATTCTACTTAGGTCAAGCATTTCTGATATCAACCGAATAAGCCTTTCGATCTGGCTCTCAATTCTATGTAGATATGGTTTAACGGGAATATTCTTAGAATCTGTCTCTACCTTCTCAGGCAGTATAGATTGTAGCAATTGTATATAAACTTTAATAGAAGTAACTGGAGTCTTGAGTTCATGACTTACGAGTTTCAGAAAACTTTCCTTTCGCTTCTCATCATCCTTTAATTTCTGAATTTCGGTACTGGATGTTAGCCAGGAGTAAATTTTACCATCTACATCCTTCAAAGGGTTGCTTCGACAAAGATGCCACAAGTAATCGCCTTTCTTATTCAGAAGCCTAATTTCAGTCTCTAAAGACTCACCACTACTAAAATGTTGCGCTACTTCCTTAGAAACTCTTTCTTTATCTTCAGGATGAATAATTTCCAACCACGGTCTTTCCAAAGATTCCTGCAAGTTTAGTCCAACGTAATCCAACCAACTCTGATTGTAAAATTTAACCTTAGAATCAGGTCCAGCTATACTAATTTTATGAGGCATGAAATTAACGAGCTGTCTAAAATCAGACTCACTTTTTTTGATTTGTTCATTCAGTAATGCCTGTTTAGTTACATCACTCGAGATATTTGCGACACCAATAATATTACCTTTACTATCTCTTTGTGGTTGATAAGAGATATCAAAATATCTTTCTTCTGTATTCCCGTCAATATTTAAGGTTATAGGTTTTTCAACAGCATGAAATGGTTCACCGGTAGAATACACACGGTTTAATAAATCTACCAAACCTTGTTCTTTAATCTCAGGTAAGATCTCCGCAATAGGTTTTCCAATTACATCTTTTCCCTTACCCCATACTTTAACAATAGCATCATTAGCCATATCTACCACATGATCTGGCCCATGAAAAATCGCTATCAAACTTGTTGTAGAATAAAATAGATCACGGAATTGCTGCTGGCTCTTCTTTAAATTATTCTGAGCTATTTTTCTTTTGGTAATATTTTCAATACTTAGTAAGATAAAATTACTATCAGTCCCGGATAGCTGTATTTCACTAGCATTTAACAGCAAGTGCTTTTCTGTACCGCCATTCCCTTCAACCTGCATCTCAAAATTTGTCATTTTGCTATTAGAAGGTAGAATTGTTTCTAGTACAGTCTTAAGCTGCGGAATATCCCACTGAGCAGCCTTTACTTCATAAATTAATATGTCCTGAACTTCATCAGAAGATATTTTAAATGTCTTCAGAAAGTATTTATTGGCAAATACTACTTTGAGTTTATCATCAAGGATCACCAGAGGATGATGAATGTTATCTATAACAGATTCCTTTAAATCGAATATATTATTAGATAGGGATCTGTTAGTTTTTGCCTCAAACTTAATATTCGAGGTTTCTAATTCGTCTATTTTTTCCCTGGCCCGTTGTAAGTCTTCTTCGAGTTGCTTAATTCGCATTTCTTTATCCATTGACATACCGTATTCGAAGCTCTTATTAGTTTTAATTTAGAGGGCTAAATTTAATGTTTTGAAAGTCCTAGAATTGCAATTAATATAGCATTAACAAAACTTTGCGTCTTTAAGCAAGTGCATTATATAAAATACTTACCGGGTGTTGTGCTATTCTGCCAGTACCATCCTTAATTTGATGTCTGCAGCTTGTCCCATTGGCAGAGATAATCGTGCCTTCCTTACTTTTCCTAATGGCTGGAAATAAGGAGTTTTCCCCTATTTGCATACTAATCTCATAATGTTCCTTTTCATAGCCGAAAGAACCTGCCATGCCGCAGCAACCTGAAGGGATGATAGTTACCTTGTAATTTTCAGGAATATTGAGAATATCGAAAGTTCGTGAAGTATTAGAGAGCGCTTTTTGATGACAGTGTCCATGAATTTTAATGGTTGCCACTTCAGTAGTGAATTGCTTGTTGCTGATAATTCCTGCTGAAAGCTCCTGTTTCAGAAATTCTTCAATTATAAAGCAATTCTTAGCAAGTTTCTCAGCTGACTTTTTATCATCTGCCAGTCTTAAGTATTCATCTCTAAAACTTAAGATCGCTGAAGGTTCTACTCCTAGCAATGGAGTTTCGTTCTTAATAATAGAACTAAAGATTTTAATATTCTCATTGGCCAATTTCTTCGCTTCACCCAGGAATCCTTTGGAAAGGTAACTCCTTCCACTTTCAGGATGGTCAATCATTTTCACCTGGTAGCCTAACCGACTTAAAAGTCTGAGGGCATCGATACCAACTTCTACATCGAGATAATTAGTAAATTCATCATTAAAAAGATAAACCGTCCTAACAGGATTCTGAACTTTGAGCGTCTCTTTATTAGCCAGGTAGTATTTTTTAAGCGTAGTCTTTCCAACTGCTGGAAGTTCTCTTTCTACCGCTACCCCAAGTATTTCTTTTGCTATTCTGGAAGTAAATTTATTTTGCATTACAAATCGTGATAAACCAGGAACTTTAGATGCCATAGCGTTTTGCTTCGTGATCCCCGCAAAAGTTCGATCCCTTAAACTAGGTTTGTTCGATTTGTAATACTGAAATTGAAATTCAGCTTTAAGAGCAGCCATATCCACATTGGACGGACATTCACTTTTACATCCTTTACAGCTAATACACAGATCCAGCACTTCCTTTAGTTCTGGATGATCAAACCTGTTCTCCTTATCTGAATTTGTGAGAAATTCCCTTAGAGCATTTGCGCGAGCTCTGGTGGTATCTTTTTCATCCCTGGTGGCTCTGTAACTAGGACACATGGTTCCTCCTGCTTCTACCGACTTTCGGCAATCACCACTCCCGTTACATTTTTCGGCCAGTTTAAGAACTCCTTCGGCATCAGAAAAGTCCATGATGGTCTCGATCTCGGGTTCTTTACGATCTGGAACATATCTAAGAGAAGTATCCATAGCAGGTGCATCTACGATCTTACCTTTATTGAAAATATTATCTGGATCGAAAGCAAACTTTATATCCTTCAGCAGTGAATACACTTTTTCACCATACATAAGTTCAATAAATTCGGCCCTTAACCTTCCATCGCCATGTTCTCCACTAAGAGAACCATTGTATTTTTTCACCAGTTTCGCAACATCCAGCGTAATACTTCGGAATAAACCAACATCTTCAGATTTTTTCAGATTCAGAATAGGACGCAAATGAATCTCTCCAGCGCCTGCATGAGCATAATAAACGGCTTGTTGATCAAATTTTTTCATGATCTGTGTAAACTCCGAAATATAATCTGCCAGTACAGGGATGGCCACAGCTGTATCTTCAATACATGCAACAGCTTTACGGTCTCCCTTCATATTACCCAGTAATCCCAATCCGGCTTTTCGAAGATCCAGAGCGAGATCAATTTGATTACCATAAAGAACGGGAAAAGCATAACCAAGATTGGAACTTTTAAGTGTACTCATCAAAGCTTCTAAATTTTGCTCAAGTACTTCCTGTGTTTCTGCGCGTAACTCAAGCATCAGGATCGCCTCAGGATCATTTTCTATAAAGAATCTGTTCTCACGATATTTCAAATTATCACTGGTGCAGTCGAGAATGATCTTATCCATCATTTCACAGGTAAATAGCGAGTGTTCCATGGCCGGAACAACCGCTTGCATACATGCGTCTATTGAATGAAAATGCACTGCGATCATCGCCTTTTCTGAAGGAGGCAGAATATCCAGCTTTAGCGTTATTTCAGTAATAAAAGCCAGCGTTCCTTCACTACCTGCGATAAGGTCGCAGATATTCAGTTTTCTTTCAGATTCCTCAAATACTTCAGTATGCAACAATTCATCAAGCGCATAACCTGTATTTCGCCTATGTAATTCCATAGGAGGAAAATTACTAATGATCGCTTCTCTGTTTTCTTCTGAATTAAGAATATCCTGGATCATACGGTAGATATCGCCCTCCAGACCTTTGATATTTAATTTTTTCTGAAATTCAGTTTTTGTAAGATCTCTAAACTCAACTTCACTTCCATCACTTAACAGTGCTCTGATAGATTTGATCCTATCCCGGGTTGTACCATACCTGATCGAAGTAGTTCCACTGGAATTATTACCTACCATTCCTCCTATCATACATCGATTCGAAGTCGAAGTATTAGGTCCAAAGAAAAGACCATGCTTATGAAGTTTCCGGTTGAGATCATCCCGAATTACCCCAGGCTGTACGGTAACCGTATTACTATCCGGAGCTATATTTATTATATCGGTAAAATGACGCGAGACATCCACAATAATTCCATCACCAGTACATTGTCCAGCCAATGAAGTTCCAGCAGTCCTGGGGATCAAAGTAATTTTATTTTCCCTGGCGAATCTTATAAGTCTTATAAGATCTTGCTTTGACCTAGGTATGCTTACGGCTAGTGGTATTTCTCGATAAACAGAAGCATCGGTTGCGTAAATGGTTTTCCAGAGCTCATCATAATATAGCTCTCCTTCTAATTCTTTCGCAAGCTGTTGCAGGGAATCCTTCAATTTCATACTCAAATTTAGGAAGTTTCAGTTTACCGACTTAACAGAATCTTAATTAATATTAACAATACATTTACTAGCCTGAACGTTCTCATATTGGTAAACGGCATAAATTTGCCGAGATGAATTTAAAACAATCAAACATGAAAAAAGTAGTTCTTTTTGCAGCTTTTATTTTTGGAGCTGTTTTTCTGAATGAGGCAAGCGCACAGCAAATCTCTAAAAACGCACTTGGTTTGAGAGTGGGTGATGGTGGTGGATTTGGTGCCGAGGTTTCATATCAGAGAGCAACAAGTGAGAACAACAGGTTAGAGTTCGATCTTGGATGGCGTAGTGATAATGATAAGTATGATGCTATCAAGCTTGTTGGATTGTACCAATGGGTATGGAACATTGACGGAGGTTTTAACTGGTACGCAGGTGCTGGTGCGGGACTTGGTAATTACGATGACAACCGTAGAGGTGATATAGATCGTAATGATGGTGTTTTTGCATTATTGGCCGGTAACGTAGGGATCGAATATAATTTTGATTTCCCGCTATTGTTATCATTAGATTTCAGACCTGAAATTGGATTTTCAGACTATGATGATCACGATGATTTCACACCAGATATCGCTTTAGGTATTAGATATCAATTCTAATTGAGTAGAAGATAACAACAAAAAAGGAGCCAATTGGCTCCTTTTTTTATGCTTTAATCAGTGCTTTCTTATACAGCTCTTCGTACCTGGGAACGATCATATTTATATCAAAATCCCTTGCTGTTTCTCCAGCCTGCCTTTTAAATTTCCGTAGAACTTCTTCTGTTTCTAAAATTGAAATAGCACTGTTAGCCATTGCAGATACATCACCTACGTCATGAAGATAACCTGAGAAATCATCTTTATTCACTTCTGGCAAACCTCCAGTATTAGAGGATATTACAGGGACAGAGTGAACCATTGCTTCAAGTGCAGCCAATCCGAAACTTTCAGTTTCAGAAGGTAAAAGGAACAGATCTGAAAAGCACAGGATCTTATCAATTTCATTACTTTGCCCCAGGAATAGTACTTTGTCTGTCATGCCCAGATCGCGAACCAGTTTTTCCGCTGTTTCTCTTTCTGGACCTTCACCTACCATCATTAAACGAGCACTTACAGATTTCTGAATTTCAAAGAAGATCTTCACGACATCATCCACCCGTTTTACTTTCCGAAAATTACTTACGTGTGTAATTATTTTTTCGTCAGATTGTGCCATCAATTCTCTCTGGCAGTCTGTAAATGTTTTCTTCTGAAATTTAGATACATCAATAAAGTTAGGAATAACTTCAATTTCTGTTTTTACGTCAAAATGTCTTAGGGTATCCTCTTTTAAGCTTTCTGAAACAGAAGTCACATAATCACTTTTATTGATACTAAAGGTTACAGCAGGCTTATAAAATGGGTGATTTCCAACCAGAGTAATATCTGTTCCATGCAAAGTCGTCACCATTGGAATTTCGATTCCTTCTTCAGCGAGCATCTTTTTAGCCATATAGCCAGCATAAGCATGAGGAATCGCATAATGAACATGCAAAAGTTCTATTCCATAATTCTTTATAACATTTACAAGTTTGCTGCTTAAAGCAAGCTCGTAGGGTTGATAATGAAATAGAGGATACTCTGGTACGTTCACTTCATGAAACCTGATGTGGCTGGAAATTGTCTCCAGTCTAACAGGTTGTTTATAGGTAACAAAATGTACCTCATGGCCACGTCTGGAAAGCGCCAGGCCTAACTCGGTGGCTACTACTCCGCTACCACCAAAAGTTGGATAACAAACAATTGCAATTTTCATTAATTAGAAATCTATAGATTCGTATATCACTTTCTGGATCTCAGACCGGATATCTTCCCTGATGAGTTTCCTGTTCGTTGAATCAGGAAAAGTTCTGTTTGATAAAAATACATAAACTATCTCTTCTTCAGGATCTGCCCAGGCGAATGTCCCTGTAAACCCACTATGTCCAAAACTATTCATAGACACACAGTTACAGGTTGGTCCTGAGGTTCCAAGCTGTGGTTTGTCGAAACCTACACCTCTTCTTACATTTTGCTCACAATAATAGCAGGTATTATATTTCTCAATGGTATCTTCGCGCAAGTATTTTTTCCCACCATAAGAACCGCCATTTAGATAGGTTTGCATCAACTTGGCAACATCATTTGCAGTACTGAACAATCCTGCATGGCCTCCAATTCCGCCTTGCATCGCAGCACCCTGGTCATGAACATATCCACGAACAACCTGCCCTCTCCATAATTGATCATTCTCTGTAGGTGCTATTTGGAGGCTATCAAACCTTGTTTTAGGTAAATAGCCAGTATAATTAGCACCAAGGGATTTGTAAAAATGCTCCTGTGTAATGTTTTGAAGTGAAGTCTCGTAATAGCTCTCCAGGTAATACTTTAGCAAATAGTATGGCAGATCACTGTATTTATAAGACCTCGTTTTCTCAAGTTCGCTAAGCCTGATCGTGTTGATAATGGTATCGCCAATATCCTTTCTAATAAACATATTATCTGCAACCTGAGTATTGTAAGTTTCAGAAGGTAAAGTGTTATAATAATCGGCAGAAAGCCCCTTAGTTTCAGAGTCAAGGGTAGAAATATAAAATGGAATCCAGGCTTGTAATCGAGCATAATGCATCAACATATCCTGCAACTTAATATTGGATTTATTCGAATCTTTAAGTGAAGGAAGTAATTCACCAAGCGTAGTATCAAAACTCAGAACTTCTTTCTCATCCAATTCCATGACCAGCGGCAAAGTAGCCAGGATCTTAGTAAGAGATGCCAGATCATAAACCGTAGTATCGGTCACAGGCAACTCTTCTTCATAAGTCTGATAGCCAAAATTCTTCTGATATATTACTTTACCCTGGCGAGCAATAAGTATCTGTGCCCCCGGAGTCATTTTTTCTGAAATAGCATAATTAATAATACTATCGATCTTCTGAAGTTTATAGGAATTCATTCCAACGCTTTCCGGAGTTCCATAAGCTAAGCGATCAACATCCTTAGTATTAAAACCGGTTCCTGCTGGAAATTCATTCTGGATGCTAACCGGAAGACGACCTTTCGCCTGAGCCGCTCCAAAAATTATCTGACCAACCTTTTTCTGAGCCAGAGGATGATTCTGGTAGCCAATAAGGATCCCTTCTATATTGGTGAAACTTTTTATATCAAGTAATGCGTAAGGTCTAGCGAATAGTGCAAGGATCGTCTTATTCTTGCGGGCAATCTCATGCAGCCACACCAATTCGTTATTTGAAAATTTGTAAGATGCCCACGGACTACTATTCGATTTATGGAAACCAATGATCACACGATCATATTCTTCGAGTTTGTCAAGCAGCAAGGCTAATTTATCTGCATGAACCCAATCTACTTTCGCATATTTCTTTAGCTGCTGAAGAAAAATACTACCATCATTGTCCCCAAAATTCACATAGGCAATCTTTTCTTCTGAAAGATCTTTAACCGGAACTACAGCCTTATTGTTTTTGATAAGCGTTGCAGCATTTTCATAAAGCTCTTCCAGCAAAGCTTCATCACGAGAAGTATATAGTTCTTCTATGAGGAAATTTGTACTAATCGGTTTAAAATAATGAAGACCAGCCTTATACTTAGCATATAATATTTTCTTTACTGAAAGTGCCAATCGGTTTTCACTAATAGTACCATTATTTACCGCATCCATAATACTTTGAGAAGCTCTGCCAACATCTTCACTCATTAGCAGGATATCGTTCCCAGCGCGAAATGCATCAAGATCCACTTCACCGGGTTCCATATTTCTTGAAACACCTTTCATGTCAAGTGCATCGGTAAAAATAAGACCATTAAAGCCAAGCTCTTTCTTCAGTATTTCTGTGATAATATCCTTGGATAATGAGGCAGGCTTGCCATCTGTAGGCTCTAAATCTGGAACATTAAGATGGGCTACCATGATACTGCTAAGCCCTTCAGGAATTAGTTTTTTATAAGGATAAAGTTCTACACGTTCGATCCTTTCCGCAGAGAAATTAATCGTTGGTAACGTCTTATGCGAATCGGAATCTGTATCGCCATGACCTGGAAAATGTTTTGCACTGCTGAGTGCTCCCTCACGGTGCATGCCTCGCATAAAAGCAAGGGATTTTTCGGTGACATTAAATTTATCTTCCCCAAACGACCTGTTTCCTATAATTGGATTGTCTGGATTAGTATTAATATCCACTACTGGGGCAAAGTTAAAGTGCACACCCAATCTCTTAGTTTGCTTGGAAATAGCTGCGCCAGCTTCCTCTACCAGTTGATTATCCTGTATGGCACCAAGTGTCATATTCCATGGCAAGGCAAAAGTGCTGTCAAGTCGCATAGCAAGTCCCCATTCAGCATCCATTCCAATTAGCAAAGGAACTTTAGACATCTTCTGAAACTCATTGGTCAACTGAGCCTGTTTCACCGGACCTCCTTTGGAAAAAATAAGTCCGCCAATATGATTTTCAGCAATAAGCTTACGAATAGTATCGGCTTCGTTATCATTTTTAGACCAGATACTCGCCATGAATAGCTGCCCCACTCTTTCCTTAAGATTCATGGAGTCGTACGTACTATCCACCCATTGTTTTTGAGCAGCATGATCTTTGGTAAACAATGGATTTTTCACCTGGGAGAATACACCAAGACTGAAAAACAAAAAGAGTAAAAGTGGTAATTTGAGGGACAGGGTTCTCAATATCATTATTTCATGAAGCGTTTATGCCAGCTCTCAGAAGCAGGAACTTCCCATTCTGTTAGATATTCGGCTTTGGTATTAACGAGATTATTGAATACGATCGTATTCATGGACACCGCTTTATCCTTTGCCATTTTTCTGAAATCGGTAAGTGTTTTATAAGCAACAAATTCTCCCTGTTTATAGGAAACATTCATTTTATCGAGAAGATCAACGTTATAGTCTTTCTCCAGTTGCTGAATGAATTGCACGGAAGAATCTATAGAGCAGCCTGTAGCAGCGTTCAATTTCTGATCCAAGGCTATTGTAATAAATCTTTTGTACTTGATATCGTAGGAAGCCTTAAGATCTCCTCCATGTGCTGTCCATCTTTCAATGAACTGGTCTAATCTTGATGAGATCTCCTGTAATTCCTCTTCTGTAAAAGATCTGTTGGCCTGATAAATCCAAACTCTTGAATCTTCTGAAAGGCTATCAAATGGTACTAACATAGGCTAAATTTGTATTCACACAAATCTAATTGATTTAGCCTTGGAGTCAAATAGAGACTGGTCTTTTAACTTTTAGAATTTAAAGTTCGTCTGCGCTGGCGATCATTTCAGCAACATCCATTACCTCGATACTATCTTCCTTTTCTTTATTCTTAACCCCATCTGTCATCATGGTGTTGCAAAAAGGACAACCGGCAGCGATTATTTCCGGTTTCACTTCCATAGCCTGCTCAGTACGTTCGATGTTTACATCCTTGTTTCCTGGTTCAGGTTCTTTGAACATTTGTCCTCCTCCTGCTCCACAACACAAGCCGTTCTTTTTACACTTACGCATTTCAACAAGCTCAACTTCAAGCTTCCGAAGAAGATCACGAGGAGCTTCATATTCATTATTAGCGCGACCTAAATAACATGGATCATGGAAAGTAATTCTTTTTCCTTTGAATTTTCCACCTTCAACTTTTAAGCGACCTTCATTCAAAAGATCTTTTAAAAACTGAGTATGGTGCATTACCTCATAATTTCCGCCAAGAGCAGGATATTCGTTTTTGATGGTATTGAAACAGTGAGGACAGGCAGTAACCACCTTTTTGATCTCATAACCATTTAACACCTCAATATTCGTAGCAGCCTGCATTTGAAAAAGAAATTCGTTTCCAGCTCTTTTTGCAGGATCCCCGGTACAGCTTTCCTCAGTCCCAAGAACAGCAAAGTCAACTCCAGCTTTATGCAGAAGTTTTACAAATGCCTTGGTGATTTTTTTAGCACGATCATCGAAACTTCCCGAACAACCAACCCAGAACAGAACTTCAGGCTTTTTGCCTTCTGCCATATATTCTGCCATTGTAGGTACTTTGAGTGCTTCTGCCATATTATCGATCTTTATAAAATTCTAATGTATTAATTTTCTTTGGCCCAGTTCAAACGGTCCATCTGGTTGTAAGGCCAAGGTGCACCATTGTTTTCAATATTTGTCATCGCTATGGATAGCTCATTAGGAGCGGCACTTTGCTCCATCACCAGGTATCTTCTCATATCCAGAATAATAGATAGCGGATCGATCCCCACTGGACAAGCCTCTACACATGCATTACAAGTAGTACACGCCCATAGTTCTTCTCTAAGAATATAGTCATCAAGTAATTGCTTGCCGTCATCTTCATACTTTCCGTTCTTGGTAACATTCTCACCTACTTCCTCGAGCCTGTCACGAGTATCCATCATGATCTTTCTTGGAGAAAGCTTTTTCCCGGTTTGATTCGCAGGACATTCAGAAGTACATCTACCACATTCTGTACAGGTATAGGAATTCAGTAATTGAACCTGGTTCAGGTCAAAGACATCTGAAGCTCCAAATTTTTCTGGCTCTCCTTCATCCTCGCCTTCCGCAGGAGCTGCGAAAGGATCGGCATTTGGATCCATCATTAATGCTACTTCCTTCTGAACTGCCTCCAGATTATCCATTTTCCCCTGAAGACTCAGTTTTGAAAAATACACGTTTGGAAACGCTAGTAGAATATGTAAATGTTTTGAGTAATATAAATAATTCAGAAAGAAAAGAATTCCAAGAATATGTAACCACCAGGCAGCTCTTTCAATAATAATAAGAGTCGCATTGCTCATTCCGTCGAAAATAGGAAGCAAAAACTGACTTATTGGAAAGCTTCCCATAATACCTGCTTCTGAAGCATAATGATCTGCTCCATTCATTTGCAGTTGATAATCTGTAGCATTCATGATAAGAAATAATGCCATTAGCACCATTTCGAAATACAGGATATAATTTGCATCATTCTTTGGCCAGCCTTTCAATTCACGACCTAGGAAACGGTAAATATTAAGTGCATTTCTACGTATCCAAAAGATCACTACTCCAACAAATACCAGGAAAGCTAAGATTTCGAAACTCGCGATAAGAACATCATACGTACCACCTAGAAAAGAAAAGATTCTGTGTGTACCTAATATTCCATCGATAACGATTTCGAGAACTTCTATATTAATAATAATAAAACCAACGTAAACGATAATATGCAAAAACCCGGAAACTGGTCTTTTTACCATTTTACTCTGCCCTAAGGCTATCCTGGCCATCTTGGTAAATCTTTCTCCACCATTATCTGTTCGATCGATTTCCCGACCTAATTTGATATTACGAATAAGTCTTTTAATATTTCTGGCGAAAAAGCCAACGCCCACTAAAAGAGCGATCACAAATAGTATTTGCGAAACAATTTGCATGATAGATTTATTTTAAGGAATCTTTCGGTTCTTCATATTCTCCACCTTTCTTACCGAAAACTGAGAAATGAACGTAGCGCTTTGGATTAAGTTTGATATCCTGTAGGAGTTGTTCTAGCTGTTTGGTTGCCTGATCCAGGTTATTATACACAGCATCGTCATTGATCAATTTCCCTGCGGTTCCTTCCTTGCTGTTAAGTTTATTCGAGATCCCTTCAAAATCTGCAATTACCTTCTCAAGATCTGAGGTGATCTTGCCTATGTTCATGGTGGATAGCGTGTCTGAGAACTTATTAAAGTTCGTAGACATCTCATCAAGATTCGTAAACGTTCGATCGATCTTTGAACTATTGCCCTTTACAATACCTTGAAGTTCGTCTGCGGTTACTCTGAATGAAGATACGGTAGCATCAAGATTTCTAAAAGTACCGCGAATATTGTTCCTGGTAGAGTCATCTAGAATTTCTGTGATGGCCGTCAACATAGAATCTGCACTTGTGATCGTGTTCTCCAGTTTATTCTGTAGTGGAGTCAATTTATCATTCACAAGCTCCATGATCCCTTCTTCTTTATCACCCTCAAGTGTATCTCCGGTCTGAGCCCATTCAGATTTCTGATCATAATTTGGTACAATAGCTAAAGACTTTCCACCTATGATACTTCCACCATAAATATTCACCTTACTATTTTTCGAAAACTTGAAATCATTTTTTACGGTAAAACTCACAACAAGTCTACCTGAATTATCTTTGAATTCTATGCTGCTTACCTGACCAACTTTAAGACCGTTGATAGTAACTTCAGAAGATGGTGAGAGTCCTTCTACATCATCATATTCAGCATAAAAAATTCGATTCTGGGCGAGGAGATTTTCTCCCTTGAGAAAACTATAACCAAACAATAAAATAACTATCGCTACGATAGCTAGAACGGCAGTTTTTACCTCTCTGGAATATTTCAAAAGCAATTTTTTAAGTGAATACGCACAAATTTAGAAATAAAAATAGAAAAGCTCTTCTATTTTAGCTTTGATTTTAACGCATCGTTAAGCGTTATTTTTTGCTCATTCTTAAAGGCGACTATATAACTATCTGTGTATCCACTTTTTACCGCCTCATTGTGCATTCGCTGGATCTTGAGATAATCTGAAGTTGCTCCATAATAATACTTATAAAGCTTACCTTCTTTCTCCCTGCTTACATCCTTAATACCTTTAAAATTGTAAGGCTTAGTATCAAGCTTTTTTGAGCCGGCCGCCAGCTGCACTCTGAACAGTACATCTTTAAAAACCTGGGACTCCGGCAAAACTCCCTTATCTACAGTTTCATTGGATTGATTTGCAGCTACTTGCTCCAGGGTATTTAAATTTATGGTTTTACTGTAATTTAGAATAGCATTGGTAATTGCCCGGGCCATATCATCCTTCCCTCTAGAACTATTAAGATAAGGTCCCTCCTGGTTATTGGTAAGGAAACCAGTCTCCACCAGTACGCTCGGCATGTAAGTTTGATGTAGCACAATTAATCCCATTTGCTTAACTCCTCTGTTCTTTCTCTTTAATGTATTGGTAAATTGCTTCTGAACAAGATCTGCAAGCAGAATACTTTGATCTAGATATTCTTCCTGCATTATCGTAAGACCAATAGTAGATTCAGGTGAATTAGGATCATACCCGGCATATGTAACTTCATAGTTATCCTCGAGATAGATCACCGAGTTTTCTTTTTTCGCCACTTCAAAATTGGTCTCATTCCTGTTAAGTCCAAGCACGAAAGTCTCGGTTCCTGAAGCCTGGGAATTATGAGAATTACAATGTACAGACACAAAAAGGTCTGCATTCGCTTCATTGGCAATCCTACCTCGCTCAAAAAGCTCTACAAACACATCAGACTTTCTGGTATACACTACCTTTATATTCTTATATTTTTCAAGCTCCGCACCAATCTTCAGGATGATGCTTAGCGCAATATCCTTTTCCTTATAACCATTACCCATGTTTCCGGGATCTTTTCCACCATGACCAGCATCCAGAACTACTACAAATTCATCCAGATTTGGAGGGATTTCAGCAGAAAAAGTTGCCGTTGATGTAATAAAGAAAAGGCTTGTGAATACGAAAAGATTAAGTAAGTTCGTTCTCATAGAAAGCTAACGCTTGTGTGGGGTGAATATTTTATTGCTATTTTTCCTGCAGTCTCAAAACTCAGCTAAAAAAATATATGTAATTTTGGATTTGCAAAAAGCACGCCAATCCGTACAAAAATAGCACTTAAAGCATTGCAAACAAATATCCCCAATACACTTTTTTGCTTAGTTTTCACGCTATTTATGACCTCGCTTTTGCATGCGCAGGAGATTGGAAATAATTCGATCCCTGTTGAAAGTCAGAAGGATAGTGTTGCTCCCGCAATTACTTCTGAAGAGATCGCCCAGAACCTGCAGGTTACCGATACCGTTAAGCAGGATTCAGTCAAAAAACCTCAGTTTATTACCGATGTTGTGGATTATAGCGCCAAGGATTATATGCGCTTGAGTCCAAAAGAGAATAAGATCTATCTGTATAACGAAGCAAAAATCGTTTATGGTGATATGACCATAGAGGCCGGACTCATCGTTATCGATAATAATAAGAATGAGTTTTTCGCCTATGGAATTGAGGATTCCCTGGGAGAATATATTCAGAAACCTATTTTCACCCAGGCCAATAGAAAAGTAGAGCCAGATTCCCTTCGTTTCAATTTTGATACTGAAAGAGCTTTAGTCTATAATTCCCGAACCCAGGAAGCCGACTTCAACGTAAAAGGTATGGTGACCAAACGGGAAAATGATTCGGTTTACTTCATGAAGAATGTTCGGTTTACTACTTCTCAGGATGTAGATAACCCGGAGTATTTCTTCTATGCGAGGAAGATCAAGTTCGTACCTGAGAAAAAGATCGTGACCGGACTCGTTAATATGTACATTGCAGATGTTCCCACTCCCCTAGGACTTCCATTTGGGTATTTCCCGTTAACAGATGAGGAAACTTCAGGTTTTATTATTCCGTCATTTGGAGATTCCCAGTATGGTTATAACCTTCAGAATGGTGGTTATTATTTTGCTATCAGTGACTATGTTGATCTATTGGCTTTAGGTAGTTACTACACGAACGGCTCTTACACTCTGGAATTTTCATCCAATTACGCTAACAGGTATAAATATCGTGGAAATGCGAGAGTAAGGTTTGAAAAGTTATTCACTAGCGAAAGAGGCTTCCCCGACTTTGCCGAAAGATCCAGCTATAACATTCAGTGGTCTCATAGTCAGGATCCAAAAGCCAGTCCTAATTCCAGGTTTTCAGCTTCTGTAAACTTAGGGAGCAGCGAGTATTATGCCGAATCTATCAATCAGGCCAACACTGGAAATTATCTGAATAACGAACTAAACTCTTCAGTTTCTTACAGTAAGACTTTTCCCGGAGAACCCCAAGTGAATTTGAGTCTTGCAGCGCGACACTCCCAGAACACCAGAACAAATTCGGTAAATCTTAGTTTACCAACTTTACAATTGAGTATGTCCCGTATCTATCCTCTGGCTCCTGCTTCGGGTAGTAAAAAAGGTTTTATTGAAAATATAAACCTTCAGTATAATTTACGGGCAGAGAACCAGATAAATACTGCCGATTCACTTTTTCTTACTCCGGCGATGTTTGATGATGCAAGACTGGGCGCACAGCATAGCATTCCGCTAAACACGAATTTTAAACTTTTCAAATATCTAAGTGTTTCCACAGGTACCAGCTATGAAGAAACCTGGGTTTCCAGAACTTTTGAAAGATCTTACGATCCTGTGCTGGATGATGTCGTAATTGATACGATTAAAGGTTTTGACTCTTATCGTACCTACAATTTCAACACAAGCCTTGGAACTACGCTATATGGTAGGAAAACCTTCGGAAAGGACAAAAAAATACAGGCGATTCGCCATGTCATGAGACCCTCAGTGAGTTATAATATCAATCCAGGTTTTGATCGTTTCTATGATCAGTTTATCCAGGAATCTGAAGATGAAAATGGTGAAATCATCGAAGATATTGTTGATTATTCAAGGTTTGACGGAACTTTATATGGTGCACCGGGAAGAAATTTTTCCAGTTCTTTAGGCTTCAGCTTAAGTAATACCATTGAAGCCAAGGTTAGATCGAAAGATAGCACTGCTATAGAACCGGAAAAAATTACACTTCTGAATAACTTCAGTATAGGAACAAGTTATAATCTTGCTGGAGATTCCCTGCGCCTGTCCCCTATTTCACTTCGAGGTTCCATTCCGGTGATCAAAAATAAGCTGGATATTAACTTTGGAGGGAATTTGGATATATATGCCCTGGATAATAATAATCGCAGGATCGACAAGCTGAATATTGAGAACGGCGGAAGTTTATTTCGACTTACTGCGGGAACTGTAAACTTTGGCTATTCATTTTCCAACAAGGATTTTGAAGGTGTTGAAGAGGAAGAAACCGATGATATGGATAATGAAACCTATAGAAATGGTGGTCGACCTGATGATCTCTTCGGAACAGGAATGGGCGAAGATGGCCGTCTTTTCGATGAAGATCCTTTCGAAGGTGATGAGGAGGAGAATGAAAATGGATGGTACAATTATAATATCCCGTGGGATGTACGTGTTGCTTATGCTATGAATTATACGAACTCGGCCAGACAAAATACCGTATCTGCGCATTCATTGATGTTTAATGGAAATATAGAGATCGCACCAAAATGGAAAATTGGAGCCAGCACCGGTTACGACCTTGTGAATAGCGGGGTTACTCCTACTCAATTACGTTTTCAACGTGATCTTGATAGCTGGTTGATGAGTTTTAGTTGGGTTCCTTTTGGCCCTAGAAAGTCATGGAACTTCCTGATCAGGATTAAGGCTAGCGTATTAAGTGATATTAAATATGAAAAGCGACGGGATCGCGATAGAACCTTATAAAATATTCAGTTATGAAAAAAATCATTAAGACCAACAATGCCCCGGCACCCATAGGACCTTACAATCAGGCAATTTTTGCTGGAGACACCTTATATATTAGCGGACAGATCGCGATAGATCCGGCAACTGGCGATCTAAAAACTGAAGATCTTGAAGCTGAAACAACACTAGTACTGGAAAATTTGAAGGCTATTTTGACTGAAGCCGGATTGACCCTTGATCATGTAGTCAAAACTTCAATTTTTATTAGTGACATGAATAACTTCGGAAAGATCAACGAAGTCTATGCTAAATATTTCGCTTCAGAAAATGCTCCGGCAAGAGAAACTGTGGAAGTTGCTAATCTTCCAAAGTTTGTAAATGTTGAAATTAGTGCGATCGCAGTTAAATTCTAACTATAGTCCTCTAATTAAAAGCCTGGCAGTTGCAGGATTTGTCGCTAAGGGAACATTGTGAACATCACATAATCGCATCAGCATAAAAATATCTGGTTCGTGTGGATGCTTATCCAATGGATCTCTGAAGAAGATGACCATATCAACCTGCTTTTCAGCAATTCTTGCAGCGATTTGAGCATCACCACCTAAAGGACCAGAAAGTAACTTTTCTACCTTATAACCAGCAGCTTCGGTTTTAGCTCCAGTAGTTCCGGTAGCAATGATCTTAATTTCCTTAGAATTCAGAACTTCATTAAACTGATTCAGAAACTGAACCATTTCAGGTTTCTTCCCGTCATGGGCAATGATCGCAATTGTCTTCATTAAGTTGAGAGTATTTCAGAAATACGTAATAGATCCTTATTAATATTATGCTTCCCTTTTAATGCCTGGTCAAGGCTACAGCTTTCAATTTCATTATTCATCATACCCACCATGAGGTCTCGCTTTCCATCTAATAGAAGTTCGACAGCTTTGACACTTAGTCTGCTCGCCAGAACCCTGTCAAAACAAGATGGTCTTCCTCCTCTTTGAATATGTCCTAAAACAGTTACCCTGGCATCATAAAAAGGCAGATTCTCTTTTACATATTCTGCGAGTTCGAAAACATTCTTTCCTATTTTATCACCTTCAGAAACCACTACGATACTAGAAGTTTTTCCAGCTCTTCGACTTCGTTCCAGAGAATCCAGTAGTCGATCCAAACCAAGATCTTCTTCAGGAATTAAAATCTCTTCAGCCCCTGCGCCAATTCCAGTATTCAGTGCAATAAAACCTGCATCCCGACCCATTACTTCTACAAAAAATAGTCGATTATGGGAACTTGCAGTATCACGGATCTTATCAATAGCTTCGATAACTGTATTCAATGCCGTATCGTAACCAATGGTGTAATGAGTTCCAAAAATGTCATTATCGATAGTTCCTGGTACACCAATTACCGGAAAGTTATGCTCCTTACTAAAAACCTGACCTCCGGTAAATGTTCCATCGCCTCCAATAAGAATCATAGCGTCTACTCCTTCTTTTTTGAGATTGGCAGCAGCTTTAGCCCGTCCTTCTTTTGTCATAAATTCCTTGGATCTTGCCGACTGTAATATCGTTCCACCCTGGTTGATGGTATTTCTTACGCTTCGTGCAGTTAATGGAATACTATCTCCCGCGATCATTCCCTGGAAACCACGATAGTATCCAACACAGTCAACATGATAATATGCGCAGGTTCTAACAACCGCTCTAATTGCAGCGTTCATGCCAGGAGAATCACCACCGGAAGTCATCACCCCAATTTTTTTCAATTTCTTACTCATTGATAATTTTCTTAATAGATTAAAACTACAAACTAAAATTTAGGAAGCCAATCAAATGAACTCCCAGATTTAAATTATTTCTGAAGTTTTAGCTTTATTCATTTTCTTCTTCAGACTTGAAATTCATGAAATCTGGTGCAGGTGACGGTGTTGCAGGATCCTTTTCTTCTTCTGAATCGTCAAAACCTTCAATAGTAGTGCTTGCGATCTTCCTGATCAACTCTTTAAAGGTATCAAAGTCCACGTTATAAGATAGCCCTACTCCCTGTGTAAACCCTATCTCCTCACCAATAAACTGAATGTTATTTTCACGGTTAAATACCGAAGCTCTTAAAGTACCATCTGCATTCAGGAGAAAATCAATTTCCAGATCTCCGATAATCACAGATTCGGTCACCCCTCCAATTGGAACACCCACCTGACCATTTATCAAAACACGATCTGAGATCTGGGTGGACAGTGTCAAACCAAACCTATCTACAGTTTGCTGATCTGGCGTCCGGTCCCCCTGCACATAATTCACACCTACCTGGAATTTACCGTCATCATCAGCAAAAATATCGTTTACGATACTAGAAGCTCTTTCAGCAAGCGTCCCGTAAATCGCGGCGCCACGTAATCCAAACTCACTGTAAAACGTTCCCTGGGTAACCAGAAATAATGCCTGTAACTCGGTAGTAGCCCTATCATCTATTCGATATTGTAATTCAGATTTAACGGTGGAACTAGCACTTGGAAAATCTATAGCAAAGCCAATCTCAGGCTGTGCAATTTCCCCCTGTAGATTAATAACTACATCTACAGGAATCTTTCTATTAACAGAAGGGTTTTCCAGCAATACTGCAGGATTCGCATTCAATGAATACACTGCACTTACATCCAGTTGAGCGTCCATTGGATCTCCATCCCAGTTAATACTTCCTCCAGATTCTACCGTGAACACCTTTTGAACCAGTCCGGCATATTTAAAGTTATAGACTCCTTCATAAACAATAAAATCACCCCACATATTGAATTTCCCGTTGGTATTGATTTCCAGAAGTAAGTTCCCGGAACCTCTACCACGCAATGTGCTTCCGCTGGTCTGGTCTACTACAACTTCAACTTCAGCATCATTGGTAATATCAAGATCAAAAACCAGTTCGAGACCTTTAACTTCGGGAATTTCAATTTCTTCTCCGGCCAGACGCGCTGCTTTTTCTTCCGGACTTAAAAATCTTATAAAGGAATTATCTCCTACAGATTCAGTATCGCTTAGCGGAATTTTAAAAACCGTCCCTCTTTCGGTTGCCGCATTTACTTCGATCACCAGTTCATCTGTAGGTCCCATAATTGAAGCTTCTCCATCAATAAAGGCGGTTCCATAATAAAGTGCGTCCTCATCGGCTTCAGTATCTAACACAAGGATTCGGTCTGAAACCAGCGTTAAATCCAGAAACCATTCAGAAAAATTACGATGCGAGATCAAACCATCCAATGTTCCCTTCGTATTGAATTTGGTATCTACAATATCAATATTATCAAAAACAAATTGCTGTTGGGTAAGATCAATCTCTGCATTTTCCTGGAAATCGAGATCTACATTTAAATAAGGGATTCGTAATCCAGCTTCAGCTAAAGATAAAGATCCGGAGAAATCAGGATTTTTGTAATTTCCTGTAACGAAAGCCCTACCTGTGGCAAACCCTCTAATATCTGTAAGAACATCTGCTCCCAAAGGAGTAAATACGCCCATATTCAGCCGATTCATATTCACTTCCAGATCAATCCTTGGTTCGCTACCATTTACATTGATATCGCCAATGGCAGATAATGATTCGATGCCTTCCTTCTCAAGTTGAGCGTAAACCGAGTAAGTGCTAAGATCCTGGTTACCAGTTACGTCAAGAACCAGATCACCCATTACAAGATCGTTTACCTGGAACTGGTCGATCCTTAAGTTTGAAACGGGGAAATAAGCACCATCCTCCTGTAGTAGTTCGAGATCGCCATTGAGAATCCCGGCTAGATCGAGACTATCTATTTCTGGAGTGATCTTTCCAATATCCACCTCACTAAACTTCATCTTAAAGTTTTTATAGGTGCTGTCCCGCATATTTCCGCTGAGTCGTATTTGTTCATTCTTATGACTCATAACAAGCGAATCAATCTGTAGATCACGAAAACTATTATCAAAAACTATTTTGTTACTACGATCACTATTTTCATTCAGGTACCAAACCTTGTCTTTGAATTTAAAATCTGATTTCTGTATTCCAACCACAGATTTACTATTTTCATTTATGGTATGAAATAGATTCAGATTAAATTCATCAGAATTATTCTTTCCGCCTTTAAATTCTGAACGTATGAATAACGTGTCACGCTGAGTAACATTGATAAAACTAAATTCTGAGAATTTATAAAGATCGGTAGAAACGCTATCGGCTTCAAAGAAAGTATTGTAGATAGGATTCGTGTTATCAACCTGAAGGTTAATGTCTTCCACCATATTTTCAAAGAAATCGATTCTTGGAGATCTGAAGGTTAATTTAAATTCAGATTCATCAGACTCCACACGACCTCGAATAAATGTATTAGGAGCCAGTTCAATTTCAGGATAAAAAACTTCGACGATCTGGTTATAGATATCAAAATCGAACTCCATATACTGGTTCGTCGTGATAGTTTTTGGTTTGTAGTTCGTGTAAATACTACCAATTGAATTTTCTATAAGTGCACCAACTTCGTTCACTTTAAAAACTCCGCTTACCTCTCCATTAATTACATCTGGGGAATTAATCGTGATAGTTCTTACTGGGCCATCGAATGTGGAAGCTATATTAAGATCATCAAAATAATAAAGATCGTTCTGGTTTTTATATGAAGTATTTAGAAGCAGGATATCTCCAAATGCGTTATCAACATTAGTTCCCTGCATATTCATGATCACATCACCCTTGAAGACTGAAACCGTATCTCTATTCACAAAATTAAGCGCATGCAGGTCGGCATATCCTACGGAAGCTTCAAAATCATATACATTGGTTTCTTCTGAAACATCTGCCAGACCATTAAATTCCATTTCCAGATTAGGATCATTTGACTTGAAATATCCATTAAAAAGAGGATTCCGAAGATTCCCCATGATCTGAATGTTGGAATAAGCATAATTATTGAATTCCAATTTAGTAATGGTTCCTTTTAGCTGCGTATTCAGGTTTTCCTGGTCCAGACCTTTCCCGTCAAAGTCAATATCAAAACTCGCTTTTCCTAATTGAGTATTCCCGATCAAACGACCAAGATTAAAGTTCTTGAAGATCAATTTACCCTTATAACTTGAAGCAGCGGAATTATTGAAATTATTAAGTTCAAAGTCTGCATCTGCAGATCCCAATTGTGTGGCTATCACAACATCTGCATCCAGAAAGCCATTTGTCACCACTGTATTTCCTTTAATATTCACATTACCAAAATCCCTAAGAGTTACAGGCAATTGGCCCTGAAGTGCTCCCGGCAGGAAGTTGATCATATCATAATAGTTCGTGTTAAAATCTGAAAAACTACCATCTAATTTAAAGGAATTTGGTTCATCTGAAAAAGAACCTACAACCTGAAAATCCCCATAGATTTCTGTTCTATCAAGACCTTGAAGTCGGAATCCGTCTAACCGAAAATCATTTAAGGTTCCAGTAAGTTCTGTTTGAAATTTTACAAGTTGATTCTCTCCAAACCCGTCATAAAACGTAATTAGATCATTGGAGTTCAGGATGCTTTCCCGAAACTTCGCTTCTACCTGTACAAGATTCTCAAAATCTGAAAAATCTGAGAGGTCGTATTCGAAAGAAAGATCGGCATTTACCATAGATCCCGGAGTTTGCAGGATCATGTTTTGCAGGCTCATCCTGTTTGGATCATAGTGAAATAGCGTTGAAAGCTGATCTACCTGAATCCCGCGATGCTCGTAGCCGCGCAGCATTCCAATATCTATGTCTATATTGGAATTAAAGATCCTTAGTTCGTTTGCGTAAATATTGAGATCATCAACGACCAAAACATCAGAGCGGTCAAGATTTTCATCGATGAAACTATAGCGACTGTTCGTAATCTGTACATCTTCTGCAGTAAGGTTAAAATCCTTAGGATCTCCTGTTGGTTCCTTCTGAAGTTTTTGAATAAGTATGCCCAGATTATCCCTATCTTCACCTTTATACCTGCGCATATGCATGTTCAGGCCATCAATTCTTGTATCTCCCAGTACTGGAGCATTGCTCAAAAGCTTAGAGTAGCTTAAAATAGAAGAACTGATCTCTTTCGCGGTAAATAGTGTATCCTCATGATGATCTTCCACATAGATATCATTCAGAAGAATATCCCCAAAATAACTAATCGAAACACGACCAATATCTATATTGACATCACTATTTTCCTGAAGAGAATTGGTGAGTTTTCGTGCTACTGAAGTCTGAACAGCAGGAATAGAAAACACGATCAATAAAATAATGAATAACAAAACAAGTGCAACCACTGTTTTCGTTAGTATTTTCCAGAATTTTTTGATACGTTTTTATGTTTTAACTTTGCGACTAATTTACAATATCTATTCCCAAATAAATCTGATGGCTGATCATTTAATAAACATTCTCGCTATAGAATCTTCCTGTGATGATACGGCGGCTGCCGTACTCTCCAACGGTAAAATTCTTTCCAATATTGTTGCAACTCAGGAAGTACACAAACAATATGGTGGAGTTGTTCCAGAACTTGCATCACGAGCGCATCAACAGAATATAGTTCCAGTGATCCACCAGGCTTTGGAAAAGGCAAATATCGACAAAAAAGATCTCTCTGCAATCGCATTTACAAGAGGTCCGGGACTTATGGGTTCTTTGCTCGTTGGCACCTCTTTTGCCAAGTCACTCGCAATGGGTCTGGAAGTGCCTTTGATCGAGGTCAACCATATGCAGGCACATATCCTGGCGCATTTTATTGAAGAGGAAGAATTTGACAAGCCTGAGTTTCCATTTCTGGCTATGACCATAAGCGGCGGACATACCCAAATCGTGAAGGTTTCAGATTATTTTGATATGGAAGTTATTGGCGAAACACTGGACGATGCAGTTGGTGAAGCTTTCGATAAAAGTGCAAAAATTTTGGGGCTACCCTATCCTGGCGGTCCTTTAATAGATAAATATGCCAGAGAAGGTGACCCAAAAGCTTTTCAATTTACCAAGCCCAAAGTTGATGACCTGAACTTTAGTTTTAGTGGTTTTAAGACAGCTGTGTTATATTTTATTCAGAAGAAAACAAAAGAAGATCCTGAATTTGTCGAAAAGAATTTAAAAGATATTTGCGCCTCTATTCAATATACGATCATAGGAATTTTGATGGATAAATTGAAAAAGGCTGTAAAAAAGACCGGTATCAACCAGGTGGCCATTGGTGGCGGAGTTTCAGCAAATAGTGGAATACGGCAGGCTTTAGTTGATGCTGAAAAAAAATGGGGCTGGAAATGTTTTATTCCGAAGTTTGAGTACACGACAGATAATGCTGCAATGATTGGGATCGCAGGTTATCACAAATACCTACAAAAAGATTTTGCTGATTTTTCGGTAACCGCGCAATCGAGATATAAAATATAATATGCAGCTATTCTACAATCCAAATATTTCAGAAAACGATAAACAGGTAATTTTTCCGAAGGATGAAAGCAGGCATATTGTAAAGGTTTTGAGGAAAACCGAAGGTGACGAGTTAAGCATCACTAATGGAAATGGGATGCTATTCAAAGCTCAGATCATCCAGGCTGATGTCAAACAATGCATTGCAAGCATCAATTCTTTTGAAAGTCAGCCAGCACCACCCTATTATTTACATATGATGGTGGCACCTACGAAGATGAACGACCGCTATGAGTGGTTTCTGGAAAAAGCGATGGAGATTGGTGTGCACGAAATTACGCCGGTTATTTGTGATCATAGTGAACGCAAAACCGTAAAGCTGGAACGTTATCAACGAGTGCTGTTAAGTGCCATGAAACAATCCCTGCATATGCATTTCCCGAAATTGAACGAGCCTGTTGGTTTTTCTGAATTGATGCAGACAGAAATGCCAGGTATGAGATTAATTGCTCACTGCGAGGATGATGAAAAGAAACCCTATCTTCAAAACAAACTGAAGGCCAACAGCACCATCAATATTTTGATTGGCCCCGAAGGTGATTTTAGTCCCAACGAGATAAAAACCGCGATGGATGAAAACTGGCAGCAAATAAGTCTTGGAGAAAGCAGGTTACGTACTGAGACTGCAGCGATTGCCGCATGTCACACAGTCGCACTTATCAATCAAAATTCATGAAAAAGTTCGTTTTTGGAATCATTCTTTTAGTGCTTGTATCGTTCGAGGTAAATGCGCAGGAAATTGCGGTACTAAAATATAACGGTGGTGGAGATTGGTACGCAAATCCAACCGCTCTGCCAAATCTTATCAAATTCTGTAATACGAACTTAAAAACTTCGTTGAATGAGAAACCGGAAACTGTAGAGCTAGGAAGCACTGATATTTATCAATATCCGTTTATACATATGACCGGACATGGAAATGTGGTATTTAGCGAAGCTGAAAAAGAAAATCTCAGGCAATACTTATTGAGTGGCGGATTTCTGCATATCGATGACAATTATGGAATGGATGAGTTTATCCGGCCTTTATTAAAGGAATTATTTCCTGAACAAATTCTTCAGGAAATCCCTGCGGATCACGAAATCTTCAGGAATCAGTATAAATTCCCTAACGGACTTCCAAAAATCCATGAACATGATGCGCAAAGACCTCAGGCTCTGGGAATCTTTGAAAACGGGAGATTGCTAATTTTATACACCGTAGAAAGTGATCTCGGTGATGGTTGGGAAAGTAAGGAAGTTCACAATGACCCGGAAGAAATCCGGCTTAAAGCATTGCAAATGGGAGCAAACATCATCAAATACGCATTCGAAAAATAGTTATGCAACTTACTCACGACACCACGAACTTCGAGAACAAACAATTTCCAGTGATTTTACTTCTAGACAATATAACCAGTGAAGCGAACATAGGCAGTATCTTTCGTCTTGCCGATGCCTTTGGAGTTCAAAAACTTATCTTTCATGGAACCGTTCCAAATCTAAACAGTAACCGATTAAAAAGAACAGCCAGGAACACCCATAACACGGTAGATTTTGAAGTTTTCGAAGATGCAACCCAAGCAATTGGTGATCTTAAAAACAGCGGTTACAAAATGACCGCGATGGAGATCACTTCAGAAAGTAAGCCTATCTCAAACTTTCAACTTGAGGCCGAAAAAATACTTTTAGTAGCCGGAAACGAGAGACACGGCGTTTCCGAAGAAATTTTAAAAAACTGTGATACTGCTTACCATATCGAGATGTTTGGAAAGAACAGTAGCATGAATGTCGCCCAATCACTGGGAATTGCTTTGTATGAAATTACAAAAGTGCTGTGCAGTTAAGTTAGAAATAATATATTTACGCTGTGAAAGCAAAAGAATTCGCGAACGGTATATTACGAGCAGTGGGTATCATGATTGGTATCGTTCTGGCACTCTATTTTCTATGGGAAATACAATCGGTGATCGTTTATATCGCCGTAGCTGGAATTATAGCTCTTGTTGGTAGACCTGTCGTCATCTTTCTTCGGAATAAGCTGAAACTCCCCAATCAAATAGCGGTAATTACGGTGCTACTGCTGGTCTTATCCATTTTTGTAGGTATTATTTTCGTTTTCGTTCCTATTATTATTGAACAGAGCAAATATCTGGGCCAGATCGATATCGAAGCTTTTAAAAGTGACCTGAATGACTTAAACGATCAGGTTAATAATTATCTAGGCGTCAATGAACTGAATTTAATTGAAGGTCTGAAACGAAGTGAATTTGTACGAAATTTTGATGTTGGTCTAATACCGCAATTCTTAAATAATGTCTTCGGAATACTGGGTACAACCATGATCGCTGTATTTTCGATTATTTTTATTTCCTTTTTCTTCCTGAAGGATTCCAAGTTAATGCTGAATAGCATACTGGTGTTCGCCAATCATGGAGAAGAAAAGAAATTTCAAAGAGTTTTTAATAAGATCAAAGTTTTATTAAGCCGGTATTTTGTGGGATTAACTATGCAAATTGCAGTATTGTTCTTCCTCTACTCCATTTTACTTAGTGTCTTTGAGATCAATAATCCAATTGCCATCGCTTTTATTTGCGCGTTCCTGAATCTTGTTCCATACCTTGGACCACTGTTAGCAGGAATTTTAATGGCTTTGTTCGTAATCTCCAGTTTTCTTGGAGCAGATTTCAGTAGCATTATTCTTCCAAGATTGATTTATGTGATGATGGGTTATGCAATTTGTCAGCTAATAGACAATTTTATTTCACAGCCCATGATATTTGGTGCAAGTGTGAAATCCCATCCACTTGAAATTTTCCTCATCATCCTAATTGCCGGACTTATGTTTGGTATTGCAGGAATGGTAGTCGCAGTTCCTTTTTATACAGCACTTAAGGTGATCGCTAAAGAATCTTTAAGTGAATACAAGATCGTGAAACGATTAACCAGAGATCTGTAATAAGATGCTTCAAGAGGCGCTTTTAGAGAAAGAAGTCCAAAGTTTTATAAAGAAAAATCAAAAAAAGGATCTGCCTGCTCTGATCTTAAAAGGTAGCCCTTTCGATCATATCAAAATTCAGGAGATCGCAACGCAGATAAAAGGCATGCGTGTTGCAGAAAAGAAATTCCCACTGTTTTTTAATAATCCGCGAATACTTTACCCTCCTAAACTTAATCTGGAACAAACATCCTCGCAGATCACCGCTGAATATAAATCAGAATTGGTAGAAGGTTCTTCTGGGGCCGATCTTACCGGAGGTTTAGGTATAGACACCTATTTTCTTGCTAAGAAATTTGACAGTTTTCAGTATTACGAAATGAATAAAGAGCTTTCAGATATTGCTGCGCATAATTTCAAAGAATTGGAAGCTACTGATATTAGTGTACATCATGGAGACAGCCTTGATTTACTAAGGCAAACCGACCAGAAATTCGACTGGATCTATGCAGATCCTGCTAGACGTGATGAACATGGAGGAAAAGTTTACCATTTATCAGAATGTACACCAAATATTCCTGAAGAACTCGATTTCTTACTTGGAAAGTCTGATCATATTCTTCTGAAAACCTCGCCAATTCTTGATATTACAGCCGGACTGCGTGAACTGAATTTTGTCAAAGAGATTCATATCATAGCGGTTAATAATGAAGTAAAAGAGCTGCTATGGCTAATTGAAAAAAACAGGAGGGCTGATCTTAAACTGACTACCATCAATTTCCAGGGTAAAAAAGTGCAAAAGTTTAGTTTTGATAGAGAGATAAAAACCTTGAATACGGTTCTTTCCAAACCTTTAAATTATCTCTACGAACCGAATGCCTCGATCATGAAAAGCGGATTATTCACAGAAGTCAGCACCACTTTTGGAGTTCCAAAACTGCATGATCATTCTCATATCTATACTTCAGAAACACTGGTTAAAGAATTCCCTGGCAGGATATTCCAAGTCATTGGAGTTAAGAGTTTTAAAGACAAGAATCTAAAGAAGGTATTGAAGAATAAAAAAGCTAATGTGACTACCAGGAATTTCCCGGATTCAGTAGAAAATATTCGGAAGAAATATAGAATTCAGGATGGAGGAAGTGATTATATTTTCTTCACTACAAACCTGGAAGATGAGAAAATTGTCGTCTTCTGTAAAAAAGCAAACTTAGCGTAGATCATAAAAGATTTTTGGCTTCCTACTATTAACCGGAAATTTGAGTTGTTGAAGAGTTTTAGAATCTTTGAAGCTAATCTCTGGTAATACATTTAAGAATGCTTTTAAATGCTCCTTCAGGCTTTCAATTTCCCTGAAACTATCCGGAATCAATATTTTAAGTCGGTCACCAGCATTTTCATCCAACGAAACTTCAATAATGAAATTTTGGAGTCCGTTAAACCTGTTTAATATTTCTATTATATGCTGTGGATAAAGGCTGGTGCCTTTTAATTTTATTTTCTGTTGCTTTCTACCAATAACAGGTCCCAACCTTCTTCCATTCCTGCCACATTCACAAGGAGTATCTGTATACGTTAGCATATCACCTGTTGCAAACCGAATAAGCGGCATACTTTGTACGTTTAGTGGAGTAACTACCAGCTCTCCTATTTCACCATCAGCAACATGATTGCCGTCCTGATCAAGGACTTCAGTATAAATAAGGTCTTCCTGGACATGATTGCCCTGATGCTGGTTGCATTCTGTAAAGGCCGTAGCCATCTCTGTTGAAGCATAGGTAGAAAACAAATCTATATCCCATAAGGAAGAAATTCTCTGTCCAAGGTTATTTAGCTCAAAATTGGAAGTTCTTAAGGGTTCGCCGATACATATTGCAGACTTAATTGATGAGTTACGATAATCAATCTGGTTTTCTTCAGCATATTGAATGAGTTTCAGAAGAAAAGAAGGGACAGCAATTATACATTTTGGTTTGAATCTGAAGATACTTTCCCATTGTAAACCCGGCAAACCACCTCCAGTTCTAATCGCTCCAGCGCCTAATTTTCTAAGACCGAGGAAATAAGCCATTCCCGCCATGAATCTTCGATCCAGCGTTGTGGTGATCAAAACTTTATCCTGTTTCGTAATCCCGGCAAGTGTAAAAGAACGTGACTCGTTCTCAGCCAGCCTGTCGAGATCATGCTCGTTCAAATAAAAAGAAACCGGCTCACCAAGAGTTCCACTTGTGGTAACATGATCTATAATATCTTCCTTCGGTATAGCGATAAAATCCTCGTTATATTGCTGCAGCTGTTCTTTGGTAGTTATAGGTACTTTTGAAAACTCCTTATAACTGGTGATGCTATCTAGCTGGATATAATTCTGCTGAAAAACATCCTGATAGAACTTGGATGTTTTGGAAGTATAGCTCAGCTGTTGCTGAATTTCCTGCCACTGCTCTTTTTGATCTGACTGCTGCACTTCTAATTAAATTTTTCTGGTCGATTTCCTGATCATCTTCTCTAATTCCTTCAAATCAGGAATGGTCGTAATCTCTCTTTTTCTGGCTTGCTTAAAATGAATCAAGGCATCTTTATAGTCCTTATTCTCATAATAGATCTTTCCCGCCAAATACCAAGCCTCCCAAAAATCGGGATTAAGTTTCACAAGTTGCCTGGCGCTATCCTCATTTAAAGGTTTATCGCTATTCAATGCTCGTTTAACTTTGCTTTCTAGTACTCTAAAGGCTTCGTAATCCTGATATTCCTGAGTTTGAAGAAAACTACTTGCCGGGATATTCAATTCCTTAGTTGAAACTGAACTCGACTTAATGCCCTCATCATAATCTGCGAAGACCTGATTTAGATCATAATGAATAAATTCTCCCATCTGGTAAGGATTTGAACTTACCCAAACCTTTCTTTCCGAAGGTTTAAAAACGATTCCGTGATGCGCTAAGAGCTGGTTAATTGCTTTTTCATTACCCATTCCAATCGACTGCTCGTCAACACCCTGCCGATCTCTGAGAATTTCAACCGCCTTAAGTGGATTCAATTTATCCTCGTGATCGATCAATTGCTGCATGCGGTCATACCGGTATTGAGTATGACTTTCCTCACGGGTTAGCTTATTATTTCTATCACTCGAATAAGCTTCGCTTTGAAAATGATTGCTACAAACAAGTTGATCACGATTCTCCACTTCGTATACTCCAAAATTTCTCGGCGACACTTCTATCAAAACCGTTCTTTTTTCATCTCCACTTCCTACCATGATCGATTCTGAAACAAACACTTCACGCTTTTTCGCAATGGCAATGGCCTCCTCAATTGATCCGGCATATTGCAAAATTTCCCGTGCTAACAAACTAATGGGAGTTTTTGCAACCAGCGGCATTCTGGACTTCCCGGCATTGATTGTTACAGTAATGCCTTGCATATTCATCCCACTCAATGCACCAATCATCCCGCCCCAGGTATACATCATGAATCTATGACCTTTCTCCGGGTTCACGAAGGCTGCGATCTTTTGTTCTCCAAAATCATCACCTGCATAAAAATCAAAATTACGACCTATTAATAATTCTCCATCGCTGGTTTTATCGTCCCAGGCTGCAAAACTTGTACATCCCACCAACATTAGGTCCTGTAAAGCATGTCCTATATCATGAGCTCCATGAAAATATAGCATCCGGATATAAGCAGGTGCGAAATCATCATACTTGTCCAGTCCATACCTTGAAACCCCATAGATCTCCTGTTTATATTCTTCGGAAACATGGAGGTACAATTTCCGGTTGAACCAACTAACAAAAGTTTTCAGGAAGCCACGATAATCTTCTGAAGGTACCATTTCTTCCAGCTTGGACATAAAGGCATTTTCCTGGTGATGTATGAGCTCCCGACCAAGATTTCCATGAGCAATTCCTCTTTCCAGGGCATTTCCTTCGAGATACATTTCCCATACGCCAAGATCGTTCCGGTAGAGCTGGTTATTACCCAAACTGTATAGACTATCTGAATGTTTGATTCTTGTGGTATCAATTTCTGCAAAACCGCTAAGATCTGGCTTGTGCTCCATGGACTTTTTGATTCCGCAGGAATTGAAAACGAATAAAATGAGAATATGTAGAATAAACTTATTCATCTAAGTCAGTTTACGATAAATTAGAATATCATTCTGTCGATACGTAAGTTCAAAATTTTGATCAAGCAACCAGCGAGTTTTCATTTCAGAATCCAGAAATACCATCATTTCTGCACTTTTAGAAAGATCTTTGAGCAATGATGAATCCTGAATATCTCCCTGGATTATATAATTTTTAAGCAAAGGAAGTTCCTGAGCACTTTCAAGAATATGAATTTTATCATCTCGTAATCTATAGGCATTCTTTGCCGCTGCTCTTTTTGATTCTTCGAATTCCAGGCTATATACTTCAGTTTGAGGATACTTGATCTTAATAAATAATGGTAAAATACCTATTCCAGAATTCAGAACTAGGATATCATCCACTTCAGCAAGGTAACGTGATATTTTCAAGAACTTTTCTCTTTGTTTTCTGAATTCAGCTTTAGCTTCGGAATAAGTTGAATGATAGCGATAATGTTTCAGAATTGCATCTTTATGATAGAGTTTTTCAGAAATAGAGTTTTGATTATTTCTTCTGAAGGATAATGATCCAAATTGCTGAAAGATTAATTTTCGGAACAAACTGCGCTGAAGTATAAAACTTACCGAAACCGCTGTGAGCACTCCAATAATCGAAACGATGGAAATGGATTTCAGAGCCGGGTGTTTAGCGAAAATGAGAGCTCCTATTCCCAGCAAGGTGGTTATAACCGACAGAATGATGGATGCCTGATAAGTTTTTAATTCAGACTTACCAGTTTCATATTCTTTGAGACACGAATTAGTGATAAAAATGCTGTAATCAAGCCCAAGTCCAAAGATAAAACTCGAAATAATTATATTTAAAATATTGAATTCTATCCTGAAAAAATACATGATTCCCAGTGCACAGATCCAGGTAATCGCGATCGGCAGCAAGGTGATCACACTTAAAAGTAAATTCTGATAAAATACCAGGAGCACCAGGAAAACTGCCACTATAGAAGCGAGAATAAGGATATTAAAGTCGGCTTTAAGATCTCCTAAAAAGTTCTGGTTGATCGCCTTTCTGTCCAGCGCAACCACTCCTGGAACATCTTCGAAGTACCTAATAAAACTTTCAACCTTATCTTCAGTTAAGTTGACGCTACTGGAAACCGTTGAAATTTCAGAATTATTAGATACAAAATCCTGCATATAGAGCGAACCAGCCAATTCATAATCCTTGAGACCTATACTTGAATAATTTTTATCAAGCACTTCATCGAAATTGCTAAAACTATTCGATTTAAATCCAAAGCTTAATGAAGTCTTTTGAATATTATTCTTTACCGAATCCAGTTTTTCAGGAGTCCAGAAGCTGTTCCATTGTTCGATACGAGATTCCTGGGTTTCGGTAGAAAGCACTACTCCTCCTATACTACTGAAGTTTTCAATATCACCCTCACTTTCGAAGCTTTTAAGATCCTGGTATAGCTGATTATTCCTATACAGTGCTTCGTCCAGCGAGTTTCCGTAAGCAACCAGTAAAATTGTTTTTCCAGATCGACCAGCAAGTCCTTCAAGCTCTAATTCTACCTTTTTGATATGTTCCGGCTGGTAGTTAAGTTCTGATAGGTCTTCATTAAATTTAACTTTATTGAAAAAGAAAAGAGACACTACAAATAATCCTGAAAGCAAGTATACCAAAGGTTTAATTCTGGAATAATCCAGACTTGATATTCTGTCCAGAATCGTTGTCTTTGCAGAAATATTCCCTGGTTTATATAGAAAAGGAACTAGCACAAGGGCGAAGAAGGAAGAAAATAGCACACTTAAACTTGCAAAGATCCCTAGATCACGCAAAGCTTCACTTTTCACAAAAACCAGACACATAAATGCGATCGCCGTGGTGAGACTACTCATAATGACTGGCTTCGTAATATCCCTATACAGCTTTTCGATATTTGAACTATTTCGAAGATGCGTTAAAATATGCAAGGAATAATCCAGCGTAATACCCAGAAGGATTGCACCAATTCCCAGGCTTATAGCCGAAACGGATCCCTGTGCAATATAAAGAATGGCAACAGCAGTTATTCCAGCAAAAATACTGGGCACAAATAACAAAATTGGGACATAGAACTTCCTGTAATAAACCACCAGTAAAATGAGCAATACCGACACCGCAATTATTACAGTAGTTCGAACATCCTGCTTTATTTGTTTCGCATTGGCTACGGAGTAACGGAGTCCGCCAAAATAGTCTCCCTTGATACTCTCATAGCGAGCATCCAGCGACGCAATTTTGGCTTCCAGTTTTGCTGTAAATTTCTTATTTCTGTTTGATTCGGAAGCAGGATAGGCTGGATCTATAAAGAATAGAATGTTCTTTTGATCCTTGGTCATGATATAATTCTGATATAGCACATACTGGTCTCCTACCTGCAATTCCTGCAAGCGTGCTAAACCAAGACTTGTAATATTAAGAGGATCTGAGAGAAAATAATTTTTAGTCACAAATCCAGTTGGTGATATTAATTGCTTGTAACCAGATTCGATACTTGCAGCTATACTGTCTGCATCGGTCTTATCATCAATTATGGTATAATCCTGCTCATTTAAAAAGATCGGTAAATTGGACTGAACAAAATTATATATCTGTTTAATATCCTGCTCCGGAATCTTGCCCTTGACTCCAGCAACATATTCTGAAAGGTCTGAGTTTAAAAATTCAGAAATTTCATTGGCATAAGAAACCAGGCTATCCCGATCCGTACTCTCTTCAGCTTTTACCCGAAAAATGATCTTATCTGAAAACTTCGATTCTTCCAGAATGGTTTTCACCAGATCCTGATCATTTCCAGACGGGACTAGTTTCGTGATATCCTCTTCTAACTGAATGCCTGAAGCAAGAAAAGACATGAGGCCTAGATACAGAAGTGCAATGATCAACGCCAGGCTTCTATGCCCATTCAAAAATTCATGAATTTTCAGAAAAATTCTAGACATTAGTTATTTGCTGGTTGGTTCGGTTTTAGAATAGAGAACAGACAGTAAAATAAAATCCACGTAAGTGCTGCACTAATAATTGCCAGGACTATACTACCAATTAAATACTGAGTTAATCCAACGAAAAGATCTTTTCCTGAATCAAAATTCTCGAGGTTCAATTGCCAGTCAAAACCATTCCCCATAACAAAATTCCCCAACTGATAACTTAAATAGAGAATTAACGGAATAAAAGGCGGTATACTTATATTGCTAAATAAAAAGGCTATAGCCTTATTAACTTTGAATACGGCTGCTAATGTAAAGACTAATAAAGTATGTAAACCCCAAAATGGTGAGATCCCTACAAATATTCCCAAAGCGATGGCAGCTGCTTTTCTTTCAGGAGAATCCTGATCTCTAATAATATCCTCTCTAAAAAATCTGCTTATACCTTTTTGCTTGAATTCACGATATTTATTCCTTGGATGGATGTAAAAGAAACTGATCAATACAAAGTACATGTATAAAAAGACGATACGTACAATATCCCAAAATGGGCGAAAGTGAGTCACCCGCTCTCCTGGATCGTAGTGAACCCTTATAGGTATATTTTTTACTTCAACTTTTTTCCATGCCGACTTTACCAGGACCTCGATCTCTAATTCAAATTTCCAGCCGATCAATTTTAAAGAATTAATAAGTCGAACGGGATATAGTCTGTAACCACTTTGAGTATCCTTTAATTCCTGGGCGGTTACTACCAAATACCAGAAACTGGAAAATCTATTGCCTTTGCTACTTTGCCCCGGGATCCCAGCCTGCGACATATTTCGATCGCCCACCAGCAATAGTTCAGGATCGCCGGTTTTCCTGTTTTCGAGTTCTACCAGGAACTTCTCCAGATCTGCCGGATAATGCTGCCCATCTGAATCTATAGTGATCGCATACTCGTAAGCCTTCTCCTCTGCTCTTTTAAAACCTGTTTTTAAGGCAATACCTTTACCTCTGTTTATATCATGAAACACAATATCGAGGAATTCAAAATCCTTCAAAATCTCATTGGTGGCATCCGTCGATCCATCGTTAATGACGATGATATTGCTGGTATAAGTAACTAACTCGGTTAGGAAAGCACGAAGCGAATGATCATTGTTGTAAGTAGGAACAATAACACAGCAACGTAGTGCATCAAAACGCTCTTGAAGAATAGGCAGTGTACCCAAATTGTTGGCTTTAATGCAAAAATATCATTAAAATAAAGAGTAATTGCTTAAGCCTGGACAAATTTATAGCACCTCGTAAAGCGCGTTTATCTTAGTAATAATCCCAGTTTCACTTTTCGCGATCCCTTTAAGCTCGTAGTAAGCTCCCTGTTTTTCTAATTTTGATTCCAGAATGAGTTCATCATTATCTGTAGGATCAAAAACTGCAGTAAATTTCACATTACTTGCTCTCTTAAGACTAAGCTTTTCATCTGAAATTCTTTCAGCCTCCTCCTTAAATAACTGCATGAGCACAACTCCCGGGGTTACCGGTCTACCGGGAAAATGTCCCTTGTAAAGTTCATGCTCCGCATTGACCTTCAGGCTTGTTTGCGTGGTATCATTATCTTTTACAGACTTGGTAACAGTATAAAAATCTTTCAAACCTTTTTATTTATGTTGGAATACCGAAGCAGGTATCTTCTGATTGGTCTTAAAATTACTCATTTTAATTTCGGTATAATCACCTGAAGGTTCTATTAGCTTCACTTTTTCAATATACTTTTCAGCATTAAAAAAGATCAATATCTCAGAAAACATTTCAGCTAAATTCTCATCCTTGGGAGTAACCGTAGCTTTTACAAATTTTCCATCCTTGGCAAAGTCAGTTTTAAACAATTCATCCATTTCCAGAATGCGACCGTTAAAGCTTCCTGCAACCAGTTCTCCCATTTTTTCGAAAAGTTCGCTGTTGCCAGTATTCATTTTCCTGGTCTTACCGTCCTCAATGATATACAAACTAGAATCTTTAAACAGCAGCTCATAATCGTAGGGAGATGTATAAGACCACTTAAGCTTCCCGGGGGAAGCATACCAAATATGACCATCACTTTCTACGGTCTTTTCCATGGTTTTCATAAACTTCAGCTGCTTGAAATCTGCCTGAAGATTTTCGATAGTCTCAGCTTTACTGGAAACCGACTCTTTAAAAGCTTTAGCTTCCGAAGTAGAAAAAGTCGCATTCTGAGCGAACAGCTGGCAACTAAAAAGAATAAAAATGAATTTAAGAATACGCATCGATGTCAAGTAAGTGATCTGGCCTGATTGTCTTTAATTTTTTCTGATTCAAAAATACCAATAACTGTTCCAACACTTTAGCGCTTTGGGGAATGTTATCGTGTAAAAGTATCAAATCTCCGGCTTTTAGATCTTTTGTAATTCGTTTATAGATCTTATCCGGTGAGCTGGTGATCGCGTCATACGACCGTACGCTCCATCCAATTGTGATATGACCAGTAGCCAGAATTGCCCTGGAAACCTTCGGATTGATAACTCCAAATGGCGGCCGGAATAATTTTGTTTTTAAACCAGATACTTCAGTTGCTATACGGTCACATTGCTGAATTTCAGAAATGATCGCGCGAGTTGATAGAAAACCGAATTTTCGTGAATGGGAAAAGGTGTGATTGCCCACAACATGACCTCTTTTTATGATTTCTCGGTAGATTTCAGGATGTTCCGCTATATTTTTTCCTATGCAAAAGAACAATGCCTTTACCTCGAATTCATCCAAAATGTCCAGGATCTTTAAAGTATTTGGGTGCGGACCATCATCAAAACTTAGTCCTATTCCATCCTTTCCCACTGCGGAATGTATCGAATTCTGAAAAAAATTGAGACGAATATTTGTGGAAAGTATAAGGATCGTGCTAATGTATATCACCGCCATCAGCAATATTAACCATTCAGACCAGTACCCGTTTAAAGCACCCAGAACGCTTCCAAGCAGTATAAAGCTGAAGATGATTCGAAGAATTTTATATTTCAAGACTTTCCAGTAAGATGAATCCGTGACTTCTACCAAGATATTGGTTATAGACCAAAATTCGGTTGAAAGTTGATGTCGACTTTGAATTTAACCTGAATTTCTTCGGAATTTGTTGATGTTGAAGGATAGAAACTCCAAGCGCACATCCAATTGCTGAAATGGAATTGTTATCTCCGGTAAGTGATTTGTAGCCGAGCTGTGGAACATTGCTAAAAAGACCTCGCTGAAGGTTCTGATAATAAGTATCAAACCTGTTATCTCCATTGTTCCCAAGTACTATTGCGTCAATTTGCTCAAATGTAAGCTCATTCTCCTGTAGAAAATCAATTACTTTTTCTTCAATTTCATCAGTCTGAAGATCATTCAGAATTTTGACTGCGTTACAAATTGCCAGTGAACCTGAACTTTTTTCCCTGGAAATACTGAAGAAAGCAGAACTTTCAGAAATTATGGTACCCGGTGTATTGGATTCCAGTAGTTGTGTAATCGTAATTTCCTCTTCTTTAATCTGACCGTCAAGCTTTTGAAAACCGGTAAATTTCTCTGAAGTTTCATCTACGGCGCCAACGATCACCTTCTGAATTTCAGGATCGAGCTCAAACTGCATTTGCGCATCCAGAAGACAACTTTCAAAGCTTATTGAATTTTGAGTGTAGGTCATATTATAACCCGTGCATTTCAGAAAAAGAGCGATCTGTCCACTCACCGTATTGTGAGTAGATTGTATAAAAGAACTAGGTGTGAGCAACTGCTCCTCACTTTCCTCTATTTGTTGCATGAACTTTTCGGTATCCTGCATACAACCCTGACCTGTGCCAACAAGAATCGCATCGGGACTTTTGATACCAGACCTGGAAAGAGCCTGCACTGCACTGAAGATTCCCATTTTCACTGCTTTAGACATTCTTCGCAGCATCATGGGTTTGATCAATTCCTTATAATTACGTACACTGGTTTTTAATATATTTCCCTGCGGTTCCAGCACTTCGTCGGAAGTCAGGAAATCTTCAGGCTGTGCTGTAATGGTGGAAACGCTGTTAATATAAAAGCTACGCATGCCTACTGAAGATTAAAGAGGTGCAGTTACCACCGAACCCGAAAGAATTCGACATCACATGATCCAGTTTGCAATATTTCTTTTGAGTAACCGGAACCAAACCGTTTTCCACCATATCCTGAAAATTAAGGTTGGCAAAAATCTGCTGATTCTTTAACGACAATATAGAATAAATAGCCTCTACTGCACCAGCCGCACCTAAAGTATGACCAGTAAAAGCTTTAGTTGAGCTGAAGTCAGGAACGTCATGCTGTGCAAAAATCCGCTTCAAAGCATTGGTTTCGGCGAGATCATTATTATGTGTTCCGGTGCCGTGAGCATTGATATAATCGATCTGGGAAGCATTTAATTCTGCCGACCTTAATGCAGCGGTCATCGCTTTATAAGCACCTTCCCCATTTTCTGAAGAGGCAGTTTGGTGAAAAGCATCGTTTGCATTGCCTGCTCCAGAGATTTTTGCAAATACTTTCTGTTCAGAACTGTTACTTTCAGCTTCCAGAATCAAATACGCAGCTGCTTCCCCAAGGTTGAGTCCGTTTCTATTTATATCGAATGGCCTGGCTGGTTTTTCTGATAAAATTCGAAGTGAATTAAAGCCATTAAGAGTGAATTTTGTAAGACAATCACTTCCTCCCACAATCACTTTATTGAATCTACCCGACTGAATCAACCTTGCCCCATTCATGATAGCATTTGCAGAGGAAGAACAGGCAGTGCTGATGGTCGTAATATGTTCTTTGATCCTAAAATATTCTGCGATCTTTTGGGTGGTATAACCTGGATGTTGCGCTTGGATATAAGCTCTTAAAGCAACATTTTCGTCAAATTGATCGAAATATTCCTCGGTTTTATCGATTCCTCCTACACTGGTTCCAGATACGAAAGCTGTATTATCTGGATCAGGTACCAATTCTGTATTTTTAAATATTTCAGTAATAGCTTTGATGCCGAGTAAGGAAGCACGGGTGATGCCGGAGTGAGCAGAAAGTTTTAATTCCTCCAGTAATTCAGCATTGGAAACTTTGATCTCTCCAACAGGAAATTGGTGTTTTGTTTTTAGAATATCGGGTTGTGATAATCCGTGCACATCATTTTGTAAAGCATGAAGATTAGCCGTTACGCTCGAACCAATGGCAGAAACAATGCCCATCCCGGTCACGACTACAGCTTTCATAATTTACTTTGTACGATGTTTCTTAATAAAACTAGCCATGGTATTTACTGAAGCAAATATTTCCTTTCCCTGGTTGGGATCGGTCAGTTTAATTCCGTAATCTTTTTCAAGCAACACAATTAATTCCAGTGCGTCAATGCTATCAAGTCCCAGTCCATCTCCAAACAGGGCGTCGTCATTTTCAATGTCTGAAGGTTCCATATCCTCCAGATTAAGTTGTTCTATTATGCTTTCCTTTAGCTCGGTATGTAGGTTACTCATTTGTAGTAGCGTAGATTTTCGGCAACTGTCCCCGTTGAGATTGCAGATCTTCAAGACTGGCGACATGCCACAAAAATACATCATATTCATTATTGTGCAAGTTTAGCCAGGCACAAAGCACATTTTCGCAAGCTAAATTCTTAAGTTGTATTTCAGCATAATCCAGCATTAGTTCCGGATCGAATTTTTCTGTAATAAAAAATACATTTTCAGACTGAATTGAATGTCTTATACTAATTTCTCCCAGCACGATATTCGGCAACGTATAGACAAAGACAGAAGGTGAAGCGAAATCCTGCATACTTTCCTGAAAACGAAGATCTGTATCCAGGCTTGAACTGGAATTTGAAAATACCAGGCCGGTATTTTTCTCAATTTTGATCTTTTCAGAAAGTAATTCTGCAGTGATGAAGCCTGCTTTACTAAGTCCGTCCATTTTAAAGAACTTGGAATAATTCATTCCGAAGAATTTATACGCCTGACTCATGAATTTAGCGGACTCTAATTTACCTTTTGTTTCAAACAATAAACCTTCAGAAGATGTGATCCTATTGTCCTTTATCCTAATGAACTTAGTTGAGTGATCTTCAGACATGAGCTTTCATTTTTCTGAAGAGCATTGCAATATTACAGCCTCCAAAACCGGATGCTGTTTTTAGCGCCATTTTAAGTTCTTTCTGAGTCGCTTCCGTAGTAATATTTAAGGATGCAGAAACACCTGAGCTTTCGAAATTCTTCGAAATGATCAATTCGTTTTTAAGTAAGCTTTGTTTAAGCATAATGGATTCGATCAAGGCTGAAGCGCCTAAGGTATGCCCGAAATAGCCTTTTAAGCTATGCATTGGAATATCGTTGAGATTGGATCTATTGAATGCTATAGCTTCCATTTCATCATTAAAAATGGTCGCCGTTCCATGAGCTGAAATAGCGTCAATTTCTTCGGAAGTTATACCTGTAAAATGCTTCAGTCTGGAAATTGCCTGGTACAAACCTTCACCATCCCTGCTAGGACCGGAAATATGATTTGCATCATTGGTAGTAACAGAATGAACAAATTCCACTTTTTGTTCCTGTGATGTTTGCCCATCAATAAATACGGCTGCAGCAGCTTCTCCGAGACTGATTCCGTTTCTCTCGGCATCAAAAGGTTTGCAAGCCTTCTCGCTCATCGCCTGGAATGATTGGAAACCAGATAATACAAAATCTGAAACCAGGTCGCCCGCTGCTACTATGGCGTTTTCAAACTTCCCTGACTTGATAAAATCCGCTGCAGTTTTGATAGCCAGACCTCCGGAAATACACGCATTTGATACTACGATGGGCTTATTTTTAAATCCGAAAAAGTTGGCAACTACCTGTGCCATTTTCCAGAGTTCAACCCGTTCTTTGGTAATTTTATTAGAATTCAAAAGATCGATGTTTCCCTTGGTCGTGGCAATTACCAACCCTGTACTCAAAGGATCTACCAATGCTTCTTTATCGATCACATCCTTTATGGCAAGAATCAGCATCTTTTCCAGCTTCGTGTAATCATCACAATTACCGATCAGGGAAAAACTACGATCAATGATTTCTTCTTCAAAAATCGCTGCATAATAACCAGCTGAATACTTTGAAGTAGGCTTTTGAAGTTTTAAAGCTGAATTTTGCAATCTCAATTCCCGTAGATTAACCATAGTGCCAAAACCCAGCGGAGAAACTATGCTATCAGATTTTAAAAAAACTTGCTGCATTTTACAAGTTCATTTTTGATTTCCAGGATTGATAGAACTCTGGGTTTATTAGCGAGAGTTCATTATTGCGATCTAAAAAAACCTGTACGGTTCTACCTGTACAGATCAATTCTTCATTTTTAAAGATCTTATAATTAAAGATCATTTTTGCTGAAGCAGTATTTTCAAAACTTGTTTCGACCGTAAACTGATCGCCATAAGCCATAGGTTTTTTATGCTCACAACTGGATGAAACTATAGGTGTTGCATAACCATTTCTTTCAGCATCGAGATAAGAAATACCATGAGAGTTGCAGAAATCCTCTCGTCCTTCCTCAAAATATTTAAGATAGTTTCCATGCCAGACGATTCTTAGAGGATCGCATTCATGAAACTTTACTTTAAGTTTTGTGGTATGAGTTAATGATGTGGACATTAATCGACAGTTACCGTTTTCATCTCAGACAGGGCGATCACCTCTCCCCTCTCATTTTCGGTTCGGGCAGAGACCGAAGTTACGTTCATGATCTCATGTAAAATCTCCACATAAGTAGTAATACTATCTCCAACCAAAGGCTGCCCAAGGATTTCAACAGTTTTAATCACACCTATAAAACCTGTTTTTGGTTTGGTATTTCCGCTAAGAGATCCCTGATATCCACGATGCAGGGACATACTTTGAGCCATATGTTCAATAAGACCACTTTCAGATAATTTACCATTATCGAGCATGAGACTGTCTTCCGGGACCGTAAATCCTGTTACACCAGTAAGATCTGTGTATTCAAATAAAGTGTCCACGAATACGAAAGGTTTCTTTTGCGGAATGAGATTAGAAATTTCTTCTGCTGAACGGATTGGATGATGTAATAAGTTTTCTGCCATAGCTAACTGAAATCGTTCCAGTAATCGTAATAATTATACCATTGGTGAGGATATTTTCTCACCATTCTTTCCAGATCGTCAAGATAAGATTTTAAAATTTCTTTCGTCGTGTAGCTGCTAGCTTTATAAGGGCGCGCAAAAAAATGATAGTGGAAATTTTTTTCTCTCATTAGATGTACGAACAATACTGGAATTTTATTTCTTGCGGCAAGTTTGAAAGGACCTTCCGGAAATTTCACCCTTTCCCCCAGGAAAATAGCTTCCAAAGTATTCGACTGCTCCATAAATCTATCTGCCGCAAAAACCAATAATTCATTATGATCCAGTGCTTTTTTCATCGCGAACACATGACTTAGATCATCCTTCATCACGATCACTTTCACTTCTGTATCTCCAGTGACAGATTGTAAATAATGCTTGATCTGTTGATGTTCAAAGTCGGTTACCACAAGGTTTACAACTGCATCTGCATGTCGTTCCTCAAAGAAATGCTTGGCAAGATTAAAATTACCGATATGTGCTGTAAGTAGAATTCCGCCTTTCTTCTGCTTCAGCAATGATTCTATATATTCAACGCCGTCGAATTCAAAAGTAAACTTGTTCTTTAATCCATTGGTGATGGCGATCCTGTCAAGCTGTATTCTTCCGAAGGTAAAATAACTGCGATATACATTAAATGCTGAGCTCAATGGAGAATACCCGAGTCTTTTTCTGAAGAGATAATAGGTGCTGCGGGTTGAAGAAAAAGAGAAGAGTATAAAATAAGCGGCAACGAAAAGGAGTACGAAATAAGCAGCGATCATGCCGAAGCTTTTAATAATCTTTACATAGATCCTGAAGCCAAGTAAAGTTCCCCGGGATTTCCCTTTCCAAGTTGCCATGATTAAGAGTAGAGTCCGCCATTAATATTGATCACCTCGCCGGTGATATACGAAGATCTATCAGATGCTAGAAAACTTACCAGGTTAGCGACCTCTTCCGGATCTCCAAATCGATTTAAAGGAATTAGTTCTTTAAACTTTTCAGCATCAAAATCTGCAGTCATTTCAGTATTAATAAATCCGGGAGCGACGGCATTCACCGTTACTTTTCTTTTTCCAATTTCCTGAGCAAGTGCTTTGGTAGCCGCAATAACAGCTCCTTTCGCTGCTGAATAATTGACCTGTCCCGCGTTTCCCTTTAAACCTGAAAGTGAAACCATATTAATGATCCTTCCGCTTCTAGCTCTCAACATATCCTTCAGAACGGTCTGGGTCACATGATAAAATCCCTGCAAACTAGTGTCTAAAACCGAATTCCAGCTATTCTCAGACATAAAGATAAAGAGTCCGTCGTCGCTGATACCAGCATTGTTTACAAGAACATCAATACTTGAATCCTTATATTCAGATTTCCATGTACTCATTTTCTCTGAAACTTCCTCAGCATTGGCAACATCAAATTTCAGAAGTTCACAGGAAACATTCAATGATTCAATTTCCCGTTTGACCGCCTGAGCCGACTCATCATTAGACCTATAATTCAATAGAATATTGAGTTTATGATCTTTGGCCAGCGCTAGACAAATCGCTTTTCCAATTCCGCGTGAACCGCCGGTTACCAAAGCAAATCTTTTCTTAGTCATAAGCCTGATGCGTTTTGAGGTATATTTTCAAATTCTGAATGTCTTTATATAGAACTCTGTCTTCTATTATCTTCGGAAAAATCTCTTTGAGATCCTTAATTTTCAAGGTAGTCGTTGAAGATAAACGATCATCATATTGAAGTATATAAAGCGCCTGAAGGATCGTTGCCATTTCAGTAGCTAAAACTTCGTAGCAATTGTCGATCACTTTACGGGTCATCATTGCAGAATTTGCTCCCATACTCACAATGTCCTGATTGTCATTGTTATTGGGTATGCTATGAACGTACATGGAATTGGAAAGCATTTGATTTTCAGCAGTAGTCGAAACCGCAGGAAACTGTGCACCCTGCATTCCAAAGTTCAAACCTAATTTTGAAGCATTCACAAAAGCCGGTAAAATGTCATTCAGTTTTGGATTTAGCAAATAGTTGATCTGCCTTTCAGCAAGCATGGATGTTTTGGTCATTACCAGCCTAAGTTTATCCATTTCCAGAGAAATATAATCACCATGGAAATTACCACCGTGGTAAACCTGTTCGGACTTTACATCGATAATAGGATTATCATTGGCAGAATTCACCTCTTCCAGTAAAATTTTAGTAGTATGTGAAAGAGTATCCATTACAGGTCCAAGAACTTGTGGAACGCACCTTAAACTATAATATTCCTGAACCTTTTCTTTGAACAACTCCGTTTTGGCATGATCGGTATTGTAAAGTTCTTCCTTTCTGGATCTTGTAAGGCCGGAGTCCTTTAGGTGATTACGCATAAGCTCAGCGATTTGCTGCTGACCCTTATGAAGTTTTGCCTGATTTAATTCTTCGGAAAGGTGGTCATCATAAGCCTTAACGATTTCATTGATCACAGAAGAGCAAAAAACTGACCAGTCCAGCAATTGTTTTGCTTGAACAATGTTCACAAGGCCAAGCCCGGTCATCGCAGAAGTTCCATTCATGATTCCCAGGCCTTCTCTAATCGTGATTTTGGCTGGCTGAATATTCTTTTCTCTGAAGACTTCTTCAGTATCTCTGCGTTTACCTTGATAGAAAACTTCGCCTTCCCCAATAAGTACCAGAGCTAGATGTGCTAATTGCACCAGATCGCCAGAAGCTCCTACTCCACCATGTTCAAAGATCAAAGGTGTTATTTCTAAATTGATCAATTGAATTAGAACTTCAGCGACAGAAATATCTATTCCAGATTTACCTAAGCTAAGTGTATTCAGCCTGGCTAACATCAAAGCTCGCACGTCTACTTCAGTAAGTACAGCACCTGCACCTGTAGCATGACTTCTGATGAGATTCAGCTGGAGATTGACAGAATCTTCCTCTGCAACCCGGTATTGAGCCATAGGTCCGAACCCGGTGTTTACTCCATAAATGATCTTATTTCGCGAAAATTTCTCAAGAAATTGATGACTTTGGATAATCCTTTCTCTGGCTTCAGCTCCTAATTCTATTCTTATTTTCTGAAAAACAACTTGTTGAAATTCTGAAAGTGTAAGTTCCTTCTCCAGGTTGATCATAAGTAGCTGCTTGATTTCAGGATTGTATATAAATTTCTCTCTGGACAAATGTAATATTTTTAGTGGGAAAGCTGCATATAGCATGAACCGCCTGATAACTGAGAAGTATTGATAATTTCATAAATGTCAATTTAACCTCTCCAGAATTTTATCAAAGTATTGCTGAAGTTATTAAACAGTTAGCAATGAAAAGACAGCTATTAAAATCAATTTCAATAAGATACATTAGTCGAATAGATCTGCCATTGGCATGATCGATTGCTTATATCTCACGAAAGCTCTGCCTTAACTAGCAGAGCTTTTTATTTAGCTGAATTCTACTGAAGCATATTTTCCATTAGTTTTGTATTTCTAGATTATGGATAAAAAAGAGTATGACGTTGTAATTATTGGTGCGGGACCGGCAGGTATGGTTGCAGCAGGTTGCCTGGAAAAAAAAGGTGTATCTGTATTGGTGCTGGAAAAGCAATTTTTTCCAAGGTTTGCCATTGGGGAAAGTTTGATTCCCCGCTGTATGGATAATTTTTCTGAAGCCGGATTACTCGCAGACCTGCAGAAACAAAACTACCAGAAAAAGACAGGTGCACGTTTTGTTAAAGATGGAAAAATCGCTGAATTCGATTTTAGTAAAAAGTTTGGGGAAGGCTGGGACTGGACCTGGCAGGTACCGAGAGCCGACTTTGATCTTAAACTTGCAGAAAGTATTCAGAATAGAGGCGTAAAAATTAATTTTGGAGCTGAAGTGGTTTCTGCGAAATGGGAAAACAAGCAATGGAATATAGAATCAAAATCCCCAGACGCCATTCTAAGTAACATTAATTGCAGGTTTATTATTGATGCCAGTGGAAATGGACGAGTCTTAGCCGGATTGCTTGAACTGGAAGCTCCCGCAAAAATTTACAATCATTCCTCTTTATTTACTCATATCAAGGAAGAAAACCGACCTCCAGGTAAAGAAGGAACACAAATTACTTTTGAGATCATTAAGCGTGGGGCCTGGTTCTGGTATATTCCTTTTTCTAATGGAACTACAAGTTTAGGCTTTGTAGGAGAAAACGACTGGTTCAATACATTTTCAGGGTCTAAAGATGAGATATTCAAGCAAATGCTGGATCAATGCGATTTTTACAAAGGGCGATTCTCCGGGCAAGAATACTTATTTGAGCCCGTAAAATTATCTGGTATTTCTAAAAATGTTCAACTTTTACATGGTGAAGGTTTTGCGCTGGCTGGAAACTCCGCTGAATTTCTCGATCCGGTTTTTTCTTCCGGGGTTGCATTTGCGACAGAAAGCGGATTACTAAGTGCTAAGCTAGTGGCCAGGCAATTGTCAGGAGAAGTTATAGATTGGGATAAAGAATATACTGAGCATATTCAAAAGGCTATTAGTGTATTCGCCACTTATGTAAAAGAATGGTACACAGGAAGATTACAGGATATATTTTTTACTGATAATGCCAGTGAAAATATTAAAATGCAAATTTGTTCTGTACTTGCAGGGTATGTTTGGGATAATAAAAATCCTTTTGTTCGAAATCATGAGAAGGCTATTAAAAACTTGCATAACTTTTTATATTCAGAAAAGTTTCAATAAGATTATTTCGCCTATTTAATTGAAGTCAAGTAGTTTAAAGAAAGTAGCTTGTTTTTAGCTTAAATTTTCTTTCAAAAAGTTTAAAAAGGTTTGGTTGGTACGTAAGTAAAACTTAGATTTGCAACCGCAAAATTACTTGCGAAGTTCTTACATAAACGGAGAGTTGCCAGAGTGGTTAATGGAGCAGTTTGCTAAACTGTCGACGAGCAATTGTCGCATGAGTTCGAATCTCATACTCTCCGCTAGATTTTTAGTTTGTGGTTCTTTTATTCTCTTTTCGACCGGAAAATTGGAATAAATTTCCTCCGCTTCCCGGATATCTTTCAAGATAGTTTGGAACGGAAAAGACTAAAAACACTATTCACTTTTCGGGGTGTAGCGTAGCCCGGTTATCGCGCCTGCTTTGGGAGCAGGAGGCCGCAGGTTCGAATCCTGCCACCCCGACTAAAGCCTGTTAATCTTTTGATTGACAGGCTTTTTTTATTTTAGCTTTTTCTGTGCCTCTTCCAGGCTCGTTTTATTCTGGATCTGTTAGATCATGATATTTTATTAACCAATTGCTCTTTTGTAAAAATCCAATATTCCTTCAGAACAAGATGATCTAATCTTAGTAATTGAAAATTTCAGTAAATAAAATTGGAGGACTACGTTAACTTCAGTACAACTGATTAAAAATATAATTAATTTAGAGCCTTACTTTAATTTAAGCTATTCTGAAGTGAAACCGAAAACAATAGAGATTCAAACTTCACCCGAATTTGAAGCTGCTTTTAAAGCTTATCCTCGATTGCCCAAAAAGAGACTCCGGTACCTATGTGAACTGATCATTCAAACTGCTCAGGAAACTCAAGGTGTTGAAAAACTCGAACTTAGTTTAAAATGGGGCGAACCCGCATTCCGAAGTAATATTGGAAGTACGCTAAGAATAGACTGGAAAAGAAAGAATCCCGAACAATACGCACTCTACTTTCAGTGCTCCAGCAGGTTGATTGAAACTTTTCGATTACTATACGAACCGAAATTAAGATTTAAAGGAAACAGAGCTATCATTTTTAAATTAGATCAGGAAATACCTATCTATGAATTAAAAGAATGCATCAAAGCCTGTTTGAGGTATCACGAAATCAAACACCTGGAATTTTTAGGTATTACATAGATATTGATCCTTAAGCTGATACATATTCTTCAGCCAAGTAAGTATTTCTAGATCTAATTATAACTATACCCTACAAGCTTCATTTACCATCCTAGAAAAACCCACAATAAGTAAATCATTGTTTTAGGTTTACACAAGCTTCAGAAAAATGAATGCATAAAAAAAGCCCGCTAAATTAGCAGGCTTCTATTATATCTAAAATTGCTTCTATCTAAGACTGGCTACAGTAATAGATGGATATTTCGCTTTTATTAGCATATAAACTCCATATCCAACAAGACCGATTGCTACAATACCTAGTGCAATAGATCCAAATTCTGCCTGAATATAACTAAATGCATCGGTTTGAGTTTTAACATTACTACCGCTGGATAATCCGGACTTCAACGTTAAATAAGCCATAAGACCTAGTACTAATCCTCTGGCAGTATGTCCAAATTTACCGGCATTAATAAGCAGTTTTTGTTCTTTTTGATCCATTCCTGCTTCTTCCACTTCCTCTCGAAATTTTCCAGAATATGCACGATACAAGTCATAAATAGCCTTGATCGCCATTCCTATACCGATAATGATCGCGATTGTATCACCGTTAGAACCAGACATAATTCCACCCATCATTCCGCCAGAACCACCTGAACTACTGCTACCAAAAGCTAATTTGAAAGAATAATAAGCCAAACCACCGTAGATAAGTCCGCTAATAAAATATCCAATACGTTTTCCATAACCCTTCAGATTGTCTTCAAATTCTCCTGGGTTATAAAATACCTGATACATTCTCCAGAATACATACCCAAGTAGTCCAATTCCCATAATTACCAGTAGAACCTGCCCATATGACTGTTGCGCTAAATATTGCAAAGCACCTTTACTCCCAGATTTTTGTCCGCCCTGACCAAACGCGGCCATGGCTGTTAATACTCCAATTAGGCAATAAACTGCACCTTTCGCAGCCATTCCAAACCGCGCAAAATTCTTTTTCTTACTACTCATTATATTTAGTTTGATTGGTTAATCAATTTTAAAGTTATCGGAAATAGAACGTCTGGCTAAACAATACGCCAAACTTTAGGCTAATTTTAGCTTAATTCAACTTCAGGACTTCAGCCTCTTTCAATAAATTTAAGAAATCAGCCTTTTTCGATAAACTTTCGGTGGTCTTTCAACCATTTATTTAATTTGATGGATTCTGCCTGTGTAGCCTTCTTATTCGTATTCACATTTATCCATTGAGCTGATTCTATTTCTTTCACAAATAATTTGTCATAACTATACAAAGTAGTTCCAAATACCTTGACATATTTGACACTTTTGATCTTGTAACAATTCTCTTCTTTGGAAATATTGACCAGGTTCATCGTCCTAATAAATTTGCTTTTCTTGCTTCTAAAACTAAACAGCGAAATTAGGGTACAATGCGTATGCTTTAGCCTAAGGCTTTGTTAAGATTAACTAAGCTCACGATTTGGACTAAACTTCGAAGCAAATCCGGCATCCGCTTATTATTACTGAATTCACAATATTTTAGACCTTCTGAAAGATTTGAATGCTATTTAGCTGAATATGTAGTAATTGACTATAAATGTTAATTCTTAAATATTTCTTAATTTATTCTAATTCTCTTTATAACTTTACGTTTAAACCGAACAAAAAAATCCCCACCCTATGAAAAGATTGAACTGTTTGTTAGTAATTTTCACTATGTTTTTTATCGTATCCTGCGACACAGACAATGATGACATGGAACTGGTAGAAACGGAAATGATCGCTTTGAATGAAATCTTACTTGATTCTGAATGGCGAATTACCAGTTTTACTGAAAACGGTCAAAATAAGACCGATGATCTTGAAAATTATACATTTATATTCCAAAGTTCGAATGAACTGGTTGCTGATTCCAACCTGGGATCTTTTAATGGAACCTGGAGAGTTTCAAATGATAACGGAACAGAACTTGACCCATCCAACGATCTTGATTTTATGATCTTTTTCACCCCTAATGGAAAACTGGGAGATCTTACCAACGCTTATGATGTTATCTCGGCTAATGGATCTGAGATCAACTTAAAGCTGGAGGAAAATGCTGAAGGCGATTCCGGATATCTATCCTTTGCCAGAAATTAATTAGCTCCTTAATGTTTAGCGTTGCCCCGATAATCTTTAAATTGCCGGGAAAATCATAATATGAGTAATTATAGAGCAGCAGACTCCCGGTATGATACTATGGAGTATCGAAGATGTGGTAAAAGTGGTTTAAAGTTGCCTTTGCTTTCCTTGGGTCTCTGGCATAATTTCGGAGATAATGATGACCAGGACAATGCGCGGGAAATCCTCCATACCGCATTCGATAATGGAATAACACATTTTGACCTGGCTAACAATTACGGCCCGCCATACGGTTCTGCTGAAAGTAGCTTCGGAAACTTCTTTAAGCAGGATTTTAAGCAATATAGAGATGAGCTCATCATTTCTTCCAAAGCCGGATGGGATATGTGGCCCGGACCTTATGGAAATTTTGGTTCCAGAAAGTACCTGATCGCGAGTTTAGATCAATCCCTGCAAAGAATGGGTCTTGATTATGTAGATATCTTTTATCATCACAGGCCAGACCCGGAAACACCTTTGGAGGAAACCATGGGTGCTCTGGACCAGATTGTAAGGGATGGAAAAGCTTTGTATGTCGGTATTTCTCAATATAATGCTGAAGACACGGCAAAAGCTGCAAAGATTCTGAAGGAGCTTAAAACACCATTTATAATTCATCAGCCCCGTTACAACATGATCGATCGCTGGGTTGAAAACGGATTAATGGATACGCTGGAACAAAACGGACTTGGAAGTATCGTCTTTTCTCCTCTTGAACAAGGGATTCTAACTGGCAAATATCTTAATGGGATTCCGAAGGATTCAAGAGCTGCTACAGAAGGTAGTTATCTGGATAAATCACAAATTACAGACGAAGTTGTTTCACAAATTCAGCAGCTGAACGAGTTAGCTGAAAAACGTGAACAAAGTCTTGCGCAAATGGCCGTAGCATGGCTATTAAAAGATGAAAGAGTAACGTCTGTCTTAGTTGGCGTTAGTAGAAAATCTCAGTTAGAAGATAACCTGAAAGCTATCAGGAACATTCAATTTAGCGCAGAAGAACTTAAGGAAATAGACAATATTCTTAAGTTTTAATATTTCAGAACTTCTGGAATCTATTTTATATAGACTTCCAGAAGTTCTGTGTTTTCAGCAGAAATCGCCACCTCTTTTGTGTTTGCTGGGATCAATACCGATTCTCCCGCTTTAATCTCTTCGGAATTAGAACCAATTGTAATTTCAGCTTCGCCTGAAACACACATATAGATGACAAACGAATCCAGGTTAGAAAGGTTCTTTTTCAGTTTACCTTTTACAGGAAGATAATTTGTAGTAAAGTACTCACAGCTAGCAATTTCTGAAGATTGATTCTCTACATGATCATATTCCAGCTTATAATCGTCTTTCTTCTCAAAGTCTATAGCATCCAGCGCAAGTTCGGTGTGTAGTTCACGGCTATTACCTTCGCTATCTACACGATCCCAATCATAAATTCTATAGGTTATATCTGAAGTTTGCTGAATTTCAGCAAGTAAGATCCCTCCTCCTATCGCATGAACCTTCCCCGTATTTATGAATACCGAATCTCCTTTATCAACTTCTTCAAAATTAAGAATATCAAGAATCTTCTTGTTTTCGAGATGATTTACATATTCTTCTTTATTGGTATTCTTATTAAAACCAATATTCAATTTAGAACCTTTATCGGCCTGCATCACATACCACATTTCAGTTTTACCAAAAGAATCATGTCTTTGCTTAGCCAGTTTATCGTTAGGATGTAGTTGAACTGAAAGATCTGTCTTTGCATCAATAAACTTAATAAGCAGCGGAAAATCATCTCCGAACCTTTTGTAGATCTCCTTACCCATTAGATCTGCTTGGTACTTCCTAATAAGTTCTGTTAGTTTCTGTCCTTTTTCTGAACCATTACTAACTTCAGAAATAAAGTATTTTACTCCGGAAATCTCCCAGCTTTCACCTACATTCTCCTTATCGGTCTTTTTATTCAGAATATCACGAAGCTTGTTACCGCCCCATATTTTTTCCTGAAGTATTGGTCTGAATTTAATTGGATAATCAAGCATGTCTGAATTTTTAAAATTTGTCAATTTTGTAAAGATCTCTGTATAAACGTTCCTTGTGTTTGTTACCAACAGGATTCATATCGATCTCTTCGATCTTTTCAATCGTATAACCTTCAAATGTTTCGATCACTTCTTCTTTTTCTTCTTCCGTAGCTAACAGCAAAAAGTGAGATTCTTCAGGTCTATTATAAATTTGCCCATCGTACAGAATTTCTATTGGCTGGCCATATTCCCAAATCATTTCCGGAGTAAAACCCCGAAACTCATATACTTTAACGTACATTCGCTCCCTGTAAACATCGACAATGGAGATACTTTGATATGCTGGATTCTTTTCAATTTTTGATGCTATAGGTAAACCAAAGAATATAACACTAATTATAAACCATACCGTAAGATAAAAAACTGGTTTGATTTTTCTATTCTTTAAATACCATAAAATCATGACTCCAATCGCAAACAGGATCACAGAGATCGTAATATACCAGCCTAGGAAATTCTGAATCTGCTCACCAAAATATAGGTATCCTGCCAGTGGAAATAAGAGTCCGATCAACGCAATTAGTCCGAAATTGAAATATACAATCCAGGATTCTTTCTTCGGAATCATATCGAACCTGCGGAATAAGTACTCTATATAAAATGCTGTATTCAATGCCATTGGAAGCATCACGGGAAGTAAATACCTGGACTTCTTTTCAGGAATGATGGACAGAAGCACTACTGCACAAAGAGTCCAGATAAGGGTAAAGGTATAAGCTTTCTTATCAAAAACTTTATTCTTGAGGTATGGATAAAAAAGTGCCACAAAACTGGGAATTGTCCAGATACCGCTTTGGATCACGAAACTCCAGTAATAATAAAATGGTCTTACATTATAATCCAGCCAGCGACCGGTTTCTTTTTCAGTAATCTTAGAAACGGCACTGGTGTCCAGAAGATACACATAGATCGCCCAGGAGGCACTAATTATCAAAGCAATACTAACTGTTAGCAATACTGGTTTCCAGTAATGTTTCAAACTTTTATAGCGATACACCAAACCAAATGAGATCAAAAACGGCAATAGCAGCGCATACATGGATACCGGACCTTTACTCAAAAAAGAACATCCAATAAAGATTCCGCTTAAAACAGCATTTTTAATGGAATTCCCTGTATCCTGAAAGATCTGGAACAACAAGTATATCGCCATGATCATCCAGCCATGAGTATGAATATCCCATTGCCCGTCCCTTCCTGAAAAGAGTATATAGAAACTGGTAGCGCCTATAAGTCCGCTAATGAATGCATACTTATTATTATTAGTGAATTTGAGACCGAGTTTGTAAAGAAAGATACTTACGATGCTGCCCATAACAGCGGCTGGTAATCTTGCGGCGATCAGGTTCTTCATTCCAAAAAGCATCATGGATACCGCAGTTAGCCACGTAGGTAAAGGCGGTTTCTCATAGCGTGGTTCATTATTCAGGGTTGTGAAGATCCAGTGATCAAGATTGATCATTTCCCGAGCGGTGGCAAAATTTCTTGCTTCCATGATATTTACAAAAATTGCATCGAGATTCACAAAGAATATCGCGAAGCAAACAAATAGTAATAGCAGAAAGTAATTATCCTTTAACTTCATTCTTCTGAATATAGATATTTCTAAGATACATAATAACACCAAAACTATGACCTGCAAGTAACACAGGGTCTTCTCTCAGGATCGCATAGTAGATGATCAAAGATGATCCCAGTAAGCTAAGTATCCAGAAGCCAAGTGGTAAGGAAGAAGATTTTCTTCTTTCAGAATAAGCCCATTGATAGATAAACCTAAGGGTGAAAATAAGCTGTCCTGCAGTCCCTACAATCAATAACCACATTGGAATATCCACGTTTCTAAATAAAGCTGCAGCGTCATATTGATTATTATTAAACCCATAGATCACCACGAACAAAGGAAATATCCAGAGAAAAACTCTTACAAACCTGTGTATCTTATTCCAGTCTCCCTGCAATTGCAAATTCCTGATGTATATAAAATAGGTAAGCGTCTGACCCAGCATAATGGCAAAATCGTCCCGCAGGTATCCATAAATAAATAATAAGAAAGATGCGAGCAAGCTAATATGCCAGAAGAACTGAGGTGTAATTACTCGTTTATTTTTTTCTGAAAGCAGCCATTGAGCGATCATCCTCCCAGAAAAAAGTAGTTGAGCGATAAACCCCAATAGGTAAATTATCCAATCGTTCATACTTCTGTATATCGCGATATTAGGAAATTATTTGAGTTGTTATACAAAGGAAAATGATAGTTTGAGTGATGTTCTAGAATATTTCTGGTCGATACCACAAATGTAAAATAATATTCGAATTATAGTTTTTTTACCTCTTACCGATTTTTTTTCATACTTCAACTAAAAGTGGCTGTAACTCAGGGTTAAATTAAATTATCAAATTATATTTGAGGACCCAATCTATTAGAATACACCTGCCTTGGCTAACCAAATAACTAATGGTATGCTACAGCAAGAACATTACATCCAAAGTACCGAAGAAGAAGTTTCTCATATCGAATCTGTAAAGAACTCTATTGAAGAACTTCGTGAATCAGGAAACTTTTTCAGTGTTTCACTTCAAACACTCGAATTAATAAGAAGGTTTAATCATTTATACATACAGGTTTTTGAAAAAATGGATGCAAATCCAAGTTTACTACACCAATTAGTAGTTGCTGCAGATGGTCTTGAAAAAAAATTGATCAGAGAAAGCTAAATTTTTGAAAACGTATCTATACTGAAAATCAAAAACTTCCGATTGGGAGTTTTTATTTTTTTAAACTTACCGGAACTTTTCCCAAAAAAAGCATTGTTTAATTTATAAAGTGGTTTATATTTGCAACCGCAAATCGGTGGCATAGCTCAGCTGGATAGAGCACCTGCCTTCTAAGCAGGCGGTCCCAGGTTCGAATCCTGGTGCCATCACGAAAAGCCTTCCTCATGGAAGGCTTTTTTGTTTTTAATAGTCTCCTCGCCATTTCCTAATTTATATTAAGTCCGTCATAAAAATTTGTCAAAAGATCTCAGACAGGTTTTGAACGGCTAATTCTTCCTAAATTGGAGTAAGCTAATGTTATAAAACCAACCAGATCCTCTTTAAACATAGCGTTTAGAGAAGATTAAAATATAAGTTTTCAAATTATGCAGGAAATACCTGATCTATCTGAAAATTCCATTCAACAAATCTTAACAATTCTTAAAGAAAATAAGGAGATAAGCTGTATGCTTCCCGGCATGGGGATTTTGCATATTGAAAAAGAATTACCCTACCTGGTCATCTACCGTAAAAAGTCAAATGATAAAGGCACCAAAAGGTTTATTACCAGTGAATCTTCTTATATGGTTATCGGAAATTCAGATTTTGCCGGTTATCAAAAATTACTGATCGCTATTTCCAATCTGCTTTCAGTAGAAATGAAATCATATCTGTTATTCGAGATCTATGCGGGAGCCGACGACTCTCAGAAATTACGTATTAAGGGTCCTGCTGAAAAACTTCCTACCAGTCTGGAAACCCTTCAGAAGGATCTATTAACCATAAATGAAGTTTTTACCGGCCTTTATCTGGATACAGAGATCGTGGATACCATACACAGGCATGCGGAAGATTCCGAAGATCTTATGAGTATTGAGGAAGCTAAGAATTGCGGTGCTGTTCTGGTAAGCCTTGAAATTCCTCCAGTTTATAGGAATGAGAATAATAAATTATACCCAGTATTTTTCAGGAATTTCAAGGACTTCCTGATCAAAGCTATGCATAGGTCATTCTTTGATTTTATTAGGGTACAAACTACGGGCGGCGTAGCAAGCTTTAATGCGCTGGGACGAAAATATTTAAAGCAGGTCGTATTTGATATTGATAAGCAGCTGGCAGATATTGAAAAATCATATCAATTCCTCTGGCTGGTATCTCCTGCAAATATTCATGAGATCAAGGAAGAGTTCTTTAAAAGTGAATACCAGAATGTGCTGGATTATCATTATCGACTGCTGCCGGTTGATCCAGATATTTTAAAGCGCAGACTGTACAATCTAAAGATCGAAGATATTGACGATCCTGCCATGTCCTATCTATTTCGCGAAAAACGTGAGGAACTGGATATGCAAATCACCATGCTAGGTGAACGCGGATCAAGTAATTTTATGTATGATAGTATTCGTCTCTATAAGGGAGTAGATCGACAATTATGCGAAGAGGCTCAGAATATTCTTAATGAAGTACCGGAAGAAACTTATAGCGAATCGAATGATATTCTTGACGCGAAAGCATTTAGTAGTCTAGCTCGTAAGGAATTTGATTATTTCAAAGAGCAGGATGAAAACTTCAATTGCAAGGTTCATATTCGGAAAGATGTGAACGTAATGATGGTTTCGCATGGAGAATTATACATTCCTGCAGATTATGAAATGAGCCGTATTGAGGCCGAAGCACTCATTCAGCACGAAGTTGGAACGCATGTGCTCACGCATTACAATGGAAGCAGGCAACCGCTAAAACAATTAAGCATTGGCCTGGCAGATTATGATCCCCTACAGGAAGGTCTGGCCGTAATGTCTGAATTTATGGTTGATGGTCTTACAGCAAACAGACTTAGAATACTTGCTGGAAGAGTACTGGCAGGACAGGCAGTTTTAGAAGGTGCGAATTTCCAGGAAATATTCAGATTACTAAAAATGGATTATGGTTTTTCTGCGGAAAGGGCCTTCAATATTACTTCCCGAATTATGCAGGGCGGTGGTTTCATCAAAGACATAATTTATTTAAAGGGACTTGTTCTACTAAAAGAACACCTTAAGAATAATGATGATTATGAGATTCTGCTAGCCGGTAAATACGGAATCAAGCACACGAATATAATTCGGGAATTAACAGACAGAAAAGTTTTGGAACCGCTAAGGATAAAACCCCGGTTTCTACATAGTGAACAAATGTTCGAAAAATTGAAATTAATCAGGAATGGTTTAAGCCTTCCACAAATGGTATGTAAATGAAAATATGTTTTGTATTAAATGATGTCGCAACAGAGAAAGATGGTACATCGAACGCGCTAATGCAGATGGCTCATCAACGAGGTCATGAAGTTTATGCAATGGGTGTTGGAGATTTTAACTTCCACCATGATAAACCTATCACAATAAATTCTACTCAATTACCAAAGGATACTAAAACCAAGTCTACTAAGAAGTTTCTGGAAGCTTTGCAGGGTCCAAAGGCTATAAAAAAACAAATTGATTGCACGATACTGGATGTTCTTTTTATTAGAAATAATCCTACCGAAGAAGAAGGAAGACAATGGGCTGAGCAGGCTGGTGTCGCATTTGGAAGAATGATCCAGCAACTGGATGTTCTGGTTTTAAATGATGCCTATGCCCTATCCCATGCGTTTATTGATAAATTATATTTCGAAGAGTTACCTCAGGAAATCAAACCTGCATCTATAATTACAAGAGACAAGGATCAACTTTTAGATTTCTGGGAGAAACAGAATAAAAAAATGGTCCTGAAACCCCTGGAAGGTTCAGGAGGACAGGATGTATATCTTATAGATGAACATGAGAAAAATACCAACCAGATTATCGATCATTTAAGCTCTCAGGGATACGTAATCGCACAGGAATTTTTACCAGATGTCAAAGATGGTGATGTACGTGTCTTATTACTAAATGGTAAAATCATGGAAAGAGACGGCGAAAAAGCAATTATTAGAAGAGTAGCAGGCGAAGGAGAATTCCGTAGCAATTTCAGTCTTGGAGCTACAGCAGATAGCAGTGAGCTAACTCCGGAAATGCAACGGATTGTTGATCTTACAGCACCTAAATTAATTCGTGACGGATTATTTTTTGTGGGACTTGATATCGTTAAAGATAAATTGATCGAGATCAATGTACTAAGCCCGGGTGGAATGGAACATTTCAAGGATATCGGACTTTCGCCTTTTACAGATTATATTATCGAGGCGATCGAAAGAAAAGTTGAGTATAAAAATATGTATAAAGGTCAGTTGAGCAACAGGACTCTGGCCACAATGGATTAATTTTATGAAAGAGAAGCTAGAAGAGAACGTAGACAGGATCATAGGAGAATATTCTTCAGGAAAACCCGGCCCGTTATTATTCGTGACAGCTGGAATTCATGGAAATGAACCAAGTGGTGTATTCGCCCTGAAGGAAGTTTTTAAACAATTGGATAAAACCAAACCTGAGATTGAGGGTAAAATTGTTGGAGTTTCAGGGAATCAGAAAGCACTGAATGAGAACAAACGTTATATAGACGAAGACCTCAACAGAACCTGGACAGAAGAAAATATTCAAAAAAATGAACCTCAAACTCATGAGCAAAAAGAAATGTTCGAGATCATTAAGGTACTAAATGAGTATTCTGAAAAGGAACATACGAAAAAGTATTTTCTGGATTGCCATACCACCTCATCTGCAAGTTTACCCTATGTTTCGGTACAGGAAGTGAACGATAATGACGATTGGGCGCATAATTTTCCGACATATATCATTAGAGGTTTTAGTGATATTATTACGGGAGACATCGACCATTATTTAAGTAGAACTGGAATGACTGGTTTTGTATTCGAAGCTGGTCAACATACAGATGATACTTCGGAAGAAAATCACGAAGGGGTGATCTGGTTAGCTCTGAAGGAAGCAAATAAATTAGATCTTTCCGAAATCTCCACCTATCCGGAGTGTGTGGAAAGGTTCAGTAAAAAGAATGCTCCAGATCAAAAGACCTTCGAAATAATTCATCGCCATGGTTTGGAGGATGGAGATACTTTCAAAATGAAGGAAGGATATGAGAACTTTCAGAAAATTGAAAAAGGCGAACTAATAGCCGAACAGAACGGCGAGAAAGTTTATAGCGAATGGGATGCTTATATTTTCATGCCACTATACCAGTCACAGGGAAACGATGGTTTCTTTGTTGTACAGGACGTATAGAAAAAAAGCAGCCAATTGGCTGCTTTTTTTTATTTCTGAAACTCCAGACAAACCGGAGTTTTAATCTCAAAAATCGGTTCCTGAATCTTTAATTTTCCATTTTCAGGATTGATCGTGTAGGTAGTTATATTTCCAGTATCCTGGCTGGCGGCATATAAATACTTTCCGAAAGGAGATATGGCGAAGTTTCGAGGTGTCTTTCCTGCTACCGGAACAAAGTCAACATTCTTTAGTTTTCCGTTAACCTGATCTATACTAAATATAGCGATACTGTTATGACCGCGATTACTGGCATAAAGAAATTTTCCATCCTTGCCTATATGAATATCCGCTCCAGAATTTTTATCCAGATAACTTTCTGGCAAGGAACTAAGAGTTTGTACAATTTCAAGTGCACCACCCTTTAAAACCTTATAGGTGGTCACTGTAGAATTCAGCTCATTCATGCTATAAACGAAATTTCCATTTCTACTCAGGCTTAAATGTCTTGGACCAGCACCTTTAGGAAGTTGCACCTGTGAATTTTCATGCTTTGAGAGTGTTCCGCTGGCAACATCAAATTCGTATACTAAAAGTCGGTCATTCCCTAGATCTGCAACGTATGCCGTTCTATTGTCACCACTTATTTTAACTGTATGTGCATGAGCGGTTTCAGCTTCAGGAAGTTTTAATTCATTGACCTTTTCAAGGACTCCATCAGACTTAACTTTATAAGTAGCTACTACTCCACCCATATAATTACTAACGAATACGAACTTTCCAGATCTATCCAGGGCGATATGACAAGGAGCATATCCTCCGGTAGAAAGTTTACTAATTTCCTTAAGGTTTCCATTCTCCTGGATCTGGTAAGAATACACATATCCCGACTTATCGTCTCCAGGTCCCAGTTCACTAACCGCAAAAAGAAACTTACCCTGCCGGCCCGTCTTTACGAAAGAAGGATTAATGATCTTAGCCTGGGTTCCGCAGTTAGTAAGACTCCCATTATCAGGATCCTGATGTAGCAAGTAGATCCCTTCAGCTTTACCATCTACATGGCCTTCTTCCTTTGTATAAGTTCCTACATAAATTTTATTCATTTCCTTGTCTGCATTAGCTTCAGATTGAGCTGAAGTATTAGAACTTATCAGAATAAATACACTGCAGGCAGTAATCTTAGCGATCTTGGTGAATTTTAAAGCCATTTTTTTCGTTTAAAATAATAAAGCATTAACAGGAATATGATGATCATTACTCCCCAAAGTACAAAGTAACTATACTTCCATTGCAACTCCGGAATATATTCGAAATTCATTCCGTAGATACCAGCAATAAAGGTAAGAGGAATAAAAATACTCGCCATAATGGTAAGTACTTTCATGACCTCGTTCATTTTGTTACTAATCGTGGTCATATACATATCCATAAGACCCCAGATCATTTCCCGATAGATTTCGATATTCTCTGAGATCTGAATTATATGATCGTATAAATCTCTAATATAGTTCCCGGTGTGTGGATCTATGATCTCGTTTTCCAGTTTTTCCAGTCGGCTTATTACTTCACGCAGAGGAAATACAGCACGTCTAATTCTAAGTATATTTCTTTTGAGATCCTGGATCTCGTAAACAATATCATCACTTGGTCTGTTAGTAAACAGGCTTTCTTCCAGTAGTTCAATACGATCACTCATATCATCGATCACCAGGAAGTAGTTATCTATAATGGCATCCAGAAGCGCGAACATTAGATAATCTGCTCCCTTGCCTCTTATTCTTCCTTTTGAAGTTTCCAAACGTTCTCGAATAGGATCAAAAACATCACCATCAGATTCCTGAAAGGTAATGACATAGTTTTTACCAACGATCATGCTTAAATGCTCATTTTCTATTTCACCATCCTTGTGGTAAAGCATTTTCGCAACTATGAAAAGATAATCCTGGTATTCTTCAATTTTAGGTCGCTGCCCGGTATTTACAATATCTTCCATCACCAGTGGATGCAATTCATAGTAATCCCCAAGTTTTTCGATCTCACCAATATTATTTAGTCCATCAATATTGAACCAGGTAACACTTTTTTCATCTACATAATTAAAGGCATCATCTGGCGAATTGGAAGTATACCTTTCGTACTGATCGGCATTATAATCGATCACTTCAAGTTTGGTTTCTGAAGATTCCTTATGACCCACGTAGGTCATCGTTCCAGGCACCTGGTTTACCGTCTTCGTATGTTTAGGACGCCTTAGCAACAGCTTTCTTCGTTTCGCCATATAAACTTTTTATTTTCATAAAAATAGGAATAATCTGTCAATACTCTCGGTTTCACATTCGGTAAGAGAATATTTATTCCTGCTGAAAATTGACCTTGCAGCTGGTTGTTCTGAGCCTTTAATTTTACCTTTGCAACATGAATGAAGTTAAGCTGCTGGATACTTTGAAGGAGTATTTTGGATATGAGAAATTTAGACCCTTACAAAAGAAGATCATACAATCTGTATTCGATGGAAAAGATAACCTGGTAATCATGCCTACCGGTGGTGGAAAATCTATTTGTTACCAGCTTCCCGCAATCTTATTGCCTGAAATTACGCTAGTAATCTCCCCGCTTATAGCCCTTATGAAAGACCAGGTGGATGGTTTGAACGCGAATGGTGTTCCAGCCGCTTACCTAAACAGCAGCCAGACCGAAGATCAACGCGAAGCTATATTCAAGCAAATTGAGAATAAAGAGCTCAAACTCATTTATGTTGCTCCGGAAAGTCTACAAATCGTAGATCGTTTCCTGGTAGATGGAAAAGTTAGTCTCATCGCCATCGATGAGGCACACTGTATCTCGAGTTGGGGACATGATTTTCGACCTGCCTATACACAACTTGGTTATCTTAAGAACAGGTTCCATTCGACTCCAATTCTAGCGCTTACCGCAACTGCAGATAAAGCTACCAGAAATGATATTTGCCGACAGCTGAATATACCTTTAGCCAAAAAACATATTGCTTCTTTCGACCGGAAGAATCTGAGTCTGGAAGTAAAACCTGGGATCAAGCGGTTTGAGCAGATCGCTAAGTTTCTTAATAATCGTACTTCTGAAAGTGGAATCGTTTATTGTCTAAGCCGAAAAACTACTGAAGAGCTTGCTGCCAAACTGAAAGCAAAAGGATTCAAAGCAGAAGCCTATCACGCAGGAATCGATCATGATCAACGTTCGCAGATACAGGATGACTTTATCAATGATGAAAAACAGATCATCTGTGCAACCATCGCTTTTGGAATGGGTATCGACAAATCCAATATCCGTTGGGTCATTCATTATAACATGCCAAAGAATCTGGAAGGATATTACCAGGAAATTGGACGTGCCGGTAGAGATGGGCTGGAATCTGAAACACTTTTGTTTCATTCTTATGCTGATGTGATCCAGCTTCAAAAATTTGCTTCGAATGCGAAGAATGAAGAGGTGCAATTGGCAAAGCTTGATCGAATGAAACAATATTCTGAAGCACTTTCCTGCAGAAGGAAGATCCTGCTTGGTTACTTTGGAGAGTATCTTCAGGAGGATTGCGGTAATTGTGATATTTGCAGGAATCCACCGGAATTTTTTGATGGTACGATCATCGCTCAAAAAGCACTTTCTTGTATCTACCGACTAAAAGCTTCTGAACCAATTTCCGTAGTCATTGATGTACTAAGAGGTTCACAAAATGAAGTGGTTCGAAAGAACAACTACCAGGAGCTTTCTACCTATGGTATCGGGAAAGATATTTCCTGGCAAAACTGGCAGCAGTATATTATACAATTGATCAATCTTGGTTTGCTGGAAATCGCTTTTGATAAAAACAATCATCTTCAGTTAACTGAAAATGCAAAGTCAGTTCTATTTAATAAAGAGAAGGTTTTTCTGGCAGATGTTAAACAACAGGTGGAGAAAGCTGAAAAGAATAAAAAAGAATCAGCTTCTAATTCGCTTTTCGAAAAACTAAGACAGTTAAGACTTTCCATCGCAAAAGAAGAAGATATCCCTGCTTACCTGATTTTTAACGATGCTGCATTAAAGGATATGGAAAAACAGCGTCCAATGTCTGATGCCGAATTTCTGCTGATCGACGGGGTTGGTCGTAAGAAAATGGAAGACTATGGGTATCGCTTTATCAAAGAAATCATTGCCTTCAGTAAAGATAAAAGGGAGAAAAAACCTAAAACGAAACGTTCTAAAAAGTCTAATACTTTTAAGGAAACACTGGAATTATATGATCGCGGATTGAGTATAGAGGAAATGGCAAAAGAAAAAGGTGTTTCAACCAATACGATCTACGCACACCTGATTAAACTTTATGACCAGGAAGAGGAAATCAACCTGCATCAGTTTGTTCCAAAATCTGATCTAAAGGCGATCAAAAAAGCAAAATCTGATCTTAACGATCCTAATTCATTAAAAGCATACTTCGAACATTTTGAAGCTGCCATTCCTTATGAAACGATCAAACTAGGTTTGAAGATCATCGCTAATAAATAATAGATTGCTAGTCGAATTCCAGTTTTCTCAGGATCAATCCAGATGCCGGAGCGATAAAGTCCATTTGCAAGTGCGGGGTATCTGGTCTTAAGCTTTCTTCAATTTGATCAAGACTTAATTCTCCGCGTCCTACCTGAATAAGCGTTCCCATCATTAAGCGAACCTGGTGGCGTAAAAAACCTGATGCATGAATATGAAAGATATAGGAATTTTCAGGGAAAAAATTTGCAGTATAAAGAGTATTCTCAACAAGTTCAGATCTCAACATCTCACGCTCAAAAGTGCTTTTTTCAGATACCCTTACGCAGTAGTTCTTAAAGTTATGCCTGCCTTGATAAAGCTTAGCGGCTTCTTTCATTTTTTCAATGTCGAGGTCTTCCTGAAAATTCGCCATAAAGGGTGCACAAAATGGATGGAACTTGTCACCAACGCTAAACAAATAGGCGTACTCCTTAGTTTTCGAATCCTGTATGATATTGAATTTATCATCTACTTCTTCAATACTCAAAGCACGAATATCCTGTGGTAGATTTTTATTCAATAGTTTAAGGAATTCCTGTAGATCTTCCAGCGGTTCATGATCAAGAAACAATTCAAAAGCCGACTCCTCCGCAGACACCATGGCATCTGTACGACTGGTTCCAAGAATTTTATATTTGGCGTCTGGCATGATCCATCCAAATGTTTTAGTAATCAATCCTTCAATAGTTTTCACATCAGGCTGTTTTTGCCACCCATGTAAACGATAGCCTAAATACTGAACTTTGATAAAATAGAAGAATCTTTTCCTGAACAAACGCTTGATTTTCTGGCAAAGATATCCAAATTGAAACGCATTCCTAGTTACTCAAAGTTTCATACGCTTCAGGTTTCAGAATTTTAAGTAATTATATTTAAATTGTAGTCCTGATAGTAGTGTTCAGAATAAACCTATCAAAAAATTATTTGGCATCTAATCCCTTCGGAAGAATTTAAAAGGAGTAAGTGTGCTAAAATAACCTGAAGATCAACATTGAAATTAAACCAGTCCTCAAAGTATAGAATATGAAAAACTACCTTTTAGTTCTTATTGCTTTTATTACATTCTCTAATGTGAATTCTCAAAACCGGGATAGCATCACTGCTGAAGATTACGCAAATGCAGAAAAGTTCTTAAGTTATAATACGAATAGTAAAATTTACCGGAGCTATGTATATCCACAATGGCTGCATAATGGAGATTTCTGGTATCGAGTTACAACCCGGGATGGTTCCGAATTTGTTCTGGTTGAAAGTAAAACCGGTGACAAAACTACTTTTACTTCCAAAGAAGAATTGCTAGCGAACATTGAATCAAATTCCGAAGAAAATGGAAGGTATTCGCGTATAGAAGTTGCTTCACCAGATGGAAATAAATTGGCTTATATCAAGGATTGGAATTTATGGATCAAAGATGCTGCCACTGGTGAGGAGACGCAACTAACCAAAGACGGAATCGAAAATTATGGTTATGCTACAGATAATGCCGGTTGGAGAAAAAGTGATAAGCCAATCCTGCTATGGTCTCCGAATTCTAAAAAGATCGCTACTTTCAGACAGGATCAGCGACATGTAAGCGATATGTACCTTGCTTCAACTAAAGTTGGGGCTCCAGAACTTCAGCAGTGGAAATATCCACTTCCGGGTGATGAAAAGGTAATACAGATCGAGCGTGTTATTATAAATACAGAGAATTCAGAAATCGTTCCGCTAAAAATTCCGCAGGATCCTAGAAGAGGAACTCTATGTGATGACATTAGTTGTTCTGGAGCTTTCGATGATAATCAGTGGAGCCAGGATTCTAAGGAGCTGGCCTTTGTTTCAACTTCAAGAGACCATAAAGTGGCAAAGTTCAGAATTGCAGATGCAAATACTGGAGAGGTTCGTGAAGTTTTTGAAGAAAAAGTAGATACCCAGTATGAGTCTGGACAGGGAAGCATCAACTGGAAATATTTCCCTGAAACCAGCGAGATCATTTGGTATTCTGAAAGAGATGATTGGGGTCACTTATATCTTTATGATTCCAAAACCGGCAAACTTAAAAATCAGATCACTAAAGGAGAGTTTATTGTAACCGAAGTTTTAAAGTTCAATGCTGAAGATCGCATCATCTATTTTATGGCAAATGGGAAGGATCAATCTATGGATCCTTATTTCGCTCAATTCTACAGCATTCGATTTGATGGTAAAAAGTTACAGAACCTTACTCCGGAAGACGCAAATCATAGAATAAGCATCTCTCCAAATTCGAAGTACTTTGTAGATAATTATTCTAAACCAGATACTCCTAACCGGGCAGTCCTCAAAAAAATAAATGGAAAACAAGTAGCCGAGCTGGAGAAAGCAGATATAATAGATCTGGAAGCAGACGGCTGGAAACCGGCTAAGAGAATAAGTGTGAAGTCAAGAAACGGAGATTGGGATCTCTATGGACTTATGTTTACGCCAACACATCTGGATGAGAATAAATCCTATCCAGTAGTAAACTACATTTATCCAGGACCTCAAGGCGGTGGAGTTGGTTCCCGTTCATTTTACCCAAGCCGGCGTGATCACCAGGCACTGGCAGAACTCGGTTTTATAGTGGTGATCATCGATGGTACCTGTAACCCGAATCGGTCAAAATCTTTTCACGATGCCTGCTATGGAAATATGGCCGACAATACATTGGAAGATCAGATTAGTGGTCTTAAGCAATTAGCTGAAAAGTATACTTATATGGATCTGGATCGCGTTGGAATCTGGGGACACTCCGGTGGTGGATTTGCCACTGCAGCTGCACTCTTCAATTATCCTGAATTCTATAAGGTGGGTATTTCTGAATCTGGAAACCATGATAACCGTAATTATGAGGATGACTGGGGCGAGCGTTATATAGGTTTATTGCGCAAAGACGAAGACGGTACTTCAAATTATGCTAAACAAGCGAACCAGAATATGGCAGCGAACCTTGAAGGTAAATTGCTTCTGGCACATGGTGCAATGGATGATAATGTACCACCCTACAATACGAATCTGGTTGTTGATGCCCTTATTGAAGCCAACAAGGATTTCGACCTGATAATTTTCCCTCATGCGCGCCATGGCTTCGGAAAAGATTCGTATTATATGATGAGAAGACGCTGGGATTATTTTGTGGAACATTTGATGAATGCCACTCCCCCGCAGAATTATGAATTGGGACCAAAATCTTAAAAAATGCAACCAAAGATAAAAGAAATTGAAGCTGTTAGACTTGCTGGCATAAGCAAGGAAACCAGTATGGCAAATGATAAGACAGAAGTGCTCTGGAAACGTTTTATGAGCATAAAAGTAAAGACTCCGGGCCTCGCCAACCGGGATCTATATTCTGTAGAACAGTATAAAAAAGCATTCCTAAAAGGCGAATTTGATCCTCAAACAAAATTTGAAAAATGGGCTGCTGTTGAGGTAGACGATTATGCAGAATTACCTGAAGGTCTTGAGAAACTTGAACTGGAAGGCGGATTGTACGCTGTTTTCAGACATCGCGGAACGGCTCAGAACTTCGCCGGAACCGCGAAGTATATTTTTGAGGACTGGCTTCCAAAATCTGAATATCAGCTTGATCACCGCCCCCACTTTGAGATCATGGGAAGTGATTATAAAGGACCAGATGATCCTGAATCTCTCGAAGATATTTATATCCCGATCAGTCCGAAATAGTTATACTTTATATGTTATCCAATACTTCGGAAGTCGAACTTATAAGTCAGTTTAAAGGATTTTTAGAAACGTCAGATATAAGGAAAAAATACAGTTCTGTAATTCCTGTTTTCGAATTTCCTGAAGTAGATATCACTGAGGAGTTAATAGCTGAACTTGAAAAGATTGTTCATCCCAGGAATTCGGTTTTGGGTAAAAGAATGGAAAGTTTTTTTGAAATAGCCATTAAATTTTCCAAACGCTACGAACTTATTGCTTCCAATATTCAGGTCAATCAACAAAAGATGACTCTTGGCGAGCTAGACTTTTTGCTCTTCGATCATCAAAATAAAAAATTTTTGCATGTAGAGCTGGTTTATAAGGTCTATATTCTGGACCCAGAAGTAGGTCAGGATGAGAAGATGCTCATAGGACCCAACAGGAAAGATTCTTTTCTGGAAAAAATGGAGAAGATCACTACTAAGCAATTACCGCTACTAAAACATCCAGAAACTCAAATTTATCTGGAAAAATACGATCTGGATCTGGACGAAATAGAGCAACAAATATGCTTTAAGGCGCAGTTATATTCCAATGATCCTGACGTTACATTGCAAAATGGAAAATATCTTAGCCTTCAGGAATTTCAGAAATTGGATAAGAATGATGCAGAGTTCTATGCTCCTAAGAAAAATTTATGGAGCTCAAAGCCGGAATCCTGTAAATACTGGCGTTCATATTCTGAAATAGTGGAAGAAATTTCCGAACTTTTTCAGAAGAAAAAATCACCACTTATATGGATGAAGCATAAGAATAGTTTTTCAAGGTTTTTTGTAGTTTGGTGGAAATGATACTGGCTTCCAACATATTCGAAAATATAGATCTGTTCAATCTGCTTATTCTTTTCCTGGCTGGAATCGTAGCATTTATTATTTCAACGATCTCTGGTGGTGGTGGCGCACTAATTCTTGTACCGTTTCTTAACTTTTTAATTGGAACTCCCCAAACACCACCCGTATTAAATCTGGGTACATTTATAGGCAGACCAGCCCGACTTATCCTTTTCTGGAAACATATCAACTGGCAGGTTTTCTGGTATTACGTTCCTCCTGCTCTACTTGGAGCTTTACTCGCCGGCTGGTTCTTTACACGAATCAATGCGGGCTGGCTACAAATTCTGGTTGGAATATTTTTGATAAGTACAGTTTTTCAATACCGCTTCGGAAAGAAGGAACGATCATTTCCTGTTAAACTATGGTACTTCATACCATTAGGATTTATAGTTTCTATTTTGGGAACTGTAATTGGGGCTTTAGGACCTGTTCTCAATCCTTTTTATCTGAATCTGGGTCTGGATAAAGAAGAACTGATCGCGACCAAAACTGCGAACTCATTCTTCCTTGGTATCGCACAAATTGGTAGCTATACATTCTTCGGACTTCTTTATACTGAATTATGGATCTACGGAATTGCCTTAGGGCTTGGAGCGGTAATAGGAAATATCATTGGAAAAAAGTTCCTGAGTAGTATGAAGAGTTCAAGCTTTCGCAAGCTACTGATCATTCTAATGGTTGTTAGTGGGATTTTATTGATCTACAATCAGCTGAAATAATTAAAATTAATAGCTTTGTAGCTCAATTCACTTATATGCGTCCCGAGTACAAAGAGGCAGTTAAAGCATCCTATTTTAGTATCGCGGGAAATGCACTGCTGGCAATAGCAAAAGCAGTTACTGGAGTCTTTGGTAACTCCTATGCTTTGATCGCAGATGCCATAGAATCCACCACCGATGTTTTTTCATCTTTCCTTGTTCTTTTAGGGATTCGTTATGCCAACAAACCTGCAGATGAAAATCATCCATACGGGCATGGGAAAGCAGAACCACTTATTACGTTCATGGTTGTTGGCTTCCTAATTGTTTCAGCCACGATCATTGCCTATGAGAGTATTGAAAACATACAGACACCTCACGAAGTTCCTGAACCCTATACACTCATCGTTCTCGCGGTGATCATTATAATTAAAGAATTGTCCTATAGATTCGTTTCCAGAAAAAGTGATGAAACAGATAGTTCTGTTCTTAAAGCAGACGCGTGGCATCATAGAAGTGATGCAATTACATCTTTTATGGCCTTTGTAGGGATAAGTATAGCCCTGGTGATGGGTGATGGATATGAAAATGCAGACGATTGGGCAGCGCTTTTTGCTTCAGGTTTTATTCTGTTTAATGCCTACCTTATCCTTAGACCGGCTCTGGGAGAAGTAATGGATGAGCATCGCTATGAAGATATAGAAATGGATATTAGAAGTGCCGCCCTGGGAGTTCCAGGAGTGGTAGAGACAGAGAAATGTTACGTACGCAAAACAGGTATGACCTACCACATAGATCTACACATTGCAGTGGATGCAAATATCACCGTTAAAGAGGGTCATGATATTGCACATGAAGTCAAAGACCAGGTGCTGGAGAATGTGCCTCAGGTAGCAGATGTGCTGATCCATGTTGAACCAGACGACGAACTTTAAGTCAGTTCACAATATTTTGAGACTAATTAAGAAAGATTTAGTAGTAAGCACAGGGCTTTCGCTTTGAAGTGTTTCACAATAGACTTACCTTTTAACTACCAAAAAATTAAAGATATGTCTATGATAAATGAAAAGGAATTTAAGGAACTAGCAAACTTCAAAAATGACACATGTGTGTCTATTTTTATTCCAACACAACGTGCTGGAAAAGAAGTTTTAGAACAGAAAAATCTTAAGCACTTACATTCACTTTGGACTGAGGCAAGTAAAAAACTTTCAGCAAAGGGAATTGAAAAAAGTAAGTTAGATACGATGTCTAAGAAGTTTGAAGAACTTCTGGCTGATAAAGATTTCTGGAGACACCAATCAGATGGACTGGCGGTTTTCGCTGCTCCAGATTATTTCAAAACTTTCAGTCTTCCCGTAAATTTTGAAGCTTACACTTATATTTCCGAAGAGTTTTATGTGAAACCATTAATACCAGCAATGAATGGTGATGGCAAATTTCATGTATTATCCTTACAGATAAGTGATGTGCAATTATATGAGGCCAGTAAATATTCCATAACTCCAATCGATATCGATGATCTTACACCTTCAGAACTTGAAGAACGTGTAGGGTATGATTATAAAGAAAAAGCTCTGCAATTTAGAACGCAGGGAGCTGGAGGAGAAAAAACTCAGTTTCACGGTCACGGAGGTAGTGAAAGAGATGAAAAAGACGAGATCAAACAATTCTTTCGCGCGGTAGATCAAGGACTTCAGAATTATCTAAACAAAGAAAAGTTACCATTGATCGTTTACTGTCAGGATTATCTATTCTCAATTTACAAAGAGGCCAATACTTACAATCACCTTGTAGATGAAGTTGTGGATGGTAATCCAAATGACTCTGATCTACTGGGTGTACATGAAAAGTCTCTAAAGATCGCGGAAAAGTTTCTTGATAAGGATCGCGACAGCAAGCTTGAGAAATATAAAGAGCAAAGTCAGACAGAGAATACCTCTTCTGCCCCAAGTGATATCATGTCGGCAATCCATCAGGGAAGAATCGACACCCTATTTGTCGAAAATCGAGCCGAGATATGGGGAACTTACGATGAAGATCAAATGAAAACTGAGATCGACGATGAGCAAACCAGCGAAAACAGCTCTCTAATGAATCTTGCGGCGAAGAAAACCATTGAAATGGGCGGAAAAGTCTATTTGATTCAGGATTATTTAATGCCTGAAAAAGAATCTAAAATGAATGCACTTTACAGATTCTAAAATTTCAAAAATAATGGAGCCCGGATGTATTTCCGGGCTTTTTTTATTCCCTCTTCTTAGCAAAAACTGAATTTAACCTTAACTTTATCCAACCAAACCAGAAAAATGGATACAAACTTAGCCGTGCTCATAGATGGAGACAATATTCCATCAGCACATATAAAAGAAATGATGGAAGAGATTGCTAAATACGGTAATCCTACGATCAAAAGAATTTACGGAGACTGGACCAAACCTCACTTGAATAAGTGGAAAAGTGTACTTCTTGAAAATGCCATTCAACCAATTCAGCAATATGGATATACCCAGGGTAAGAACGCTACAGATTCTGCAATGATCATCGATGCGATGGACATCCTGTACTCTAATAAAGTTGATGGCTTCTGCCTGGTTTCGAGTGATTCAGATTTTACACGTCTTGCTACCAGACTTCGTGAGGCCAGCATGAAAGTTATTGGAATCGGTGAAAAAAAGACTCCAGATCCATTCATTGTTGCCTGCGATAAGTTCATATATATTGAAATCCTGAAGAATAATTCCAAGGATAATGAAAATGACAAGGCTAAAACCAAGGAGAGTAGAAAACAGAATGTAGACAAGATCACTCCAAAGGTGGTTCGACTTATCTCACAAACCATTTCTGATGTTGCCGATGAAGATGGCTGGGCTTTCCTTGGAGATGTTGGAAGTTTACTTCAGAAGAAACAACCGAATTTTGATTCGCGTAACTATGGTTTCCAGAAGCTGACTCCAATGATAGATTCTATTGAAAAATTTGAAATAGAATCCAGAGAGAATTCCAATTCCCGTTTTAAGCTTATCTATGTTCGAAATAAATAATTGCTGATGCGGAATATTAAGAAATTACATAAAGCCGAATATCGTCCAATTGGAGATCTTAAGACCTGGTCCCCTATGCCAACCAGGGATTTGCAAATGCTGGATCCTTTTCTGTTCTTAAATCATCATGGTCCGCAAACTTATGATGCGAATAACCAGGGGTTGCCGTTTGGCCCGCATCCACATCGTGGTATGGAAACCGTTACTTTCATCATTGAAGGTGATATCACACATAAGGATACCGGTGGGCATAATAGTGTAATTGAAGCTGGTGGTGTGCAATGGATGACTGCCGGAAGCGGACTCTTACATGCTGAAGTTTCTTCAGAAGAATTTAAAAAAAATGGTGGTGACCTTGAGATCCTTCAATTATGGGTGAATCTCCCTCAAAGACTGAAGATGATGCAACCACAGTATAAAGGACTTCAGAAGGAGCAGATCTCTGTCTGGGAAAATGAGGAAAGATCTGTAAAAGCCCAGGTCGTTTCAGGAAACTTCAAAGGGATACGTGGAGCTTTTGATACTCCAACTTCTGTGGATCTGGCTGTGGTACAATTTAATGCTAACACAACACTCGAATTGAAAATCCCCAGAGACGAAACGATCTTCTTTTACGTAATTTCCGGAGAACTGCAGGTGAATGATATTCTGGTACCTGCCTTACATCTGGCTGAATTCTCTAATAATTCTGAAATTCTGAATATCAAGGCTTCAGTAGAAAGTAAATTATTGTTTGGTCATGCTAAACCACTAAATGAAAATGTTGTTTTTGGTGGGCCTTTCGTGATGAATTCTGAAGATGAGATCAGGCAGGCTTATGATGATTTTCACTCCGGAAAAATGGGTAGCTGGGATTAGATTTATTAAAGTTTTTTCTGACGCTATCTAATTAAGCTGAAGTGTCCGGTTAAGCCCACTTCTCCGTTTTGAATCAGACTAAACCAGTATTCTCCCGCAGGTAGATCTACATTTTCGAATTTGCCGTTCCACCTGGTGTTCTTAGGGTCCAGCACAGTATATAATTTACCATAACGGCTATAGATCTGTACAGTATAATCTGTGGCAATACCATGAACCGTCCAGGTATCATTGATACCATCGCCGTTTGGAGTAAAGAAATGATCGTAACCAAAAATGGATATTTCTTTCGAAATCATATTGCAACCTTTTGTATCTCGAACATAGATCGTATGAATTCCAGGCGAGACATTACTAAAGATCGAACTTGGCTGAAATTGCCCGGGATCGTCTAACGAATATTCATAGGTTGCATTTCCAGTGATATCAATCTCCACTTCGTATCCATTAGCAAGATTCTTTATTTCCACCTCCTGAATGGTGGCTGTTTCTATAAGATTGACCTCGAAGTTTCTTGAACTTACGCAGGAGTTTTGATTGGTTACTTCTACTCTGTAATTTCCTGGTTGGGAAACGCAGATTTTCGAGGATGACTGCGGAAGTAGCTCCTCTTCGTAAAACCACTGAAAAGTAAAATCTTCTAAAGCATTCGAGTCCAGACCAGAGTCCAGCAACAATTCTTCTTGATTAGCATTGCATAAACTTAATACCAAATCTTCTGGAAGTTCAGCCGCACCAGCGTTTTGAATTGGTAAAACCGCAAAACCTAAACAAGCTTCTTGGTCGAGAATTTTCACGTATAGCTCTCCCTGTTCTAATTCTGAAAATGAAATGTCTGTTAGTATTTCAGAATCCTCGCTTAAGGCATTTTCTTTACTTAAGTAAATCTGGAAGTCGGAAGCACTATTGTTCTGCTGAAATAGATAGTCTCTAAGCTTGTTGATTTCTATCTCTTTACCACCAGATCCTTCTCCTGAACAAATTGAAAATGCGTTCAAAATGGTTTCAGAAGTTATAGTTAGATTTATCTCTGCGATTTCGGAACATCCAAAACCATCGTGAACAGTCCCGTAAACTGTCGCCTCAGCAGAATTGTAATTTTCAGAATCAATAATCTGATTAACTCCGTTTTCAGCGTCTGATCTATTTATAAAAAACTCTTCTACCACAGTTCTCTGACTCGGATTCAAAATTTGGGAAGCACTTTCAGGCAAGTTAAAACTGGCGATATCAGTATCAGAAAAACCGCAAGCTACAAGTTCTGCCGGGCTATAATCTATTTGAGGATAATATTCTATTATGACATTACCCTGTGCAATACAGCCTTCCGTAGAAGTTAATTCAATGGAGTATTCACCAGGTGTGGTTACAAGCAGTTGATCACCTTTCTCATCCTGCAGCAGAACACCGTTTCTGTACCATTCTACCTGATCTCCTGTTGCTGTAGCTGGCTTAAGTATAATACTTTCCCCATAGCAAATAGCATCATTATTCTGAACCAGTCGATCGGGACCAAGGTCTGCGCTAGATTGAAAACTTCCAGCTTCCAGGAATACTGCAGAATCATATTTATCATTGAGATCATCAGCGATTACGAGCTTCACATGGTAGGTTTCGCCTGGGATTACCGCTGCCAAAGCATTCAGAACTTTCGTCTGACCATCGAATATCGTTTCAGCATCAAAATTAAAGCGATCAAAATAAGCTTCGTTAACAGCTGGACAATTATCAGAAATATAAGGATGGACGGTCGTATTCAAAATGGGTGTTTGAGTACCCGGGACGACCGCGAGGTTTTCATAAGTGGTTTCATCTGCCTTCCGAATGAAAAAAGCAAAAGCATCAGAAAATTTACAAGTAACCGAGTTATCAAATTGATACTCTTCAGAAGCAAAAAGATAGCGAAAACTAATGCCGGCCACATTAGGCACGAAATCAAATTCTATGATAGTGGCGTTATAGGAGTCTATATTAAGTTCTTCCTCTAACTGGCTATCACCTTCCCAACTAGAATGAAAATCATTTGCAAGGTTAGAAGTAGGCTCTGAAATGGTATTTAGCTTTCCCGTACTTAAAACCAGGCCATTACTAATAGGAAACTCTGTGCCGCTTGCATCAAAATATCCGAAACTTTTACTGCCATCGGTAAAATTCGCTCCGGAAACATTGGTCACCACAACATCTGTAATGCAGTCACTTTGTATGAGTACCTCTTCAATAAGTTCCTGTGCAGTATATCGATCCTGATCGACCTGAATGCTCTGAGAGAAACTCAGTGCAGGCAGGAACAATAGCAGGATCAATTTTCTCATTAGTGTCTTAAACTAACTCTTAATGTCTCTTCTTGAGAACTTTTACAATATCCTCAAGTCCGTAACCTTTGGCTTTAAGCAGGATCATATAGTGAAATAATAGATCTGCACTTTCATTTAGGAAAAGATCTTCGTCATTATCCTTGGCTTCAATTACCACTTCTACAGCTTCTTCACCAACTTTCTGTGCGATCTTATTGAGCCCTTTATCAAACAGGGAAACCACATAGCTATTCTCATTTTCCTGTCTGTTTTCTTTAGGTGTTTCACTCAGCTTTTTCCTGCTGGCGATAATGCCTTCCAATTCTGAAAGGAAACCGTATTCTGTTGAGTTTTCCTCAGCCCAGCAAGTGTCGGTTCCTTTATGGCAAACAGGTCCTTCAGGGCGAACTTTGATGAGTAAAGTATCTTTATCACAATCCAATTTTATAGAAACAAGATTCAGAAAATTTCCACTTTCCTCACCTTTAGTCCACAGTCTCTGCTTGGTTCTGCTGAAAAAGGTCACTTTTTTGGATTCGTTGGTTTTCAGATATGCTTCCTCATTCATATACCCAAGCATCAAAACCTTTCCAGTATCCTGATCCTGAATGATCGCAGGAACGAGTCCGTCGTTATTTTTATTAAAATCGATATCCATAATATTATATTCTTACCGGAAGACCGGAATTTTTAAGACTGTTTTTTAGATCTGAAATTTCAATTTCTTTAAAGTGAAAAACGCTTGCAGCCAGAGCAGCATCAGCTTTACCTTCCTTAAAGGTATCTTCAAAATGCTGAATATTCCCTGCACCTCCAGAGGCAATGATCGGTATATTCAATTCTTCTGAAAGCCTGGCAAGTGCTTCATTGGCAAAACCATTCTTGGTACCATCGTGATCCATGGAAGTGAACAGGATCTCTCCAGCCCCACGGCTTTCTACTTCTTTGGCCCATTCAAAAAGATCCAGTTCTGTTGGAACTTTTCCGCCAACCAGGTGAACCGTCCATTTGCCATCAATATTTTTAGCATCAATAGCAACCACCACACACTGACTCCCAAATTTATCAGATAATTGATTAATAAGATCTGGATTCTTTACTGCGGAAGAGTTTATAGAAACTTTATCTGCACCATTCTTCAGAAGTATATCTACATCTTCTACGGAAGAAATCCCGCCGCCTACAGTAAATGGAATATTAAGTTGTTCTGCTACATCAAGAACAAGTTTGGCGAGCGTTCTTCTCTTTTCTTCAGTAGCTGAAATATCGAGGAACACCAGTTCGTCTGCCCCTTTTTCAGCATATGCAGCGGCCAGTTCTACAGGATCACCAGCATCACGCAAGTCAACAAAATTGACGCCCTTTACCGTTCGGCCATTTTTAATATCCAGACAGGGAATTATTCTTTTTGTAAGCACAGGTCTAAAATTTCAAGGTTTTTGAGTAGTTTTTAGTTTAAAGGTCTACTCCTATTCGTTTTCTAAAATATAATTTTCAAGTTGTTTCAGACTAATACGATTCTCATAGATCGCTTTTCCTATGATCACGCCTTCGCAACCAAGTTCCTGCAATTTCGGAAGTTCATCAAAATGAGATATTCCGCCAGAGGCGATCAATTTAATGTCCTTAGTTTCATCCAGAATCTCAGCATAAAGATCAAAAGATGGCCCTTCGAGCATTCCATCCTTGCTAATATCTGTACAGATCACATATTTGATACCTTCAGTTTCAAAATTCTGAATAAAAGGAATTACCTCCTGTTTGGATTCTTCCAGCCAACCTGATACCGCAATCTTTTTATTTCGGGCATCTGCTCCAAGAATGATCTTTTCAGCTCCAAATTTGGTAAGCCAGGATTTAAAGATCTCTGGATCTTTTACCGCGATACTCCCACCGGTAATCTGCTTCGCACCACATTCAAAAGCGATCTCCAGATCTTTATCGGTTTTAAGTCCGCCACCAAAATCTACTCTTAGAGAAGTTTTTGAGGCAATGGATTCCAGAATTTTATGGTTGACGATATGACTGGATTTAGCTCCGTCAAGATCTACCAGGTGAAGATATTTAATACCATGAGCTTCAAAAGATTTAGCCACCTCCAGAGGATCCTCGTTATATATTTTCTTTGTGTTGTAATCTCCTTTAGAGAGTCTTACACACTTGCCGTCGATAATATCTATCGCAGGGATAATTCGCATATTATAAGTTCAAAAAGTTCTTTAAAATCTGTTCTCCGGTTTTACTGCTCTTTTCAGGGTGGAATTGTACGCCGTAAAAATTATCCCTATTTAAAGCAGTTGAATAATCAACTCCGTAATTTGTTCTGGCGATTTCATCATGACATTCGGGAACATAAAAACTGTGCACCAGGTAAACATATTCTTCTGCAGACACATTTTCAAAAAGTTTGCCTTGAAGTTCAGTGATCGTATTCCACCCGATTTGAGGCACTTTTAGATCTGCATTAAATTTCTTCACTTCAGCATCGAAGATACCTAATCCAGTAGTATTTCCTTCTTCCGAAGATTTACACATCAATTGCATTCCCAGGCAAATTCCAAGTACTGGTTGTTTCAAATCTGGAATAAGCTTGTCTAATCCAGTGGATCGCAACATTCTCATGGCGCTTCCAGCTTCTCCAACCCCCGGAAAAATAACCTTATCAGCATTTCGAATTTCTTCCGCATTACTGGAAAGAACAGCTTCAAAACCCAATCTTTGAATGGCAAACTTTATAGACTGGATATTTCCTGCCCCGTAATCGATAATCGCAATTTTCATTATAGCATTCCTTTTGTAGATGGAAGGATCATTTTTTCTGTATCTCGTTTAACCGACATTTTTATAGCTTTCGCAAAAGCTTTAAATATTGCCTCGATCTTATGATGTTCGTTCGATCCTTCAGCCTTGATATTTAAATTAGCTCTGGCACCATCTGTAAATGACTTAAAGAAGTGAAAAAACATTTCCGTAGGCATTTTACCAATCATTTCGCGTTTGAAATCTGCTTCCCAAACCAGCCAGTTTCTACCACCAAAATCGATAGCTACCTGGGCAAGACAATCGTCCATTGGTAAACAGAAGCCATATCGTTCCATTCCAAGCTTATTTCCAAGCGCTTTATTGAACACTTCACCCAGAGCAATGGCTGTATCCTCGATGGTGTGGTGTTCATCCACTTCCAGATCACCCTTTACTTTGATCGTAAGGTCCATTTGTCCATGCCTGGCTAATTGATCCAGCATATGATCGAAAAAGTCGATACCGGTACTTATATCGCTTTTCCCGGTACCATCCAGGTTTAGGTCGATCTTAATATTGGTCTCATTCGTTTTTCTCTCGATCCCGGCTGTACGATCCTTAAGTTTTAAAAATTCATAGATTTCCTTCCAGGAAGCGGTTTTCAATGCAATATGCTGACTTACTTCTTCTTTATCTTTCGAAATTTCATCTGCAGCCAGATCTTCATGCGTATCTATAAAGATGCCCTTCCCTCCAAAGTTCATGGCAAATTCCATATCTGTAAGCCTGTCCCCGATCATAAATGATTGCTGAAGATCATATTCATTATTACCTAAATATTTCTCTTCCAGCAGTCCGGTATTGGGTTTACGGGTTTTAGCATTGTCTTTTGCAAACGTACGATCGATCAACTGTTCTGAAAATCTTACACCTTCGCTTTCAAAAGTTCTGGTAATAAAATTTTGATAAGGCCAGAAATCTGATTCAGGGAAACTGTCGGTTCCAAGTCCGTCCTGATTGGTAACCATTACCAGTTCATAATCCAGTTCTTTGGCTATTTTATTCAGGTAAGTGATCGCCTGAGGATAAAGCACAAGCTTATCGATACTATCGATCTGGTAATCTTCAGGTTCGTGGATAAGAGTTCCATCTCGATCTATAAACAATACTTTTTTCATGATTCTAATTCTTTGAAGGCCTTGAGTAAATTCTGATTTTCTGACGCTGTTCCTACCGTAATTCGAAGACAGTTTTCGCAAAGAGGCTGCTTGCTTCTATTTCTTACGACAATACCTTTACCGATCAATTCCATATATCTTTGATCTGCATCATCCACCTTTATGAGTAAAAAATTGGCATCTGAAGGAAATATCTTTGCAACATATTTTAGTTGAAGTAATTGTTTAGATAAAGCATCCCTTTCATACTTAATATCAGATACTTGCTGTTTTATCTCTGAATAATTCTGAATACCTTTGATTGCTCTTTGCTGCGTTAATTCATTTACGTTGTATGGAGGCTTGATCCTGTTTAGGATTTTAATAATTTCTGCTGAAGCGAATAGCATTCCCAACCTGATCCCGGCCATCCCGAAGGCTTTAGAGAAAGTTTGAGTAATGATAAGGTTTGGGTAAGCTTCAAGCGATTGAGACCATCCTGCAACGTCTGAAAAGTCTATATATGCTTCATCGATTACGACCAGCCCATCAAATGACTCTAAGAGTTTCCTTACAAGTTTTGCATCAAAAGAATTTCCGGATGGATTATTCGGAGAACACAGGAACAATAATTTAGTATTTGCATCTACAGCGTCCAGGATTGCTTCCATGTCAGGTTCAAATTCTGAAGTTAGCAGCACTTCACGATTTTCAACATTATTAATTCCTGAAAGCACCTTGTACATTCCGTAAGTTGGTGGTAAACTAATAACGTTATCTTTTCCAGGTTCACAAAATGCCCTGAATATGAGATCCAGAACTTCATCGCTCCCATTCCCGAGCAATATTTGCTTTTCATGAACCTGTTTAATTTCTGAAATTTTGGATTTTAAAAGCATTTGCTGTGGATCAGGATATCGATTCAATCCGTTTTCAAACGGATTTTCATTCGCATCCAGAAATATCATAGCTTCACCATCAGTTTTATATTCATCCCTGGCAGATGAATATGGCAGAAGACTTTTCATGTTATCCCTTACGAGATTATTCAGATCGAAATTCATTATTGGTTCAGTGATTTTAATCTTAGAGTTACAGCGTTCTTATGAGCCTGTAGCCCTTCAGCTTCTGCCATCAATTCAATAGCCGGGCCTATATTTTTAATTCCTTCTTCTGAAACTTTCTGATAGGTGATCTGCTTCATAAAACTATCCAGATTCACCCCGCTATATTGTTTTGCATAACCATTGGTTGGCAAGGTGTGATTCGTGCCTGAAGCATAATCTCCGGCACTTTCCGGAGCATAATTCCCAATAAAAACAGATCCAGCATTCACAATATTTTCCACAAAATAATCTTCATTTTCTGAACATACTATAAAATGCTCCGGCCCATACTCATTAATTAGCTCCAGAGCAGTCTCTTCGGAATCTACCAGAATAAGTTTAGAGTTTTCGATCGCCTGTTGTGCAATGGCCTTTCTAGGTAATTCATCCAGCTGCTTTTCTACTTCATCACTTACCAGCTTCAGCATTTTTTCCGAAGTGCATACCATGATCACCTGGCTATCCACGCCGTGTTCTGCCTGACTCAACAGGTCTGAAGCAACAAAAGCCGGGTTCGCTGAATCATCTGCATACACTAGTAATTCTGATGGTCCAGCAGGCATATCTATCGCTACCTGGTATCTTGTAGCTAGCTGTTTTGCCACGGTTACGAATTGATTCCCCGGCCCAAAGATCTTATAAACTCTGGGTACACTTTCGGTACCAAAGGTCATTGCTCCAATCGCCTGGATTCCACCAATTTTAAAAACCTGCGTTACTCCGCACAATTTCGCCGTATATAAAACTGCAGGATTTACGTTTCCATTCTTATCTGGTGGTGTACAGAGTACGATCTCCTCGCAACCGGCAATATTTGCCGGAGTTGCCAGCATCAAAATAGAGGAAAATAAAGGTGCAGTTCCTCCTGGAATATAAAGTCCTACTTTCTGTATCGCCTTTTTTTCCTGCCAGCATTTTACTCCATTCATGGTTTCCACAACAACTCTTTCAGTTCTCTGTGCTGCATGAAATATTTCGATGTTCTTTTTAGCAAGTGCTATCGCCTCTTTTAATTCCTGAGAAATTTCAGCGGAGGCTGCATCCATTTCAGAAGCAGTAACCTTGAACGTATCCAGTTCGATTCCGTCGAAAGCTTTCGTATATTTTCGAACTGCTACATCTCCTGTAAGCCTTATCTCATCAAAAACCTTATGCACTGTTTGCTCAATATCGGCAACAGTTTGAGTTGGTCGCTTTAAAATTCCGCTCCACTTAGATCTGTCAGGATTGTTGATCGTGTTCATCATTGTAAATTAAAGTACCATAGTTTCTATCGGCGCTACCAGAATTCCTTCAGCACCATTACTTTTCAGTTCGTCCAGAACTTCCCAAAATCTATCTTCATTGATAACGGTATGGATCGAACTCCACCCCTTCTCTGCCAAAGGTAAAACAGTTGGACTTCTCATCCCGGGAAGCAGACTAATAATCTTTTCTAATTTATCATCAGGGGCATTCAGAAGAATATACTTTGAAGTTCGCGCGTTCAATACAGATTTTAATCTGAATTGCAGCTTTTCAAGTATCTGCTTACGTTCTTCAGAAATTTTAGGAGAGATGGCCAGTACCGCTTCACTTTTCAGCATGACTTCAACTTCCTTGAGTCCGTTTTTAAAAAGTGTACTTCCGCTAGATACAATATCGCAAATAGCATCTGCAAGCCCAATATTAGGAGCAATTTCAACAGAACCATTAATGATATGAAGATCGGCAGAAATACCTTTTTCCTGCAAATAGTCTTTCACCGTGTTTGGATAGGAAGTGGCAATTTTGAGTCCGTCAAGGTCTTTAATACTGTTGTATTTAAATGACTTAGGCACCGCGAGGGAAACTTTACACTTGGAAAAACCAAGTTTCTCTCCTCTAATAATATCTTTTCCCTTCTCAATAAGTACGTTTTCACCAATAATGGCAACATCTACCACACCATCCCTCAAATATTGAGGAATATCACCATTACGTAAATACATCACTTCCAAAGGAAAATTTCGCGATGATGCTTTTAGCTGCTCCTTCCCGTTATCGATGGAAATACCCGCATCTTTTAAAACCTTGATAGAATCTTCAAAAAGTCTTCCTGACTTCTGTACTGCGATCCTTAATTTTTGCTGACTCATAATTTAGTTAATATTAGGAATAAAAAAACCCGCTTGATTTCTCAAACGGGTTATGATATTATAGTTAGTGTTACAACATATCAAATTTACCTCGCTTGAGCGTGGAGTAAAAAATGATGGTGATGTACATTAAAATTTGTCATTGTGATGCCAAAGCTAAATAAAAATCTGAATTATAAAACCAGTTTTTTAATTTTTAATATTTGTTTATTAGTTGTCACCAAGAATAATTGGCATTCCACCTTCACCAGAACCTATAACAATCACCTTGCTATTTGGTGATTTCGCCAGTTCTACGGTAGCCTGAATTCCTTTTTCCTGCAATACCTTATCTGTAAGTGATTCGCTAAGAATAGTATTCGCACGTGCTTTACCTTCAGCGTCAATTCTTTGTCTTTCTGCTTCCTGTTCTGCTTTTGAAAGTCGGAATTCGTACTCAAGCGACTCCTGTTCCTGTCTAAGTTTACGTTCGATCGCATCTTTTATCGTAGACGGTAAGGAAACATCTCTTACAAGAACCTCATTCACCTGAACATATTGATCTTCCAGAAGCAGGTTTGTTTCGTCGAAGATTTCCTTCTGAATTGCTTCCCGCTTACTTGCATATAGTTGCTCCGGGTTGTAACGTCCTACCACAGCTCTGGTTGCAGATCTTATCGCTGGCTGAAGTAAACGTTGAATGTAAGCTTCTCCTTTTTCCTGGTGCAACTTACCAAGAGCTTCATATTCTGGCTGAAACCATACTGATGCATCGAGGCTGATTTCCAGACCGTTTGAAGATAATACAGTCATTTCTTCATCGATGGATTGCTGACGTACTTCGTAAACAAAAACTTTGTTCCAGGGTGCAACCACATGAAATCCTTCAGAAAGAGGACTTCCTTCAGTTACAACACCACCACCAAATGTTTTGTAAAGAACCCCGGCTTCTCCGGAATCAATAGTTACAGTAGATTTTGCTAATAATATTATTACAATGACTAACCCGATAAATAACGGGATACCAATTTTAGGTAATCTTTCCATATAATTTTTTGAACTTAAATTAGACCCTTATATTTTCGGTAAAACCATTCCAGGGCAAGGGCAAACACAACAAGAAATAGCAGGTAGTACCAGTCAATCAAAGGTACGGTTTTTTGTTCGCTTTTAAGAACTGGCCTGTGACTATCATTCTTCAACAAGTAGTCTTCAAAGGTTTTAAACTGATCTTCGTAAAATATGATTGAATTATTATTCGATGCAAGGAATTGCATACCTGCCAGATTTGCTGCTTGCTGTTGCTCTTCCGCATTATAGTCGAGCACGTTGAAAGCTCCAGTTTTTCGCAGATTCGTATTTTCAGCCTGTAATTTATAAGTGTAATTCCCAGGTGCAAGATTCCCGATCTCTGCCACATATTTCAGGTTCCTGACTACAAGGCTGGAATTTATAACAGTATTTCCCAGACTATCCAAAATGCTGATATTAAGGTTAGCTCCGGAATCGAAGCTATAATTTTCGTCGTAATAAGCAGCACTTATTTCTACAAGTTCATTCTCCAGAAAAGATTGCGGATGCTCTGTGATCAATCTTTCATTAGATTTCACAGCACTTAAATTCTGTACCAAATCACTAATAAACCCATTGAACTGCTCGAAATTCTTGTCTTTCCGAAAACTTGCCGCTCTCCAGCGCCAAATATTCTCACCCGTAAGCAGACCTATTTTTGGTTTGACTCTGGAAACGGCAAGAAGCGGACTATCAGTTTCGACTCCCTGTATTTTTTGATATAACTGCACTGCGTAACGATTTGCATCGACTTCCGTTTCTCCAAATGCAATTTGTAAGGGCGGTAAATCTTCGTAGTCAAAATGTTTTGGCTGATAAATGGCGAAATTATCGTTCTTAACAGCAAAGACATCCTGTGGTTGATCGATGCTGTTCTTGGAGAATCCTAATTGGAGTTCATTGAGAAATTGCCAGTCAGTTTCAGGTCCTGTGATAAACAGTTTTCCTGCCTCAAGATTAGAAATTGACTCTATAGTTCTTTGAAAGTTTCGATTTACATTGTGTAGCACAAACAACTGTATATCAGTTAATTCAAGATTATTAAAATCACGAATATATTGTATCTCAACCATACGTTGTGAGTTCGATTCTATAACTGTCTTTAAAGCTCCCAGATCTGGATGAGGACCTGGACTTAAAATCATGATCTTAGAGCTTTCGTCTACAATTTCCACGGAGAAGTTTTCGGTATTGTTTCTGACATTCTTCTCATCTGGTAATTGGCTAAGCCTGGCAATATAGTCTTTGAGTCCGATACTTTTAGCTTCCAGTTCAGCATTTACAATAATAGATTTATTGTTTTCAGAAAATTCCAGATCCTCCTGAAATACAACCTTTCCCGAGTTCAGAATCTGCAGCTTCGTATTACGTTCATTAGATCCAGAATAGTTCAGGAAAACTTCAACAGGAAATTTATTATTCAGGAAGGCATACCTGTTTACATTGATGCGCTGAATAGCTATATCTTCAAAAGTACTTGTATCGCCTACGATTATAGGTAAAATTTCAGTAGTTCCAGAAGATTTATGATATCGAAAGTCTCTGCCGGTATTTTGATTTCCATCACTAAGCAAAACAAGTACACCTTTATTGTTATTCATTAGCTCTTCAGCCTGTTTTAAAGACTGCTGAATATTGGTATGTCCTTCACTGAAGTATGAAGTACTATCTGAAGTTAGCAGGTCCCTTCCGAAGTTATAATGGATAATTTCGAATTTGTCATTCAACTTTTCTGAAGAGAGAATCTTGTTTTGAAAGTTCTGAAGAACAGAATCCTTCTGAAGAATTTTAATAGACTCTGAAGCATCGGATAATATTACCAGTTTCTCTTTCACCTGAAAGCGTTCAGTATGAGTAATCTTGGGATTGATAAGCAGTAAAAGAATCAGAAATATAGAAAAACTACGAAGTCCGAAAAGTGTATAATTCCCGGAACTTTTCGTGTTCTTATAAAGATTCTGAAAAAAAGAAAACCCCAGAGCTATCAAAAGCGCCAGGGTTATCAATAATATTATTTGAATGTTCATTAATTCACGTTGGTATAGTGAAAATACAAATTATAGTGTGATTATAGTATCTGTAAGCTACAAAGCTCGATTATTTTCAACCTTAAAGATATTACGTTTAATTCGCAGATCTTCTTTTGAAATTTAATTCACTCCATTTAAACGGAACAAATTTTAAAAGAATAGCCACTCCCACTCCCATTAATACCCCCGCAAGAGTCTGAAATAGGGAATCCTGAGGCAACAAATAAGTAGCGATTCCAGATAGGACCATTATAGCAAGTCCCTTCCACTGACTCCAATTTAATTTTAGATTCATAAGATTATTCAATTAAGTATGCATTCCGCCATCTACATGTATCACCTGTCCGGTCACGTAAGAACTTAAGTCACTACCAAGATACACACACGTATTCGCGATATCTTCAGGTTTTCCACCACGTTTTAAAGGAATAGAATCTCTCCAGCCCTGTACTGTTTTTTCGTCAAGCTTCTCGGTCATTTCGGTTTCGATAAAACCTGGAGCTACTACATTTGTTCTAATGTTTCTGGAACCAAGTTCCTGAGCCATCGATTTTGAAAACCCAATGATCCCAGCTTTAGAAGCTGCGTAGTTTGATTGTCCGGCATTTCCAGTAACTCCTACTACAGAACTCATATTAATGATACTACCAGAACGTTGCTTAAGCATGGTTCTTTGTACGGCTTTGGTCATATTAAAAATAGACTTCAGATTAACCTCGATCACCTTGTCAAAATCTGCTTCGCTCATTCGCATTAAAAGGTTATCCTTTGTAATACCAGCGTTGTTGATTACGATGTCTATAGATCCAAATTCAGCATTTACATCATCGATCAATTTCTGTGCTTCTTCGAAACTGGCAGCATTAGATTGATAGGCTTTAGCTTTTACACCTTTAGCTTCTAATTCTTTTGCAAGATCTTCAGCAGACTGTGCCGAAGAATTATAGGTGAATGCGACATTGGCTCCATGCTCGGCAAAAACCTGAGCGATTCCTTTTCCAATACCTCTACTACCACCTGTTATGATGGCATTCTTTCCTTGTAGTAATTTCATATAACTTGATCTTGGTTAATTGTCTTTCCAAATATAGCAAAAGCCTAAGGCATTGCATAAAAAAACCCTTCTTAGAGTATAAGAAGGGTTTCAAATTATTTCGGGTTTGCTTATCCTTTTAAAACTTCAGCAACTTTCATCCCTATTTCAGCAGGAGAATCAACCACGTGGATTCCATTCTCTCTTAAAATTTTCTTTTTAGCCTGAGCAGTGTCTTCACTTCCTCCAACGATCGCACCAGCATGTCCCATTGTACGTCCAGCAGGAGCAGTTTCTCCAGCGATAAATCCAACAACTGGCTTTCTGTTACCGTTTTGTTTTACCCACTGTGCAGCATCAGCTTCAAGCTGACCTCCAATTTCACCGATCATAACGATACACTCAGTTTCATCATCGTTCATCAACAATTCTACTGCTTCTTTCGTAGTAGTTCCAATAATTGGATCTCCACCAATACCAATCGCAGTAGTGATACCAAGACCTTGTTTTACAACCTGATCTGCAGCTTCATAGGTAAGTGTACCAGATTTAGATACGATCCCTACTTTTCCTTTTTTGAAAACGAAACCTGGCATGATACCAACTTTAGCTTCTCCCGGAGTGATCACACCTGGACAGTTAGGTCCAATAAGTCTGCAATCACGGTCTTTAATATAATCTGAAGCCTTTACCATGTCTGCAACAGGTATTCCTTCAGTAATAGTAATAATCACTTTAATTCCAGCATCGGCAGCCTCCATAATGGCATCTGCAGCGAAAGCTGGTGGCACGAAGATGATAGAAACATCTGCTCCAACCTGCTCTACAGCTTCAGAAACTGTATTAAAAACTGGCTTATCAAGATGCTTTTGTCCTCCTTTACCAGGAGTAACTCCACCAACTACATTTGTACCGTATTCTATCATTTGTTCAGCATGGAAAGTACCTTCACTACCGGTAAAACCTTGCACGATTACTTTAGAATCTTTATTGACTAAAACGCTCATAAATGTCTTTTAATTTTGGAACACAAAAGTATGTTTTTAAATATAAAACCTAAAGTCATTTTATAGATTATTGCGAGAAAAAACCTTAAAGTTGACATAAAATGATCCTGAAATGAGAAATCCCGATGAATTTACATCGGGATTTCTAAAACTATCTACTTCCCGTAATCTTCATAAAACCTTCGGAATCTCCTGTTTGGTTAACAACGATCTTCGTATAGTTCTTTGATTCTATAATCTTAGTTGCTTTTTTAGCCGAGATCTTTTTGCCATTATAGAAAAAAATTCCACCCTCTGCATTGATCACTTTAATTGTCTTTAATGGATCTGGAGCGGCTGGTGGTGCTGGAGGATTTGGTACCGAATTTTGCTTGTTCTTATCTTTGACTTTTGACTTGTTCTTTAATTTCTGGTCTTTACTGTCCATCTCTTCCTTTATATAGTTTACCTCTAAGGATTCATTGGCTAGTAACTCTTCCTCCCCTGTAACAAATTCCCCTGTCTTAGCAGCCTTTGGCCTCTTAGGAGGTTTTGGTGGTTTTGGAGCCTTTTGTGGTTTTGTTGACTTAGGCGGTTTTGGAGGCTTAGGAACTTGATGATCTTCACCACGGTGCACTGGAGGTGGCGGTGGAAGTATATCATGACCGCTAACCTTAGACATTCTGCTTTTTCTGAATTCGCTATTCAGAGATTCCATATATCCAGATGCTGGATCTATAACTTGCATTCTGAAATTATAAATTTTCAACTCTTCGTCTGTTATCCCTTCGGAAAGCTTATCCAGAGTTTCACTTAACTTACCAGGATTAGTTTTCACTCCATTTACTCGAAGCGTGCTGCCAGCAACCTGAATACTGAAGAGATTGTCTCTCTGTTCTCCAATACTTGAATTTGAGCTTTGGGAGGCTGGATTTCTGCCTTCTATAGCCTGTACTGGCGGTGGCGGAGGTGGTGGCGGTGTTGCACCAGTTTCTGGAGCGCTTGGAGCTAGAAACTCGGTTCCAGATATTCTGGATAATTCAGTTTTGCGATACTCAGCATTAAGTTTCTCAATAAAACCGGTAGTTGAATTAGCGAAGTCTACATAAAAATATGGGTTTTTCAACTGCCAGTCGTTCCAGTCCTTCGTAGTTTTATCCAACTCTTCAGCAAAATCTTTAAGAGATACTGGCTTGTCGTACAAAAGAATATCTTCTTTGTTCACTGTGATATAAACCGATTTTTTCTTCTGAAACTCGATCAATTCCAAGTTCTCATCAATTGATAGCACTGGCTTCGCTACAATTTCTTGATTGAAAGTATAAATACAACCTCCAAGAATGGGTAGCAACACCAGCATTTTCATACTCAGCCGTCTGGCTGAAAGATTTTTTGTCATCATAAGTATTCGTTTTTTGATTAATGAATGATTAATGGGACTTGCCAGAACGTTATGATCCTGTCCCCGGCTGTAACCTAAAAGAAGTTCACTGTAATCTCTCAGATTTTGATGCTTTGCAAGTACTTGCTCATCTGCGAGAAACTCATGGTTTAATTTGATGGATTTTTTGATGAATATAAATATAGGATTGAACCAGAAAATCGCATTCACCAGTTCCAGAAATAGAAGATCCCAGGAATGTTTTTGATCCACATGCGCTTTTTCATGTGCTATCACCGCTTCTGAAATCTGTGAGTTTTTAAATTCCTTTCTACTGAAGAATATATAATGCAGGAAACTGAAAGGATTGATGGAATTACCAAGCAGCACATAGATATACGGAAATTCTTTTTTAAGTTGACCTTTCTTTATTGTCAATCGCATTTTATTAAGGTTCCATATAAACCGAAGCAAAAACGCGAGAAATCCAATAAAGTAAATTGCCAGCCATATCTGACTCCCATATTGATCGAAAAAACCAACTTCCTGTACTGCTGATGATTTTTCAGATGATTTTACTATCATCGGCGCAGTGTCAACGAATTCTTTGGCAGCAACCTCATAAGAAATGGTAATAAATGGTAGGATCGCTGAAAACAACAGCATGAAGATCAGATAAAAACGCTTTAGCCTGTTGGATTTTTCAGCTTCCAGAAAAAATTTATAGAAGGCAAAAAGAACCAGCAAACATCCCGCAGATTTTAAGATATACTCCAGCATCTCAATCCTTTTTTATTTTATCATCAATCAGTTTTCTCAATTTCTTCAATTCATCATCAGTAAGATCTGTTTCTTCAGTAAAGAAAGAAGCAAACTGGGAGGCAGAGTTATCGAAAAAGGATTTGATCATTCCATTCATTCTTTTAGAGAAATAAGCTTTCTTGCTCACTTTAGGATAATATTCTCTGGATCTACCTATCTGCTCATAAGCAACAAAATTTTTATCCTGCATTCTTTTAAGCAAAGTTGCGATAGTCGTCGTAGCAGGTTTTGGATTAGGATAAGCTTCGATAAGTTCTTTCATAAAAGCTTTCTCCTGTTTCCAGAGCAATTGCATTAGTTCTTCTTCAGCATTAGAAAGTGACATAGTAAAGATATTGATTCTCTACAAATGTAGAATAAATATTTAACTCTACAAGCGTAGAAGTAATTAATTATAAAAAAACCCTCTGTGAATCAGAGGGTTTAATGTTTCTATGACCAGGGATCATCGTCGATCTCTTCACCTAGCTGACTAATTTGGGTGCCCTTGTAAAGTTTTCCATCTTTCAGCTCCCACATCGCGACAAAATGCGCCAACGGCATTTCCTCTTCGGGGTTTTCTATAGTTCTTACGAAATATGTAAAATGAATAGCAGCTTCATTCCCGCTGGAGATGATCTTTTCAGTCTCAGCCCGCAATGATTCGTATGATTCTGAAATCTCTTTCGTAATCGCAGAAATACCTTCTAAATTTAATTTTCTGAATCCTGTAGTACCGTACCAGCGTAATTCAACATCTGGATGAAGATATGCCTTCAGCACTTCTTCATCTTTATAGAAATTAGATTCGTAAAATTTGGTTACAATATCTTTAGTCTCTAGATCCATAAATCTTATTTTAATTTTTTGACAATCTCCGGCAATTGTTTGATCGCCGCATATTCTCTGAGTTTTGTTCGTACTTCACCAAAAGGCGTGCCCCAATAGGTTGTGCCAGGTGTAGTATCTTTTGAAACTCCGCATTGTGCCATAAGAACCGTTCCGGTAGCAATTCGAATATCACTTCTAATTCCAACCTGTCCCCAGATCGTGACATCGTCTTCTACGATTACACAACCGGCTATTCCAATTTGAGATGCTAATAAACAATTTTTTCCGATAACAGTATCATGCCCGATCTGAATTAAATTATCAAGCTTAGAACCTTCACCAATTGTAGTATCTCCAGTAACCCCGCGATCTATCGAACAATTCGTTCCTATCTCTACATGGTCCTGCACTACTACTCTACCACCTGATAATAATTTATCGAATCCTTCTGGTCTCTTTTTATAATAAAAAGCATCACCGCCCAGTACCGTTCCACTATGGATAATCACATGATCTCCAATCACACAATTATCACCGATGGTAACATTTGCGTGGATAAGACAGTTCTTACCAATGGAAACATCATTGCCAATAACAGCATTAGGTTGCACAATAGATCCTTCGCCGATCTTTGCAGATTCTGCGATAGTAGCATTTAGCTTCTCGAATGGTTTAAAATAGCGTGTAAGCTTATTGAAATCGCGAAATGGGTCTTCAGAAATTAGCAAAGCTTTCCCATCTGGACAGTCCACTTCTTTATTAATAAGAATAACAGTCGCTGCAGAGTTAAGTGCTTTATCGTAATATTTAGGATGATCTACAAAAACGATATCTCCCGGATTCACCACGTGAATCTCATTCATACCCAGAACAGGAAAATCTGCATCACCTACATACGAACAATCAATAAGATCTGCTATCTGAGATAGCCTATGTTCTTGAGGGAATTTCATAGATTACTCCTTAATTCTCTCTTTGTAAGTACCTTTTTCGGTTTCGATCTTGATCTTATCACCTTCATTGATAAAAAGAGGAACATTCACCTCATAACCAGTTTCTACGGTTGCTGGTTTTGTAGCATTTGTAGCGGTATTTCCTTTTAAACCAGGTTCTGTATGAGTAACTTCTAACACTACACTTCCGGGCATTTCTACTGAAAGTGGCATGTTATCTTCAGTATTAATAAGAATTGTTACCACTTCGCCTTCCTTCAAAAGCTTCGGCATATCCAGAGCGTTTTCAGTAAGTCTAATTTGTGTATAATCTTCAACGTTCATAAAATGCCAGAACTCGCCATCTTCATATAGGAACTGAAATTTATGAGTTTCAACTCGAATATCTTCGATCTTATGCCCTGCGGAAAATGTGTTATCAAGAACTTTTCCTGTAGTAACACTTTTTAGTTTAGTTCTAACGAAAGCCGGACCTTTCCCTGGTTTTACATGTAGAAATTCGGTAATCTTATAAATATCGTGGTTGTAACGAATACATAAACCGTTTCTGATATCACTGGTACTAGCCATAAGTTTTTAGTTTGAGCTGAAGTATCCTTTCATGATACCTCTTTGTGAGTTTTTAATAAATTCTAATATTTCGTCCCTTTCTGCGGTTGCCTGCATTTCAGCTTCAATGATCGCTACCGCCTGGGAATTATTGTAATTCTTCTGGTATAATATTCTATAAATATCCTGAATTTCCCTGATCTTTTCGGTAGAAAAACCTCTTCTTCTTAGTCCGATAGAATTGATACCTACATAACTTAGAGGTTCTCTACCCGCTTTTACAAATGGCGGAACATCTTTTCTAACCATAGATCCACCGGTAACAAATGCATGTTTTCCAATGCTACAAAATTGCTGAATCGCTGCCATTCCCGCGAGAACTACATGATCCCCAACGTTTATATGACCTGCAAGCGTACTATTATTTGAAAAGATACAATTATCTCCTACGATACAATCATGAGCAACGTGGCAGTAGGCCATAATCCAGCAATTGTTCCCAATCACTGTTTTCATTCTATCTGTAGTTCCTCTGTTTATGGTAACACATTCCCGAATCGTTGTATTATCACCTATTACAGTAAGAGTATCTTCATCATTAAATTTCTTATCCTGAGGCACCGCAGAAATTACTGCACCTGGAAAAATACTACAATTCTTACCAATACGTGCACCTTCCATGATGCTAACATTGGAACCAATCCAGGTACCTTCTCCAATCACTACATTATTATGTATGGTCGCGAAAGGTTCGATCACCACATTCTTGGCGATCTTTGCTCCCGGATGCACATATGCTAAAGGTTGGTTCATAGTTTTTATTTTGATTTTACAATTTGTGCCATAAGGATGGCTTCAGTCGCTAATTGTCCGTTTACATAGGCATAACCCTGCATCTGGCAAATTCCACGACGTATAGGAGCCAGTAACTCCAGCTTAAAAATTAAAGTATCCCCAGGCACCACCTGTCTTTTGAACTTCACATTATCGATCTTCATAAAGAAAGTTAGATAGTTTTCAGGATCCGGAACCGACTTTAAAGCTAATATTCCACCGGTTTGAGCCATGGCTTCCACCTGCAACACACCAGGCATTACTGGTTTCCCAGGAAAGTGACCAACAAAAAATGGTTCGTTCATCGTCACATTCTTCATCCCAATCACGTGAGTATCTGTCAGCTCATAAATCTTGTCTACTAATAGAAACGGTGATCTGTGCGGCAACGTATCCATGATATCATTCACATCCATAAGTGGCGGTTGAGAAAGATCGATTTTAGGTACATTATTACGCTTTTCAGCTTTAATAACCTTGGCTAATTTTTTAGCAAATTCAGTATTGATATAATGACCAGGTTTTGTGGCAATGATTTTACCTCTAATCCTTGTCCCTGCTAGAGCCACATCCCCAATAACGTCCAGTAGTTTATGTCTTGCTGCTTCATTTGGATGATGTAATGTTAAGTTATCCAGAATCCCATTTGGTTTTACTGAAATATCATCTCTATCGAAAGCTACTCTCAACTTCTCAAGAGTATCTTCACTAATCTCTTTATCTACATATACGATCGCATTGTTTAGATCGCCACCTTTAATAAGGCCATGCTCCAGTAAAGTTTCAATTTCATGCAGAAAACTAAATGTTCTGGAATCGGCAATTTCAGTCTTAAATTCTGAAATATGCTCTATGGAAGCATTCTGAGTACCCAGTACTTTGGTTCCAAAATCGACCATGGTTGTTACCTGATATTCATCTGCAGGCATAAGGATGATTTCAGATCCATTATCATCACGATAACAAATAATATCGGTCACTACGAATTCATCTCTATCTTCTTCCTGTTCTTCAGTACCAGCTTTCTCTAAAGCTTCTACGAAAAATTTGGAAGAACCATCCATTATTGGTGGTTCCGGAGCATTCAGCTCAATATATAAGTTATCTATTTCGAGACCTACACAGGCAGCAAGTACATGTTCCGAAGTCTGGATCGTAACACCTTTCTTATCGAGGTTAGTTCCACGCTGAGTATTTACAACGTAATTTACATCTGCCTCTACTTCAGGAGATCCTTCAAGATCTGCTCTTCTAAATACATAGCCCGTATTTACAGGCGCTGGTTTAAAAGTCAGCGTTACTTCTTTTCCAGTATGCAGGCCAACGCCTTCAAGAGAAATCTCTTCCCTTATGGTTCTTTGTTTTGAAACCTTATTAGCCATTATTAATCTTTTTTTCCAGTTGGTGAATTAATTTCATTGTTTTCGGTAGGTTTTTAAAATGTATGTAGGACTTATTGTAATCACCATAACCAAACGCTGGCGACCCCTGAAGCATCTCATCATCCTTGATGTCTCTACCTATACCTGATTGCGCCTGTATTTTCACACGGTCTCCAATCGTTAGATGCCCGGCGATTCCTACCTGTCCTCCAATAAGACAGTTCTTTCCAATCTTTGTAGATCCGGCAACACCAGTTTGTGCAGCAATAGCAGTATTCTCTCCTATTTCTACATTATGTGCGATTTGTATATGATTATCCAGTTTCACACCTTTTTTGATAATCGTGGAACCTAAGGTTGCGCGATCTATAGTCGTTCCCGCACCAATGTCCACATGATCCTCTATAATAACATTCCCTATCTGCGGAACCTTACTGTAAGCACCAGTTTCTCCCGGACTAAATCCAAAACCATCAGCACCTACTACAGCGCCACTGTGAATAGTTACATCGTTTCCTATGATACTTTCAGAATAGATCTTCACTCCTGCAAAAATAGTTGTGTTATCACCTATCTGCACATTATCACCTATGTAAGCATTCGGATAGATCTTGACATTTTCTCCCAGTTTCACCTGTTCTCCTATATATGCAAAAGCGCCCAGATACAGTCCGTCACCATGAGTAGCAGATTCAGCAATAAAACTAGGATTCTCAATTCCTGACTTATTTAGCTTGATCTGGTTATAATATTCAAGTAAAGTTGAAAAAGCCTTGTAGGCATCCTTTACTTTTATTAATGTAGTGTTTACCGGTTGCTCAACCTCGAAGTTTTCGTTAACGATCGTAACGCTCGCATTCGTGGTATATAAAAAGCTATTATATTTAGGATTACTTAGAAAAGTTAGTGAGCCTTCACTCCCCTCTTCTATTTTAGCAAGTTCAGAAACTTCGGCTTCAGGATTTCCCTCCACCTTACCTTCCAATATCTCGGCAATTTGTTTTGCTTTAAATTTCATTCTGGCAAAAGTAAAAAAAATGAACTAATCTTTAACTTTTGGATAACACATATAGTATTTGGTCACAGTATTTGTAAGAGCTTTGAGATTAAACTGGTCTGAAACCTTTACTACGTCACATATTTTACCATTTTTATGTAAAATATTGATATTATCCTTTTCTCGTTTATAGGCAAGATTTGCGATTTCGCCATCAAAAACAAAGTAGGATGCTTCCTTTTCTGAAATATTATATTTCTTTTGAAGCGCTATTTTTCGCTGATCCAGCTTTTCCTGGGAAGGTCGTTTCTTTTTGATCTTACTCTTCAGAAGTTTCCTGTTAATGATCATTTCGCACAAATTGCTGAGTACAAAATCATCTGAATACATCCACTCCTTCATTGCAGAGATCACATCATTATCATCAAGCCTCGAAAACATCTCAAGGGTATGCTGATCGAAATTATGTCTTTCTACTTTATTCTGAAGAAAATACAATAGACTACCACTTGCATGTAATTGATGCCCCTCGCCTATCAATTCCTTTGCACGCTTTAAAACACGTATAAGTAATTGCTCTGCCACCAGGCTGGTTTTATGCAAATATACCTGCCAGTACATTAAGCGTCTACCTATCAAAAATTTCTCTACAGAATATATACCTTTCTCCTCAACCACCAGTTCGTCATTCACCACATTCAACATGGTAATAAGGCGTTCACTATTGATATTACCTTCTACGGCACCGGTATAGAAACTATCGCGTTTTAGATAATCAAGACGATCCATATCCATCTGACTACTAATTAACTGATTCATAAATTTGCGATCGTAACTTCCTTTAAAGATCTGAATTGCCAGAGTTAAACTTTGGTTAAATTCAGTATTCATTTGCTCCATGAAAAGCAGTGAAATGGTCTCATGATCTACTCCTTCTACCAGGCTGTGTTCCATCGCATGACTAAAAGGACCATGGCCAATATCATGCATCAAGATCGCAATAAGCAAAGCTTCTTCTTCCTCTTCTGAAATTTCTACGCCTTTAATCCTGAGTATTCTAACTGCTTTCAACATTAAGTGCACACAACCAAGAGCATGATGAAACCTGGTATGATGTGCCCCTGGATAAACCAGATAGGATAAACCCATTTGGGAAATTCTACGCAATCTCTGGAAGTAAGGATGCTCGATAATCTTAAAGATCCGTTCATTAGGAATGGTAATAAAACCGTAAATTGGATCGTTTAATATTTTGAGTTTAGTTTGTGAAGCCAAGCTTTTATAATCTAATGTTCAAAACAAAGATACATATATGAACTTAGCCCCGGTAATAAGTTCTATTTCAATTATAATGGTTCTCTTCGGAAGCCATAAATAATCAAAATTATGACGATAAAGATATTATGGGTCGACGATGAAATTGACCTGCTAAAACCACATATATTATTTCTTCAGAAGAAAAACTACGAGGTTCAAACCTGTAAAAGTGGAACTGAAGCGCTTGAACTCATCGAAGAAGAAAATTTTGACATCATATTCCTGGACGAAAATATGCCGGGACTTACTGGTCTGGAAACCCTTGCTGAAATTAAAGAGCGTCGGGAAACTGTTCCGGTGGTCATGATCACAAAAAGCGAGGAAGAGTATATCATGGAAGAAGCGATTGGTTCTAAGATCGCCGATTACCTTATTAAACCAGTGAATCCTAACCAGATATTATTGAGTCTTAAGAAAAACTTGGATCACTCCCGACTCATCTCTGAAAAGACAACTTCCAACTACCAGCAGGAGTTTCGGAAAATTGCTATGGAATTGTCTCAGGTGAATTCCTACGAAGAATGGGTATCCTTATATCAGAAATTGATCTACTGGGAAATCCAGTTAGAAGAAATTGAAGATTCTGGTATGTTCGAAATTCTGGAATCTCAAAAACAGGAAGCAAATAACCAGTTCTTTAAATTCATTTCAAAGAATTACGAAGATTGGTTTCAGCAAGGTGGTGAGCCTCCAGTGATGTCTCATACGTTATTTAAGAAAAAGATTTTGCCAGAAATTAAACCTGGAGAACCAACGTTGCTGGTTGTGGTTGACAATTTAAGATATGACCAATGGAAGTCACTGGAACCAATTATAACGACACATTATAAGAAGGAGAAAGAAGATGCTTACTTCAGTATTTTGCCAACTGCAACACAATATGCCCGAAATGCGATTTTCTCTGGAATGATGCCAAGTGAAATGGAAAAACTTTTCCCAGAATACTGGAAGAACGATACTGAAGAAGGAGGTAAAAATTTACACGAATCTGATTTTCTAAGGGAACAGCTTAAGAGATTAGGAAAAGACCTGAGGTACGAATATCATAAAATCACAAGTCTCAAAGCGGGAAGAAAGCTGGCAGATAATTTTAAAAGTCAGAAATCCAACGATCTAACGGTAGTCGTTTACAATTTTGTAGACATGCTCTCTCACTCCAAGACTGAAATGGAAGTGATTAAGGAGCTGGCTTCTAATGATAAGTCTTACCGGAGCTTAACCCAGAGTTGGTTTAAAAACTCACCATTATTGGATATCATACAAAAAGCACAGCAACAAGGCTTTAAATTGATCATTACAACAGATCATGGAACGATCAACGTAAAAAATCCTTCTAAGGTCATTGGTGATAAGAACACCAGTTTAAATTTGAGATACAAAACAGGCAGAAGTCTGACTTACGAGAAGAAAGAGGTATTTGCTATAGAGAATCCTAAGTCGGTTCATCTACCAACCATTAATATGAGTAGTTCTTATATTTTCGCAAAGGAGGATTTATTCTTTGCGTATCCTAATAATTTCAACCATTACGTAAGTTATTATAGAAATACTTATCAGCATGGTGGTATTTCCTTAGAAGAAGTTGTAATCCCATTTGTAGTCCTGAACCCAAAATAATCGATAAACGACGTTTTTATACGCTGAACGACACAGTGTAACGCTGTACTTAATTGATTATCAAAAACATACAGCAGTATATCCTTTTTTTATATATCTTTATCATCCCAAATCTGACATATTGAATTTATGGAGTTAACCTACGAACTTCACGAACTGGATCACGCAGTAGATTACATTCTACGTAATGCAAAGAGTAAAACACTACTCTTCTACGGCGAGATGGGTGCAGGCAAGACGACTCTAATTAAGGAGTTATCCAAAGCACTAGGCGTTAAAGACGCCGTTTCCAGTCCAACGTTTTCCTTAGTTAACCATTACGAGTCAGATCAGGGTGCTGTATATCATTTCGATTTTTATAGAATCGAATCAGATATTGAAGCATTAGATATTGGATTTGAAGATTACCTGGATTCTGGAGCATGGAATTTAGTTGAATGGCCACAAAAAGTAGGGAAACTACTTAGTGATGATCATCAAAAAGTGCATCTTCAGGTAGTTTCAGAGAATTCAAGATTGTTAAAGTTAAGTTAACGAAATCAAAATTTCGACGATTTGACACTAATTATTGTTTGTAAGAATATTATTACTTTTGTAGATATTTTATAAACCTGATTTATTAATTTATATTCGTTAAACGATTTATAAACAGATTTAAACTAACATATTTAAAGTTTTTTATGCGATTTTTCGGGTATTTTGTGCCTTGAAAAAGGTCGCAAAGGTACGATTAATGTTTTAACCCACAGGATTTTAAGTTGTTCTATGTTTGTCTCAGAACAAAACGAAACAACCATATTAAAATCTTATATTATGAAACTTAAAGCAGTACTTTTCGCAGCAGCAATTTTTGGAGCAAGTTTTTTTGTAACTTCAACTTCAGATAACGATATTAATAAAGATGAGATCAAGGAACAAGCTGTTCAAAAATCAAAGATCAGGATACCTACTCACGGGTAGTATTATTGCTATCGCAATAGCATTTTCACCATATTTATTCTACATATACGAAATTTTCCCTAACGGACCCGTTTGGGAAAATTTTTTATTTACATATGAAAGTAAATATTATGAGGATGTCATGACAGCTGCTTGGACATATTTTGGAAAAATAACGCCTTTATTTTTATTATTAATCTGGTTTTTCACTTGTAAGCATTGGTGGTATCATGTAATACTTGTGCCAATAGGTATGTATACATTTCAATTAGTAGGTACATTCTATGATGATGTATATTTGAGAACAGATTATATCGACATTAACCAATTAATATATTTGGCTCCTTTTTTCATAGCTATATTATCCATCGTTTATTTAATAAGAGTCAAAATATTTGATCGTGTTTACGGTTATGACCTATCCGAATTAGATGAAACAGAAGTATCAGTATTTTCCAACATTTCCGACAAAGATCGTATGGAAATCAAGGATTTTCAAGAAAATGATGAGAATATCGAACATTCCAATGTACTTGTGGAAGACTACTACCGTAAACTTTAGTTTATACTTTTCAATTCCATTTTAAATTGTAATTTAACTGCTTTAACCAATAACTATGGGCAAACAGCAGGTTTCACCTTTTACTAAAGAACAACTAATTCCGCAGGAAGAAACTCTTGAGATCTACAAGAAAAAGGGTGAATTATTCATAGGAATTCCAAAAGAGACTGCTTACCAGGAAAAAAGGATTTGTTTAAGTCCTGATGCTGTTGCAGCCATCACCGCACATGGACATCGCGTCATGATAGAATCCGGTGCCGGGAAGTGGGCACGCTTTAGCGACAAAGATTATTCAGACGCCGGAGCTGAAATCACGAAAGATACTCGCAAAGTATTCTCCTGCCCTACCATCTTGAAAATAGAGCCGCCATCTCTGGAGGAACTCGAAAATATTAATCCGCAAACAACCATAATTTCTGCGCTGCAAATTAAAACTCAGTGTAAAGAGTATTTTCAGAAGCTGGCAGAGAAAAGAATTACCGCGCTTGGCTTCGAATTCATTCGGGATGATGATGGTTCCTACCCTATTGTGCGAGCATTGAGCGAGATTGCAGGAACTGCTTCTGTCCTCATCGCTTCAGAGATCATGAGTAATCACGCTGATGGAAACGGACTCATGTTTGGTAATATAAGTGGTGTACCACCTGTTGAAGTAGTTATCATTGGCGCAGGTACCGTAGGTGAGTTTGCGACCAGATCGGCTATTGGTCTGGGTGCCAGCGTCAAAGTATTTGATTCTTCCCTCACAAAACTTCGTAATATTCAGGCGAATCTTACTAATACATTTTACACCAGTACCATTCAGCCTAAAAATTTATCTAAAGCTTTAAAACGTGCGGATGTGGTGATTGGTGCCGTTCGTGGAAAGGATCGAAGTCCCGTGCTCATTACCGATAACATGGTACAAAGTATGAAAAGAGGCGCTGTGATCATTGATGTAAGCATCGATATGGGAGGTTGTGTGGAAACCAGCGAGATCACAAGCCATGATGAACCAATTTTCAAAAAGCATAATGTCATTCACTACTGTGTTCCTAATATTCCATCTAGATACGCCAGAACGAGTTCGCTTTCGATAAGTAATATTTTCACCCCGTATTTATTACATATTGGTGAAGAAGGTGGCCTGGAAAATACTCTAAGATTTGATCGCGGTTTACGTAATGGTTTGTATTTTTACCACGGAATTTTGACCAACAAGTCGATAGCAGAATGGTTCAATCTTTCTTACCGTGATATAAATCTCCTGATTTTCTAATTAATGAAACTTATACATCGCTTTGGCTATTTTGGCGTCGGACTATTCTTCGGAATTGTACTATTAATATTTTTTCTGGGTGGTAAAAAAGCTTCCTGCGATTACTCCCCAAATGCACGTGTGCTGAAAAATATTAAGATCAAAGAGAGAAAGTGGTCCAAAGAATCTTTGAGTTTTTTCATGGATCGCGAAATTGACACCTCCTATATTTCTGAAGTACTTGAAAAGGGGGACGTAGATTTTAACTTAAGTGATACTGATGCGAAACCTTGCAATATCTATTATGTTACTGGAACACGTGAAACTGAAGAATTAGAATTCAGAATACAGAATTGTGATAGTGTTGCTACGATTCAGAAAGTAAAAATAAGAACGGCCGAATAAATCGACCGCTTCCTATATTACTCCATGATTTGCTCTGCATGAGCCTTGGTTTTCACCTTCTGAATTACCTCTTCGATCATTCCTTGTTCATCAATAATAAAAGTGGTTCGGTGAATGCCTTCGTATTCTTTTCCCATAAATTTCTTGGGTCCCCAAACTCCGTAAGCTTCGATCACTTCCTTTTCCTCATCTGCAAGTAATGGATATTTAAAATCATACTTATTTCTGAAGTTTTGCTGCCTTTTCTTTGAGTCAGCGCTAACGCCCAGAATGTCATAACCTTTGGCACTCATCGCTTCATAATTATCACTTAAATTACAAGCTTCCGCAGTACAACCAGGCGTGCTCGCTTTTGGGTAGAAAAATAATACCAGCTTTTTTCCTTTATAATCGCTTAAGCTTATCGTGTTCCCGTCCTGATCTTCAGCTTTAAAATCGGGAGCCTTATCCCCTGCTTTTAATGTTGTCATAATTCTTACTTTTGCTTAAAAATAAAGCTTTATGACCAAAAAGGAAAAGGTTCAGTTTGTAATTGATACTCTAAATGAAATTTATCCTGAAATTCCAATTCCCTTAGATCATAAAGATCCTTATACCTTATTGATCGCTGTGTTGCTTTCTGCTCAAAGCACCGATGTGAAAGTCAATCAAATCACTCCTATACTTTTTGAGATCGCAGATACTCCTGAGAAAATGGTGAAATTAAGCATAGAAGAGATTAGAGATATTATCAGACCTGTTGGGCTTTCTCCCATGAAGTCCAAAGGCATACATGGGCTTTCCCATATTCTTCTGGATAAGTACAATGGACAGGTGCCAAAAAGTATAGAAGCTCTGGAAGAACTTCCTGCGGTAGGTCACAAAACTGCCAGTGTAGTAGTAGCACAGGCGTTTAATATTCCTGCTTTTCCAGTTGACACGCATATTCACAGACTTATGTATCGCTGGAATCTTACGAACGGAAAAAACGTGGTGCAAACAGAAAAGGATGCAAAAAGACTTTTTCCTGAAGATCTCTGGAATCGACTTCATTTGCAAATAATCTGGTATGGGAGACAGTATTCTCCGGCACGCGCCTGGAACCTGGATAAGGATATTATCACTAAAACGATTGGTAGAAAAAGTGTAATTGCCGAATATAATAAGAAGTTAAAAAAATAAAACCTGCCAGTAATGACAGGTTTTTGTTTAGTTCAGAAGTGTTTCAAACTTCATGTTTCGATATTCCACAACGTTTAGGGCTTTGGAATAACTGAGCAAAAACTCAATCGTTTCCTTTGCTGGACGTGGTTGAACATTTTTTTCTTCTTTCGAAGGTTTTTTAAAGTAGAGTTTCCCCATGTGCCGTTATTTTTTGGTATTTATAAATTAACGGCATTTACTTCATAATATTGCGAAATTAGTTTGTTAAGATCAAATTTCGTTTCTCAATGATCTTTCTAAGATTGATCAAAGCGTAACGCATTCTACCTAAAGCGGTATTAATACTAACTCCTGTTCGATCTGAAATCTCCTTGAAACTCATGTCTTTATAAATCCTCATAGTAAGGACCTCCAATTGATCCTCCGGAAGCTCTTTAATAAGTTCCTGAACGTCTGACTCGATTTGATCCTTGATAATCTGGGTTTCTGCATTTAGATCACCATCGCTTAGTACGGAGAAAATATTGAAATCCCCACTATTGTCAAATTTGGGCATTCTCTTATTTCTTCGGAAATGATCAATGACAAGGTTATGTGCAATTCGCATTACCCACGGAAGAAATTTACCTTCCTCGTTATACTTACCTCGCTTTAGAGTACGAATCACTTTAATGAAAGTATCCTGAAAAATATCTTCAGAAATATCTTTATCATAGACCTTTGAGTAAATAAAACTGTAAATTCTTTGTTGGTGACGGCTAATAAGTGTTCCTAGCGCGTTCTCGTTTCCTTCCAGATAATCACGTACAAGTGAGGCATCGGTGACCTTAGTGTTATTCATACCAGTTACTTTAAATTTCAGGAACAGATCCTGAGGTTAGGTTATTTAGAGTTTAAAAGTAACTGTGCTTTATAGGCGTATGAATTTTGGTTATGCACCAAATATAGCAACTTAAATTTGAGAAATGCAAACAAAAGCTTAATATTTTAACAATACTATAGGCTTTTCGCGGCTTTCTTCTCCGCTTGATAATGAGTAACTTTGCAGCCTTATCAGAGATAGAATGACCGTAGATATAGCCAACGTTGATCCCAAGAAAAATATCATTATAAAAGGTGCAAAGCTGCACAACCTTAAGAATATCAATGCCATAATTCCCAGGAACAAACTCGTGGTTATTACAGGTCTATCCGGTTCAGGAAAGTCCAGTCTTGCTTTTGATACGCTTTATGCAGAAGGTCAACGGCGCTATGTAGAAAGTCTTAGTTCTTATGCTCGACAATTTCTTGGTAGATTGAATAAGCCTAAAGTCGATTACATCAAAGGTATCGCTCCGGCAATTGCTATAGAACAAAAAGTTAATTCTACTAACCCCAGGTCTACTGTTGGTACTTCTACGGAAATCTATGACTATCTAAAATTATTATTTGCCAGAATTGGTAAAACCTATTCCCCAGTTTCCGGAAACGAGGTTAAGAAAGATACTGTTACAGATGTGATCAATTATGTAAAAGCCTTTCCTGAACGTGAAAAATTGCTTCTTCTCGCCCCTATTCACCTGGAGGAAGGACGTAAGCTGGAAAATAAAATAAACGTACTGGCTCAGCAGGGATATAGCAGGATAAAACTAGGTGATTCAGTCGTGCGTATCGATGAAACCGATCTATCTAAAGCAAAAGTTGAAGATACTTTTCTAGTAGTAGACCGGATTATCACAAAGAATGAAGAAGACTTTTTCAACCGACTGGCAGATGCTGTTGAAGCAGCATTTTTCGAAGGTAAAGGCGAATTATTCATCGAAAAATTATCAGATAACAGTTCGACACACTTCAGTAATAAATTTGAGCTGGATGGAATCAACTTTCTGGAACCAAACGTCCATTTATTCAGCTTTAATAATCCCTATGGAGCCTGTCCGAAGTGTGAAGGTTACGGCGATGTTATAGGAATTGATGAGGAACTTGTGATTCCAAACACAGGTTTATCTATTTACGAAAATGCGATCTTCCCCTGGCGAGGTGATAGTATGAGCTGGTATAAAGATCAACTGATCAAGAACTCTCATAAATTTGATTTTCCTATACACAAACCATATTTTGAACTAAGTGATGAGCAAAAAGAGCTGGTCTGGAATGGAAATCAGTATTTCGAAGGCTTAAACCAGTTTTTTGAGTTTCTGGAGAGTAAGGCATACAAGATTCAGAATCGGGTGATGCTTTCAAGATATCGTGGTAAAACCAGGTGTTCCGTTTGTAAAGGAAAACGACTTAGACAGGAAGCGCACTATGTAAAAATAAACGGACTCAACATCACCGATCTTGTAGAAAAACCTCTGGATAAGGTTCGAGCATTCTTTGATGATATTACTCTGGATGAATACGAAGAGAAAATTGCAAAGAGATTACTGCAGGAAATTAGAAACCGACTTCAATTCCTTTCCAATGTAGGTCTGGATTATCTAACCTTAAATCGAAAATCCAATACACTTTCTGGCGGGGAATCACAAAGGATCAATCTTGCCACCTCTCTTGGCAGCAGCCTTGTTGGTTCCATGTACATTCTGGATGAACCTTCTATTGGATTACATCCTAAGGATACGGAGAAATTAATTGGTGTATTAAAGCATTTACGGGATCTTGGAAATACGGTCATTGTGGTGGAACATGATGAGGAGATTATGAATGCTGCAGATGAGATCATCGATATTGGACCGGAAGCCGGAACCAATGGCGGTCACGTGGTTGCTACGGGTAATCTTAAACAAATTCTCAAATCTAATTCTCTTACTGCGGAATATCTTAATGGTAAGAAAAACATTGAAGTTCCCGAAAAAAGAAGAACCTCTAAGAATTTTATCAAAATACTTGGGGCAAGGGAGAATAACCTGAAGAATATAGATGTCGAAATCCCATTAGGAGTTTTTACTGCGATCACCGGAGTTTCGGGAAGTGGAAAAAGTACATTGGTCAAAAAGATATTTTACCCAGCCATTCAGAAAGAATTAGGAGGTTATGGAGAGAAAGCAGGACAATTTTCAGGAATCGAGGGCAATTTTAAAAATCTTGGCAGTGTTGAGTTTGTTGATCAAAATCCTATTGGTAGATCATCAAGATCGAACCCGGTAACCTATATAAAAGCATATGATGATATTCGAAATCTATTCTCTTCCCAGAGACTCGCGAAATTACGTGGTTTTCAGCCGAAGCATTTTTCTTTTAATGTAGACGGCGGAAGATGTGAAACCTGTAAAGGTGAAGGTGAAGTTACTATTGAAATGCAATTTATGGCAGATGTTCATCTCGAGTGTGAAACCTGCAATGGTAAGCGTTTCAAAAAAGATGTGCTTGAAGTAAGCTTTCATGATAAGAATATTGATGATGTTCTAAATATGACTATCGATGATGCAACAGCATTTTTTGAAGATCATGATCAGGATAAGATTGTTAAAAAGCTGAAGCCTTTAAAAGATGTCGGTTTAGGATATGTGCAATTAGGACAAAGTTCTTCTACTCTTTCGGGTGGTGAAGCTCAGCGTATCAAGCTGGCCTCATTCCTGGTTAAAGGAACTACCAAAACCAAGGCACTTTTCATTTTTGACGAACCAACTACCGGCTTGCATTTTCACGATATAAAGAAATTATTAAAATCTTTCAATGCTCTCATATCTAAAGGACATTCGGTAGTAGTTATTGAACACAATATGGATCTTGTAAAATGTGCAGATCATGTGATCGATCTTGGACTGGAAGGTGGAGAAAATGGTGGTTATTTAATTGCCACAGGAACTCCCGAGGAAGTTGCTAAAAATAAAAAATCAGTTACCGCACCCTATCTTTCAGTAAAATTGAATTAGACATAATACGCTGTATTTCAATAATTTGAATTGTATCCAGAGGCTGGATAAATAAGTCGTATGCAGTATTTCCGGGTTTTGGCATGAGCTTTGTATTTAGATAAGAAATGTTCTTAATTTAAATACTACTACTATGAGAAATCTGACCTTATTTATCGTTTGCCTTTTTATAGGATGGTCAGTTAGCGCTGAAAATCCGCATTCTGAAATATCCAAAAGTACTACCTACTCCAATTTTTTCAATGATTCTTTTATTTTTATTGAAGGTGGTGTTGAATTCGCGGTTTATCCAAATGGAGAGTTCGATTTCTTCTATAATCCAGATTTCCGAAGAGGAAATGCAGTAAGAATTTCTACACCTAACGTAAATATTAGTTATAACTCTGGTTACAATTACGAACCATTTATTCAATATGATGATTATGGCGCTGTAATCCAGATCGAAGATGTTCCGGTCTACTACGATTATTATGGTAGAATCATCCAGGCTGGAAATATTGTAATGGACTATAATCGCTATGGAATGCTTGCTAATGTTGGTTCCTTAAGATTACATTACAACAATCTTGGTAGAGTGATTCAACGAACAGGTTATATAAACAGTTATAACCGCCATTATGTTCGCAGACCATGGCATTCTTATTATCGTCGTCCATCGGTTAATGTTAGTATTGTATTTAATCAGCCATACCGGGCTTATTATCAGCCACATCGTGTAAGCTACAACCATTATACAACGGTTTATAATAATTATTACAGTACACATAAACAGAAAAGAAACTTCTACAGACCTTCTCAGCGTGTTGCTCAATATCACTACGGAAAGCAAGTAAAACAAAAGCGTGATCTTGCACAATATCGTGGTCGTACCAGTAAAAGCGATCAATTAGTTCGTAACAGACAACAAGCGGCTAGATCCAAAGCTTATGAGAATCGATCTAATTCAAGAAGCAATAGAATTAGCACTGCTGAAAGTTCTCCTATTAAGAATAACAGGTCTAAGGACTACGGAGCGAGATCTGAAAGAAGTACAAATTCAAAAGGCCGTGTATCTTCAGATAGTCGAAAAACTAGTTCCAGGACGATGGATAGAAATTCTCGATTAGATACCAGGTCTTCTAATGACAGAGTTCAAAAAACCAGTCGTTCAACATCTGTACGAAACACTGAAAGGACTCCAAAAGTTCAAAATAAAACTCGTTCTGTTGAAAGGAATACAAGAGCTCAACGTCCAACCAGACAGAAGTCTGAGTCGACCAGAGCAAGATCTTCGAGCAGGTCAAAGTCTTCAGTGAACGAAAGAAAAAATAATTCTTCAAGAACTAGAAGTTCGGCACGAAATATGAATAATATATAACAAATGACAAGTTCATAATTTAATTTTTTGGTTGGTTAGTTAGAAAACCCCTGATGCTGCCTTGCGGATGGGGTTTTCTCGTTTATGACAATTTCAGAAACTTGTCGATCATCGTATTGATTTCCGAAGAAACCTTAGAGAAATAGATGATTAGTCCGTAGATAAGCCCGGACATTAAAACTTTTAAACATATATTCAGTATTGGTAGCGTCGAGATATCGATGTAATAAAAGCCAGCCGTTAAGACAAGAGTTAACAATAACATCAACCAGGTAGACTTCGAAAAAGGCTGAATTTTAAACTTGATGTAGACCAGGAATATTTTGGAAGTATTGTAAATAAAGAAAGCCAGAAAACTTGCAATTGCAGCACCCTCGAGTCCGAATTTTGGAATAAGTAAATAATTCAGGATAAATGCGAGGAGTACAAGGATGACACCTATACCGAGGACAATTCTATAATAATCTGAATTGAATAGAATGCTATTGTTATTCCCCAATAAGTTATCGTAAAGTTTAACGATTGAAATAAGAATTACAACAAATACTGAAATTTGATATTGCTGCGGAATAAGTTCATATAAGGCTTCTACGTTCGTGATTATCCAGATGAAGATCAACGCGCTAATAATTAGAAGGTTAAGCGAACTTTTTTGATATAGGTTTTTCAATCCTGCTTTATCTTTCGTATTCAGCATTTCGGCGGTCATTGGATGCGTGATCTGATGCATTGCTTTTTGTGGGACGGAGATCACGGTTGCGATATAGACAGCAATTCCGTAGATCGCAACATTCTCGATAGGCATGTAATATTCAATCATTACTTTATCAAGATCCAGCAACACGGTAGCTACCGAAGCTGCAATAAGTATTAATGCGGAATACTTAAGTAATCTAGATAGGTTTTCAGGAGCTTGCAGGCTAATTCTTGGTGGATGTAAGGAAAAAGCATACAATGCCATTACAATCATCCTAAATACGAAAACGCCAGAGATCGCATAGATAAAAGTCGGAATGCTGATCCAGTCTTTATAAACCATAAGCAGGAGACCACTTATGCAAAATCTATGAAAGACCTCTTTCATGAAATTACCAAAGCTACTTTTATAGTAGATCTTAGACCAGGCAAAAAAGACTTCAAAATACGCAGTTGCGAATGCGATCAGGAAAATTAGCCAGACATAAGGTTGTATGAGTTCATTCTCCCCTTTAAAGTAGTCCAGTAATTGCGAATAAAAGAATAGTCCCGCTAAACCTATGAGTAGAGCCGCAAGTGCTGGTAGTAAAAGCATTAATGTTAGTAAGCGATCCTGTTCTTTTCGTGTTTTGTAAGACGTAAAGAATTTGATTAGCGTACTGTGTACCCCAAAAACCAGAAACGGCCAGATAAGATTTGCTGCAGATAGGAGAAAACTTACCAATCCGTAATATTCTTTAGTAAGAAAATAGGTGAAAAGAAATAATGTATTTACAGCTCCAATGGCAAAACCCAAATAGGTTGTCACCATATTTTTGATGGACTGATTAATAATTATTCCCATTAGATCTTTTTGATTAAATCTGCCAGCTCACCTGTAAGCTCTCTACGACGATATTTTGAAATATCACTAGTGATTTGCTTGACTCCCTGTGCCTCTTTTTGATAAAACTGATCCAAAATCCAGGATTTGACCTTTTCTTTGTCACTATATAACAAGTAAGTTCCGCTCTGTGAATCCAGAACCATTTTACCTGCTTCCCAGCTTACGGGACCTATGGACAGAATTGGTTTTTTAGCAGCAAAATATTCGAAGATCTTACCTGGTATGATTCCCCTGGTTTCTACACTGTCAATTTCTAAAAGTAATAGAATCGAAGCTCGATTTTGTAATTCCAGAGCTTCTTTATGACTAACATAGCCTTCAATTTGGAGATACTTCTGAAGTCCCAATTCAATGATATTTTCCTTTACTTCAGAACTTATTTTTCCTGCTAATCGAATTTTTAATTTATTCCTGAAGTCCGGAACATCCTCTACAATTTCTGCGATCGCCTTCCATAAGATTTCAGGACTTCTACCTGAAAGTAAAGAGCCAATATGAGAAATCTCAAAATAATCTGAAGTGATTGGCTCCTCCTGAAGCTTATCGAAACCATTCGTGATTACGCGAATAGGTCTGGTGGTTTTAGATTCAAATTCAGCTTTTGTTGTATGGCTGGTAGTGATGATATGATCAGCTTTATTGAGCACCTCAGATTCAAGGTTCAGGTGCTTTTGTCTACTAGACTGAGTGAGTTTAAGTTTTTTGTGATAACCAATCTCTGTCCAGGGATCTCTAAAGTCGGCAATCCATTTTATGCCCACACTTTTCTGGAGTGCCAGACCAATCAAATGCAGACTATGCGGAGGTCCGGTTGTTATAAGAACATCAAACATCTCTTTCTCCAACACCAACTTTAAATATCTCACCGAGGGTTTGATCCAGAATTTTCTGGCGTCCGGGATAAAAAAGTTTCCGCGAACAAATAACATCAACTTCTGGATGGCACTTTGCTCCTGCTCTTTGGCTATAATTCCAGAACTTATAGTTTTAGAATCACCTTTAGAAAAAATCTCTGCAACTTTATATGGTTCAAAAATTGGTTGCTTTAATATTCGGATTCCTGTTGGGATTTCATCAACTAAACTTTTATCTAAAAGTGGGTAACCTGGATTTTCCGGAATATATACAACAGGTTCAATATCAAAATCTCTTAAATAAGTTACGAATTTCAACCAGCGTTGAACTCCCGGTCCTCCGGCAGGTGGCCAATAATAAGTAACAATAAGAGCTTTCTTCATTCAGAGATTTAAATTTGGTCACGATTTTTCAGCTCGTATCCCAGACCACCCAATAATATCAAACCAAATAAAATAGAACTTATAAGAACAATCGTACTTCCGGTTTCCACTACCTGAGGTTCAAATTTAAAAGTGATATCGTGAATCCCTGCAGGAACATTCATAGCTCTTAATGTATAATTCGCCTGAATATGATCAACTTCCTTTCCATCGATATAAGCCTGCCAGCCGGGTTGATAATAGTTTTCAGAAAAAACGATAAACTGAGCGGTATCTGCTTCGTATTTGTATTTAAGTTCATTCGGCTTCTGTGACACCAGATCTATTTTAGCGCTGGAACTATATACAAATTCATTGCTTACCTCGTCTTTAAATTCAGAATTAACAACAGCGGTGTTCATCAGGTTAACATCCTTCAGAATTTGAATTTCCTCGTTCTGGGTTTCCACCCATTTGATCGTTTCTACCGCCCAGGCATTTCCAAAAGCTTGCGGATTCTGCTGCGCCTGTACACCATTTTCCGTAGGAACAATAAAATACTTCACATTGAGCATGCTCAGAATTTCCATATCATTCTTAGCGATGTAGAAATCGAACAGATCCTGTATTCTGCCCGGTTTGGCAGCGTGATAACCACCTAATGCATTGTGATAATAAGAAGTCCTTCCTGTATTAAACGGACTTCCGGAAACATCAAACACGCGATAATGCGTAGTATCCTCCAGGATCTGATCATCTGCAGCATAACGCTCGTATGGCTGATCGATCTTTCTGGATTGCACAAAGTCATCACTATTTACATAACGCCTGTCCACTCCAATTAAATCGACAAGTATCAGCACTGCAAAACCTGCAATTAGTAGATTGGACTGCAGTTTATTCTTAAGATATGCCCAGATCAAACCAACTCCAATACCGGTAAAAAGTAAAGATCTCATCACATCACTGAAGAAGATATCTTTTCTATCTTCCTTCAATGCATTAATAAAATCCATACCGAACTGTTCCCTGTACAACGAGTCGTTAGCACCGGCAAAATCGAATACTGAACTCAGCAGTAAAAAGAAGATAAGCAGGCCTCCAGAAATAAAACCTGAATATTTTAGAGCATTTAATTTTTCTTCCGAAGATATTTTGTTTGATAGTAATTTATGCAGTCCTACAATCGCTAATAAGGGTAAACATAATTCCAGCAGCACCTGAATCGATGACACTGCGCGGAACTTATCATATAATGGTACATAGTCTATAAAAAAATTGGTGATAGGATTGGAACCAGCAAACCAGTTTTTTCCCCAACTCAGGATCAATGCAAGTATACTAACACCAACAATCCACCATTTTAATCTTCCTTTTATAAGAAATAAAGCGAAAATGAATAAAAAGATGACACTCGCTCCTATGTATGCAGGTGCGCCAACAAATGGTTGATCTCCCCAGTAGGTTGGAGCCGATTCTGCAAAATCTTTGGCCTGAGCCGGTGCAGCTCCAAGTTTTAAAATAGCATCGTATAAATTGGAATCGCTACCAATATTTTCTGAACTACCTCCACCAAGTAATCGAGGAACCATCAAATTGAAACTCTCTAAAATTCCATAACTGTACTCCGTGATATAATCGTAGCTAAGACCCGATTCTGTTTTAGCAGCGCCGTCTGGTCCAATACTTAGATCTGACTCTCCCCTGGTGCTGTAACTGGCATATTCACTGGTAGCAAGCAAGCTCGTTGCATTCATAGCCAAGGCAAGAACCACCGCAAGAACCATAACTCCGAGTGATTTGAAATAATTACCTACCCATGCTTTTTTAAACGCATCTATAAAGTATACGATACCAAGAACTATAACCAGAAGCAACAGGTAATAGGTCATCTGGAAATGGTTTGCCTGGATCTCAAGGGCCATCCCAACACTTAAGAGCAGGAAGCCCCACACATTTCTATTTCTAAATATTGAAATGATACCGGCAAGTACAATGGGCATATACGCAATGGCATGAGCTTTGGCATTATGACCAATTCCAAGAATAATTATGAGATAAGTGGAAAAACCAAAAGCGAGTGAGCCTACAAAGGCAACCCGGTAATCTATCTTTAAACAAAGGAGTAAAATATAAAAGCCAATAAAATAAAGAAACAGGTAGTCTGCTGGCCGGGGTAAAAACCTCAAAGCAGAATCGAGCTTCTTAATATAGTTATGCGGATAGTAAGCTCCTAACTGGAAGGTTGGCATTCCTCCAAAAGCGGAGTCTGTCCAGTAAGGTTCTTCTCCCGTTTGTTCCCTAAAGTCATTCTGCTCCTTGGCCATCCCGATATACTGAATGATATCGCTTTGATAAATTTCCTTTCCCTGTAGAACAGGATGAAAGTAGAATAGGGATAAAACAACAAATCCTGCCAGGACTAGCAGGTGTGGTATGAATTTCTTAATATCAGGCATTCACGAGTCTTTTGAAACTGAAAATTTTAAAAGCAGGATCTAAAACCTGCTAAGTCTCGAAATTAATCAATTTCTTCGTAATCGATATATTCCCCTACTTTTTTATCCTTATTGGTTTTGGCTTTAGGTTCCTTACCAATATTTGTAGGATTTGACTTTGATTTTTTGGAAGCCGAGCCTCCAAATTGGTTACCAAATTGCTGACCAAACTGCTGTTCGAACTTTTTACCCATTTTCCGCATAAAATATTTGAGAATAAGAGGGCCGAAAAATCGAATTATTATTTTGAATCCGAAATATATAAGTAATACTACAAGTACAAATTTTAATACTCCAGATAAGGATGCTTCTAACATTCTAATGCTTTTGACAAAAATAAAAATAAGCGTTCAGATTGGAAGTAGCTTCAGCAATAAAATTATAATAAAACTTATATCTTTGATTGAATTAACTCCGCAAGTTATGCGCAATACATGCATCTTCAGCCTGATTCTGCTAATGGCAGGCTTCACTGTTCAGGCACAATATACTGAAACTATAAATTCCAACCGCCCGGGACAATCACAGGGGGCTTTCGCTGTAGGAACCAATGTGATTCAGCTAGAATCCGGATTCTACCTTGGAAACGATATGCATGAAGGTCTAGGCGCCGATATCGACATTTGGGGAGTGGACTACCAACTGCGATACGGACTGTTGATGGAAAACCTTGAGATCAATCTTACCGGTGCTTTTGAGAATCAGGATATCGTTCGGAATTTTCTTGGGAATACAGTGGAAACTTCAGGAAGAAATTTCAAATCCAATACACTTGGCCTTAAATATCTATTCTATGATCCATATAAGAATATGGAAGAGGAGAAACCAAATATTAGAAGCTGGTATGCAAACAGAAAGTTTAAGTGGAAAACGCTGATTCCTGCAGTTTCGATCTACGCCGGGGCAAACTTCGCTTTTGGTGATAATCCTTACCTGGTCGAAGGAGAGAATAAATTTAGTCCAAAGGTAGCTCTTATCACACAAAACAATTGGGGTCGATGGGTACTGGTGATGAATATCATCGCGGATAAACTAACCGAAGAATATAGAACCTACACCGGAATTGCAACAGTAACTCATACCATCACTCCTAACTTTGCAATCTTTGGAGAATACCAGGGAATTAAAAGTGACCTTTATGCTGATGATTTACTTCGTGGAGGTGGTGCTTACCTGGTGGGTGAAAACCTTCAGTTTGATGTAAGCGGACTGGTAAATTTCAAAGACACTCCTTCCCGCTGGCAGGTTGCTCTTGGTGTTTCATATCGATTGGATTTGCATAAAGTAGATGAATTCCTGGAGGAATCTAATGAAGGAAATAAAAGACGTGCAAGGAGCAGGAAACTTAGCCGTGAAGCTGAGGAAGATTCTGATGATAATGATCAATAAAAAAGGCCGGAAATTCCGGCCTTTTTTTAATACTATAATTGATAATCCTTATTTATTAGACATCGCTGCTTCTACTGAAGCTGAAAGTCTTTTATATGTTCCGTTTTCAAGTCTCTCTCTGATTGCTGAAAAGGCAGTTAAGGTCTCTTCAACATCCTGCAGTGTATGGGTAGCTGTAGGAATCATTCTAAGCAGAATAAGCCCTTTAGGAATCACCGGATAAACTACAATCGAACAGAAAACACCATGATTTTCACGAAGATCTTTCACAAGAGCCATCGCTTCCGGAATACTTCCTTTCAGGTATACAGGAGTCACACAACTCTGTGTAGTTCCAATATCGAAACCATTATCTTTTAATCCGTTTTGTAATGCATTTACGTTCTCCCAAAGTTTTTCTTTAAGTTCTGGCATAGTTCTTAACATGTCCAGACGCTTTAAAGCTCCAACTACCAATTGCATTTGTAGTGATTTAGCGAACATTTGAGATCTTAGGTTATATTTCAAATAATCCATGATCTCTTTATCTCCAGCGATGAATGCACCAGTGCTTGCCAGTGATTTCGCAAAAGTTGCAAAGTATACATCAATATCATCCTGAACGCCTTGCTCCTCACCTGCTCCGGCTCCTGTCTTACCAAGAGTTCCAAAACCATGGGCATCATCTACGAAAAGTCTGAAATTGTATTTTTTCTTTAATTCAACGATCTCCTTCAGTCTTCCCTGCTCTCCTCGCATCCCGAAAACTCCTTCAGAAATAAGCAAAATACCGCCACCTGTTTGTTCAGCGATCTTAGTTGCACGCTGCAGGTTCTTCTCGATACTCTCCAGATCGTTGTGCTTGTAAGTAAATCGCTGTCCAAGGTGAAGACGAACTCCATCAATGATACATGCGTGAGCATCTACATCGTAGACAATAACGTCCTGCTTGGATACTAAAGCATCGATAGTAGATACCATCCCCTGGTATCCAAAATTCAACAGGTATGCTGCCTGTTTGTTTACAAAAGATGCAAGTTCATCCTGCAACTTTTCATGAAGATCTGTATGACCACTCATCATTCTGGCTCCCATGGGGTAAGCCGAGCCATATTCTGCAGCTGCTTCAGCATCTACTTTACGAACTTCAGGATGATTGGCAAGACCAAGGTAATCGTTAATACTCCAGGTAATTACATTCTTACCTCGAAACTTCATTCTATTGGAAATAGGTCCTTCAAGTTTAGGAAATACAAAATATCCTTCTGCCTGTTCCGCCCATTTTCCTAACGGTCCTTTGTCTTTGTAAATCTTATCAAATAAATCCTTCATCGGTCATTTTTTAGACGAGCCGCAAAAATACTGAAAATTGGCCCAATTTAACAAGGTAAATTATTAACATCGAAATCTAACGAAAACAAAAGCATCCTGCAAAGAACAGGATGCTTTTGTTAATAATTGTTAATATTTTATTTAATGATCTCTATCGAATGAGATTTTGAATCTTTTTGAGCATCGAGAAAACCCTGTTCGTTCATCCAGTCATCGCTATATATCTTACTCATGTACCTGGAACCATGATCCGGAAAGATCAATACTACATTAGAATTTTCATCAAATTCACCGTCTTCCTGATATTGTTTCAATCCCTGCATAGCTGCTCCACTGGTATAACCTACGAATAGACCTTCGGTACGTGCAAGTTCCCTGGCAGTATGCGCAGCATCCTCATCACTAACTTTTATGAACTTATCGATCATGTCAAAATCTGTAGCTGATGGGATAAGGTTCTTACCAAGTCCCTCGATCCTGTAGGGATAGATCTCATCCTTATCGAACTCTTTGGTTTCGTGATATTTTTTCAAAACTGAACCAAAAGCATCGATTCCAAGGATCTTTACATCAGGATTTTTAGACTTTAAAAATCTGGCAGTTCCAGAAATTGTTCCACCGGTACCACTACAGGCAACAAGGTGCGTAATAGTTCCTTCAGTTTGCTTCCAGATTTCTGGTCCTGTAGAATTAAAATGAGCATCGATATTTAGCTCATTAAAATACTGATTTATGTAAACTGATCCTTTAATTTCAGAATGAAGTCTTTTTGCAACTTCGTAATAAGATCTTGGATCATCTGCCGGAACGTTCGCCGGGCACACATGTACCTTCGCTCCCATTGTCTTCAGCATATCGATCTTATCCTTGGACGACTTTGAACTTACGGCAAGAATACAATCATAACCTTTGATGCAACTTACCATTGCAATACTAAAACCTGTATTACCTGAAGTTGTTTCAATAATAGTATCTCCGGGCTTCAGAATTCCTTTTCTTTCAGCTTCTTCAATAATATACAAAGCGATCCTGTCCTTCGAGGAATGACCTGGATTAAAAGCTTCGATCTTTGCGGAGTATTTTCCGGGGAAATCCTTAGTGATTTTATTTAAGTTGATCAACGGGGTGTTTCCAACTAATTGCAATACGTTATCGTAAACATGCAAATCTTCTCTCATAAAATGATCTTTAAATAAAATGCATTTTCACACATTTTACTAATCTACAAATTTAAGTCAAATTTTTTAATTACTCCTTAATACCTTCAAGGTCCAGCAAAAACGCGTATTCTTCAGCCACTTCCTTAAGGGCTTCAAACCTTCCTGAAGCACCACCATGACCAGCATCCATATTGGTGTGTAATAATAAAACGTTTTGATCTGTCTTATATTCTCTAAGTTTCGCAATCCATTTGGCAGGTTCCCAGTATTGCACCTGGCTATCGTGAAGACCTGTAGTAATTAGCATATTTGGATAATCCTGTTTTACTACATTATCATAGGGAGAATAAGATTTCATATAATCATAATATGACTTTTCATTAGGATTACCCCATTCGTCATATTCACCTGTGGTAAGAGGAATGCTATCATCCAGCATCGTAGTGATGACATCTACGAACGGTACGGCAGCAATAACTCCGTTATATAAATTTGGTGCCATATTCACGACTGCACCCATCAGCAATCCTCCTGCTGAACCTCCCATGGCATACAAATGATTGGAAGAAGTATAATTTTCCTGAATCAGAAATTCAGAAACATCTATAAAATCTGTGAATGTATTTTTCTTCTGAAAAAGTTTCCCGTTCTCATACCATTCCCTGCCCAGATATTCTCCACCTCGAATATGTGCAATGGCATAAATGAATCCGCGATCCAGCAAACTCAGTCGCACAGTTGAAAAGTAAGGATCTATTGTAGAACCATAAGAACCGTAAGCATATTGTAGCAGAGGATTTTTTTGATCTTTCTGAAGGCCTTTTTTGTATACCAAAGAAACAGGAATGCTAGTACCGTCTTTCGCTGTAGCCCAGATACGTTCTGAAGTGTAATTATCCTTATCAAAATTTCCACCCAGAACTTCCTGCTCTTTCAATATTGTCTTGTCTCCGGTCTTCATATTATATTCCACAACTGAAGTTGGAGTAGTTAGACTGTTGTAGGTATACCTCAACAAGTCTGTGTCAAAATCAGGATTTATGGAAGTGTAAGCAGTATAGGTTTCGTTATCAAACGGAATGTAGTATTCTTTATTCCCTTCCCACTCGATGATCCGTATCTTGTTGAGTCCGTTTGTTCTCTCGCTCACTACAAGGTATTTCTGGAAGATATCGATATCCTCCAATAAGAAATCCTTTCGATGAGGAATTACATCTTCCCAATGCTCTTTTTCAGTTTGAGCTAACGGAGTCTTCATCAATTTGAAATTGGTGGCATCATCCTTATTGGTGACTATATAAAAATCATCCTTGTAATGTGCAATGCTATATTCAAGTCCGCGCTCACGAGGCTGGAAAATTTTAAATTCTTTATCTGGCGTATTAGCATCAAGAATACGGTACTCGGTAGTTAAAGTACTATGAGAACCTATAATAATATATTCCCTGGATTTGGATTTGTAAACATAGGAATTAAATGTTTCGTCCTCCTCTTCATAAACAAGCTCATCGGTTTCAGTATCTGTTCCCAGAATATGCTTATAGATTCTGAAGGATCTTAAAGTTTGAGGATCCTTTTTAGTATAATAAAGCGTTTTATTGTCATTCGCCCAGGTAGAACCACCCGTAGTATTTTCTATATTTTCATCATAGATCTCACCTGTTTCCAGATTTTTGATCCTGATGGTATATTGTCTTCTGCTTACCGTATCGGTTCCAAAAGCCACCATCGTGTTATCTGGTGAAACATTAAGACCTCCAAGGCTATAGTATTCGAAGTCTTTCGCCATCTCGTTCACATTGAACATCACCTCTTCTTCTGCCTCAAGAGTTTCCTTCTTACGACTATATACCGGGTAATCATATCCTTTCTCGAACCGGGTAATATACCAGTAACCATTCAGCTTATATGGAACAGACTCATCATCTTCTTTGATACGGCCCTTCATCTCCAGGAATAATTTCTCCTGAAAATCTTTAGTATGAGCAGTCATTTGATCGTTGTATGCATTTTCAGCATTTAAATAATCCAGTACTTCCTGATCTTCCCGCTGATTCATCCAGAAATAATTATCGTTACGCACATCACCATGCTTCTCTAATTTTTTCTCGATCTTGTTGGCGATCGGAGCCTGCAAATTCTTTTCCAAATCATTGTTTTTTTGAGCGCTTGCAAATGTAATGCATCCTAACAGAATAACGAATAGTCTTTTCATAATGGCTTATTTCAAACCTGAATTTAGTAAATTTGAGCTTACCAATTTTTAAAACAAAATAGATATGTTTGGAGATATGATGGGCATGATGAATAAGCTGAAAGAAGCCCAGGAAAAAGTAGAGCAAACCAAGAAGAGACTTGATACTGTATTAATAGATGAACAATCTGCAGATGGACTACTAAAAGTGACCATCACCGCAAATCGCGAAGTCAAAAATATTAGTGTAGACGAGCAATTACTTGATGATAAAGAACAACTGGAAGATTACCTGGTTCTTACCATGAACAAAGCGATCAAAAAAGCGACAGATATCAACGAAGCTGAAATTGGGTCTGCAGCCAAGGATGGAATGCCAGACATTCCCGGAATGGACATGTTCAAATAAAAAAAAGCGGGCATTGCCCGCTTTTTTTATGTTTATTCTAAAATTACTATGCCTCTCCTCTGGCAGGATAATCCTCTTTATTCACAAAAGAGATCGACTTAATAAGATCTACAAACTGTGGTCTTGCGAACGGCATTGACTGTATGCTAGCCGAATACAAAGTACTGTCAGGTCTTATTAGAAATAAAGCTGGCTCTACAAATTCAGCAGGTTCAGAATCTTTGATCCCTTCAGAAACATACAAATCCCATTTTCTTCCGTCTTCTACATCAAAACTATGACCTATGGTGAGATTATCAACATCCCATTCTTCCACAGTTTTCTCAGCTAACTCCTTAGTATTGGAACTTACACAAATAATATTGACTCCTTTATCTTTAAAATCGTCCACCATAGTGTTCAATTCCTCAAGGTAGCTTTTACAAACCGGGCAGTGTATACCTCGGTAAAAAATAAGCATTGTGAAATTCTCAGGTTGGTTATCTCTCAGGTTCCAGTCCATACCATTAGTAGTTTTCACTATAAGTTCTGGAACTGCCTGTCTTGGTCTTAAATTTTTCATTGCTTTAAGTTTTTCCGAAAATTACAGGAAAGTCTATTTCTTCTGTGATAAAGCCCTGCTAATATTTAGTTAAGAAAGTCTAGAAACGTATTTCCTTCAAAGTTTCCTTAAAGAAGTGGTGCATCTCCTCTGTATAATCGTGATGTGTTACAATTCTAAGTTTTCCCTGTCCCATATTACTTATTCGTATGTTCTTCTCATCGAGCTTTTGCATAAACTCCAGTTCTTTTACCTCATCCTTCAGGTAGAATATAATAATATTTGTTTCAGTTGGTTCAAGACTTTTGACATAAGGTTGTTGCGCTAATAATTCTGAAAGTTCTGCTGCGCGATCATTATCTTTCTTCAGCTGCTCAAGATGATTATCCAGAGCATAGATTCCTGCGGCAGCCATAAATCCTACCTGGCGCATTCCTCCACCCAATACTTTTCGTACTCTAATGGCATTTTTCATCAGGGATTTCTTTCCTATAAGAACTGAACCCATTGGAGTTCCCAAACCTTTGGATAGACAAACCGAAATGGTATCGAAAACTTTTCCGAAGTCTTTGGAAGTATAATCTTTTTCAGCAAAAGCATTGAAAAGTCTCGCTCCATCAAGATGCAAACCAAGTTCATGGCGATCGCACACTTTACGAATCTCCTGGATGGTTTCAAGTTCATAGCATGCTCCACCTCCTTTATTCGTAGTGTTTTCAAGGCAGACAAGAGTAGTCAACGGACTATGATAAAAATCTGGAGCGTTGATATTTTCTTCTACCTGCGAAGCAGTGATCATCCCGCGATCACCATCTACAAGTTTACAGGAAACACCACTATTAAAGGAAACACCACCACCTTCATAATTGAATACATGCGCCCACTTATCACAAATGAGTTGCTCTCCAGGTTGAGTATGTAATTTGATCGCCGCCTGGTTCGCCATACTTCCGGTAGGAAAAAATAAGGCTTCGTCCATTCCAAACATATCAGCTAGCTTTTTCTCTAAAGCATTGATAGTAGGATCTTCTTTATATACATCATCACCAACTTCCGCAGTCATCATTGCCTGCATCATTCCTTTTGTTGGTCTGGTTACCGTATCACTTCTTAAATCTATTTCTTTCATCAAATAAGTTTTGCTGTTTGCTAAGGTAAAAACTTAAAAATTCTTTCTGCGGTATTTAGAAATCTATAAAAAACAGGGCTATAAATATTTATTCTGAAATATAATCGGAAACATATTCGTGTTACTACATAATTCACAGGTTTTTAATTAATTATATGATTACCACTCATTTAATTTGTACTTTATATGAAAAATTGATCAATGAAATCGAATACCGAAAATCCAACCTTTGAATCTTATAACCGGGATCCAAAACTTTATGATGAAATCTTTGACGAGAATGATAATGTAAGAGAAACATACCGCACCTTATTCAATCTATATAGCGAACATTCTGCGAAGGATTTTGCAAGATTAAATGATAAGGCAAAATCGTCATTCTTTAATCAGGGTATTACTTTCCAGGTTTACGGGGATCATGAGATCAAAGAAAAGATCTTTCCTTTTGACCTTTTCCCGCGTATTATTGATGCTGAAGAATGGGAACATATAGAAAAAGGAGTATTACAGAGAAGTAAGGCTCTAAATGAGTTTCTCCGTGACCTTTATCATGATAAAAAGATCATTAAAGCAGGGATTGTCCCTTTAGATCTTATCAGTTCTTCTGCCAACTATCTAGACCAGATGAATGGTTTTGATCCACCTGGTGGAGTTTATAATCATATCTCCGGGACCGATCTTATCAAACATTCTGATGGCAAATACTATGTGCTTGAAGATAATATTCGCTGTCCTTCCGGTGTAAGTTATGTGATCTGCAACCGTACCGCCCTGAAGAGAGCTTTATTCGGAGTTTTCAATCATTACCAGGCATATTCTGTGACAGATTATGCTGAAAATCTATTGGAGATCATGGAGAGCGTCAAACCTAAAGGTGTGGATGTTCCAAATTGCGTGGTAATTACCCCGGGAATATATAATTCAGCTTATTATGAACACTCTTATCTCGCAAAAGCGATGGGTGTGGAACTTGTTGAAGGACGGGATCTTTTTGTTGAAAATGATTTTGTGTATATGAAGACTATCAACGGACCGCAAAAAGTGGATGTTATTTACCGCAGGATTGATGATCAATTTATAGATCCGCTCGAATTCAAACCAGATTCTGCGCTGGGAGTACCAGGTCTAATGGCCTCCTATAAAAAAGGAAATGTATGTTTGGTCAATGCTCCGGGAACTGGAGTGGCAGATGATAAAGCGATCTATACATATATGCCAGAGATCATTAAATATTATCTTGATGAAGAACCTATTTTGAATAATGTTCCAACATATCATTGTAGCAGACCCGATGAATTGAAATTTGTAATGGACAATATAGCAACGCTGGTCGTTAAACCTGTAGATGAAGCAGGTGGCTACGGAATCTCCATAGGAAACCGACTCTCTTCTGAAGAGATCGAAGAAGTGAAACGAACAATTTCTGCCAGCCCTCGAAAATATATTGCACAACCAATTATGTCACTCTCAGTTCATCCCACCTATATTGAAGATGAAGATTGTTTCGAACCCAGACATGTGGACCTGAGAACTTTTACTCTTTTAGGACAGGATAAAGATTTTGTTCTCAAAGGTGGTTTGACACGTGTTGCGCTTCAAAAAGGAAATTTAATCGTTAATTCATCTCAGGGTGGAGGCTCAAAAGATACCTGGGTTTTAAAAAACAATCAATAATTTATGTTAGCAAGAGTAGCCAATAACCTTTTCTGGATGGGTAGATATATCGAACGTTCAGAACATATAGCACGATATTTAAATGTAAATTATTTCGCATCCCTGGATGCACCCAATGAGCTTTCTCAATCCCGGCAATTTGTGCTAAAGTCTATGCTGTTCATGGCAGATGATTATAGTACAAATGATGAACAGTTGGAAGAACAGGAAGTATTATTTGATATCGCATTAAATCCCGATAAACAGTATTCAATTATCAATTATGTGAAACTGGCCAGAGAAAATGCCAACAGCGCGCGGGATTTAATTTCTACGGAATTATATGAGTCCATTAATAAATTCTACCATTTCGTACTGAATTATCCGGTAGATAACTTCAAAAAAAGAGGTCTGTATGACTTTACCGTTCAGGTAGCAGAACATGTTTCAATTCTACGAGGTAAGATACGTGGAACTTTACTACATGATGAAGTCTATGCCATTATCATGCTTGGAGTTAATATTGAAAGAGCAACGCAGGTTATAAGGATCATTAACTCGAAATATAAGGATGCAGTGATAGCACAGGGAAGTTATGGTGATACACTAAGAAATAGTTATGAATGGACTACTTTGCTAAAATGTACTGAATCGTACGACATGATGCGTAGGTTTTACAGGCAGACACCCACTAGCATTACTACACTGGAATTTCTAATTCTGAATACCGATTGTCCAAGATCTGTCATGAATTCTTTGAACCAGGTCTACAAACACATTATGGTCTTGAGTACAGAGAAGCATCCTGGAAAAAATTCTTCAGCATTTCTTATAGGTAAAGTAAAAGCAAAATATCAATTTAAAGTAATTGAAGAAATTGAAATAGATTTAAAAACATTTATTCAAAACATCCTGGATGATCTTAATGAAATTGGATTAAAACTTCAGAATGAATATTTCCACTATTAATTAAAGAAAATGAAGTTAATTTGAGTTTTAATTTGAAATGAATATGAAGCTGGATTATACCATAAAATATGTTGCCAATAATAAGTATGAAAATGAATCTAATGGAGCTCTTTGGCAATTCCTTATAATTCCTGAAGATAACGACTCACAGGAGATAATCTCCAGCGATTTCACCAATTCCCTCAATATTCCTGTAGAAAGTAGTATTAATGGGTATGATTTTCAAACCTATCGGATCAACACCCGAGAAAGATTCCGTGAGATAGAATTTGTAGCTGAATTCAAGCTTTCTAAAACGGTTGAAAATATCTTTGAAACTATCAACCAGGAATTTTCAGAACAAGAATATGAAAGATTGAGATCGATTGAATTTCGAGCTAATCATGACGTTTTTCTTAGAGATACAGAGCTAACGAATTTACTTAAAGAAGTATCATTTCAGTTTGATAAAACAATTAGTCTCTTTCAGAATTTACTGAATTTAAATGCGTGGATCAAAGAGAATTTTACCTTTAAGACCGATGTCACAGGGATCGATACAGATCTAAACGATATTCTCAAAAATAAGCAAGGAGTTTGTCAGGATTTCACACATCTATTTATCGCTATCTCCAAACAATTTGGAATTCCTTCCAGATATATATCAGGATATCTACACCAGGGAAATGGTTATTTTGGAGATTCGCAAATGCACGCCTGGGTAGAATGTTGCTTGCCTGATAGCGGCTGGATTGGTTTTGATCCAACAAATAATCTTATCGCCGCAGAGAATCACATCAAGGTTGCTCATGGCAAGGATTATACAGACTGTCCTCCATTAAAAGGCATGGTATTTTCTTCTGGTAATAATGAAACTGAATACACTGTAACCGTTAGGGCACAACAACAACAACAACAACAACAACAATAATTAGAGTATTCTATTTCTAATTACCAATAGGTGAACCATCAGGTATCTTTGGAATATTCATTTCCAACTGAAATTGCTCTGGATGCTCCCTGAATTCTTTAATATTTCTAAGCATTTCTCTGTTTACTGCGGAATCATTCTTCCGAAGCCATTGTTGTAGCCCATCAATTTCAGCGTTCGCTATTGATTTTACCAGGCTCGTCGATTTATCACTGACAGCAAGATTTAGAAGGTGTTTAAAAACCACGAAATTTACCGTTTGCTGGACTCTATCAAGATACTCATCTATATAGGCTGACTTGATCGTATTGAGAACAGTTTCCTGCAGCAAAAATTCCAGTCCTGGATTATTATTATCTACTGCCTTCTGCTGAATTAACCTTTCAGCTCTAGCAGGGTGAAAAAGGAATTGCATAGTCATTCCTGCCGCGGTCGCTGGAGCTCCCAGGATATCAAATGCAACATCGGTATTACTTTTAAAACTTTCGCGGTCACGACTATATCCAAAAGCACGTGGCGGAAATAGCTCCAACTTTTCCTTCGGAATTGCGATTTCTTCAGCTTTTAAAGTTTTCAATATCTCTTTAATCGCCTTCTTCTGAATATTACCATCCAGAATTTTCACGTTTAAGTTCTCCGCTCCTTTGACTGCATATTCATATTCGAGTCCGCCCACAAGTTTTACTGCGGCTTCAGTTTGATGCCTATGGAAAAAATATAGCGGTACAAATACATCTTCCAGCACTGAAAATGGCTCTCCATTTCTAATATTATCAGCTGAAAAGTTTTGTATTGCCTGTTTGCGAATCTTTAGAACATCTTCAAGTTCATCAACCGCGTTTTTACCATTATCCCATAAGTGAGCGAATGCATTTGCTCCTCCTGCAGCCCGGGCGTCAGCATCAGATATAAAAATGAGTCCGTTTCTTTGAGCTTCTTCAAGAGTCTCATTTAAAAAATCACTTTCATTCTCTCCCTTCGGAATATCTGCATAACTATATTGAACAGTAACCTTGTCCCACTCTCCTATTCCCGTAGCATAGACATCTTCTGCAGAAATTTCACCATTTTTCAAACTGAATTGTGGATGAGGATAGTCCATTACAGATGCGCGGTCACTCGTACTTGCCGCAAAATTATGTGCAAAACCAATTGTGTGCCCAACTTCATGCGCAGACAACTGTCTAATTCTGGCCAGCGCAAGTTTCATCATAGGTTCAATATTCTCATCAGATTTCGCAAATGGTTTATTCAAAAGCGCCTGTGCGATCATAAAATCCTGGCGAATCCTCAAACTACCCAAACTTACGTGCCCTTTGATAATCTCTCCAGTTCTTGGATCTACAACGCTCGCTCCATAGCTCCAACCCCTGGTAGATCTATGAACCCATTGGATCACATTATATCTTACATCCAAAGGATCAGCGTCTTCTGGCAGCATTTTGACCTGAAAGGCATCTTTATACCCAATGGCTTCGTATGCTTCATTCCACCAGGATGCACCTTCAAGTAACGCAGAGCGAACAGGCTCCGGAGTCCCCGGGTCCAAATAATAAATAATAGGGTCAACAGCTTCGCTTACTAAGGAATCTGGTGTCTTTTTTTCCAGCCTGTGCCGTATCGCATAACGTTTTGTGATTGGTTCATAAACCGGACTTGCATAGTCCTGGTAAGAAATGAAAATCGCACCGCTTCTGGGATCGAATGCACGTTTTTTATAATTATCATCTGGTAACTTGACAAAAGAATGATGCTGCTTAACGGTAATATTACTGGCATCAGGCACTACAGAATTTACTGTCCTTCCTGTAGGTTTTCCTGAAAATGTAAGAAGTGCTTCAAACTCTACATTCTCTGGAAAGGCTTCTGTTCGATCCAGGCTAAGAGCACTCTTGGACTTATCGAGGCTGTAAGATCCGAACTTACCTTTCTTCAGCTTCTCACTAACGCCATGTGCATCTTCCAATAAAAAAGGTGTAAGATCAATGATATAGGTTGAATCTTTAGTCTCTTTGATTTCAAAACCAAATATGACCGACTCTGCAAAAGCTTCTTTTACACTATTCTTTTCAGCCTGATTGGAAGTGATTGCACGATAATTTTGATTGGGCTCTACTAATAGCAATTTATTACCTGCCTTTCTAAATTCCAGAACCTTCGTATTACCAAGTTGTCCCCTGTCAAGTCCAATGTCATTTGATCCTACTCCGGTAGTTAAGAACTGAGTATATAAAAAAGCAGTATTTAAGCTGTCAACTTCAAGGTAGATCTCGTCCTCATTTTCGTTATAGTGAAAATCAAAAAATCCGTCATAAGATTTAAGATCCTCTTTTTTTTCAAGGAACTGTGCGTTTATAGACATGGATATACTGAATGCCAGAAGGATAGATAAGAAGTAGCGCATAGATGGATTTTTTAAAGCCGTCTAAAGCTAAAAATTATTCGTTAAATACTTTCCCGAAACACCCCTAAATTCTATTTTTACGTCAAATCGAACATATGATTACGACCGAGAACATAAGAGATCTCAAAGAGCGCCTGGTTGCGTTAAGGAGGTATCTTTGACATTGATGCCAAAAAGATTGAAATAACCAACATGGAGGAAAAGACCTTTGCTCCAGACTTCTGGAATGACCCTAAAAAGGCTGAACAGATTATGAGAGAGGTCAATGCTGAAAAAAGTTGGGTGAATGAATATGCAAAAGCCGAGACTTTAGTAGAAGATCTTGAGGTTCTCTACGAGTTCTATAAAGAGGATGAAGCTTCTGCGGAAGATGTTCAGAAAAGAAATGATGATGCTCTTGATCTTATAGAAGACCTTGAGTTCAAAAATATGCTTTCCGAAGAAGGAGACAGCATGAGCGCAGTTTTGCAAATTACTGCGGGTGCTGGTGGTACTGAAAGTTGCGACTGGGCTGAAATGCTGATGCGCATGTACATGATGTGGGCTGAAAAGCGAAAGTATAAAATCAGGGAACTCAATTATCAGGGCGGTGATGTAGCTGGAATTAAAACCGTTACACTCGAAATCGAAGGTGAATTCGCTTTTGGTTGGCTAAAAGGTGAAAACGGTGTTCACAGGCTCGTAAGAATTTCTCCTTTTGATAGTAATGCCAAGCGGCATACCTCATTTGCTTCTGTATATGTGTACCCACTTGTAGATGATACTATAGAAATTGATATCAATCCTTCAGATCTTAGCTGGGAAACCATGAGATCTTCCGGAGCTGGTGGACAGAACGTAAATAAAGTAGAGACCGCGGTGCGTCTTAGACATGAGCCGACTGGAATCGTTATAGAAAATTCTGAAACCAGGTCTCAGCTTGAAAATAAGAACAAGGCGATGCAGTTATTAAAGAGTCAGTTATTTGAAATTGAACTTCAGAAGAGACAGGCCCAACGAAGAGAGATCGAAGACTCAAAAATGAAGATAGAATGGGGCTCGCAGATACGCAACTACGTGATGCATCCTTATAAACTCGTAAAAGATGTTAGAACTGCGGAAGAAACCGGAAATGTTGATGCTGTAATGGATGGCGCTATTGATCCTTTTCTGAAAGCTTTTTTGATGATGATGGGACAGAAAAATGAAGATTAGTTCATATTAAGGCTTTTATTGTTTAATCTGAAATGTTTATATTAAGACTTGATGAAATACACTATTTACCATAACGCAAGATGTAAGAAATCCAGGGAAGGACTCGAACTTCTGAAGAATTCTGGTAAGGAATTTGTAATCAGGGAGTACCTTAAAGATCCACTTTCAGCAAAAGAGCTTGAACAGCTACTAGCGAAATTAAGTTATACCCCTATTCAATTAGTGCGAACTGGAGAAAAGGTCTGGAAAGATAATTACAAGGGGAAAGATCTAAGTGAGGATGAATTAATCCATATTATGGTGGAACACCCTAAACTGATCGAAAGACCTATTGTTGAAAATGATAAAAATGCAGTAGTTGGAAGACCTGCTGCGGAAATTGATAAATTGCTATAATTACTACTCATATGAAACTACAATACAGGATTACAATTATTGGTCTGGCCGCTGCGGCAGTAGCTGGTTTCGTATACTCTCAGATCCATATTCATGAAAAAAATCGCAGAGAAATTAGAGAAATTGCCTCTGAGCTTGCTCTAACCTGGAAAAATCAGTTAAACCTGACCTTGGGCCAGACGCAACTTCTGGAAGATGCGATCATAGAATATACTATCAAAAAGAACGAGATCATTAATTCCAGTTTAGGAACAGGACAGCAAGTGAATAAATTGAAAACTATCCAGAAGAGTGAATACAAATCACTTCAAAAATTTATGAATGAGGATCAATTTGATAGATATATTCATTTAAATAAACAGCTAACCAGAAAATCCTGATTTACAAATAGCTGCAGTTGTTTATAAAAATTAATTTCACGCTTAACAATATTTTAACCCTCGTTCATTAAACTAAGTGGGTTTCCTATGGTCATAGGGTAAAATTATATAATGACCAATCGGAAGATCTATACCTTAAGTTTACTATTCCTGTTTATCGGCTTGCTGAGTTTTAAATCTTATGCTCAGGGCCCTTCACCTCTTAAAAAATACACCATTTCCGGTAAGGTTCTGGACGATGAGCTAAATGTTCCTCTGGAATATGCAACTGTCGCAGTTCAGAATACCAACGATCCTTCAAAGGTAGATGGTACTGTTACCAATATAGATGGCGAATTTGAAATAACGGTTCAGGAAGGAACCTATACGATCACGGTTGAATTTATCTCATACGAATCTAAAGTCTTCAAGAACCGAAATGTAAATTCAGATCTGGACCTGGGAACTATTCTACTTGGCTTAGGATCTGAAAATCTTGACGAAGTGGTTGTTCGGGCAGAAACTACCCAGGTAGATGTTAGACTTGACAAGAAGATCTATAACATTGGAAAAGATCTTACCACTGCCGGAGGAACTGTAAGCGATGCTTTAAATAACGTACCATCTGTCACTGTAGACATAGAAGGAGGTATAAGTCTTAGAGGGAATGAGAATGTAAGAATATTGATAAACGGTAAACCATCTGCAATGGCCGGTTTTGGTAGTACAGATGTTCTAAGCCAACTACCAGCTGAAGCTATCGAGAGAGTTGAAGTTATCACCTCACCTTCCGCAAGATATGATGCTGAAGGTACTGCTGGAATTATTAATATTATTCTTAGAAAGAAGGAAACTCTGGGATTCAATGGTTCCTTAACAATTAATGGTGGTAATCCGGCCAACGCAGGGATCAACGCAAACTTTAATTACCGAACCGATAAATATAATCTTTTCACCACCACGGGTTATAGATATAGAGAATCTCCGGGCGAAGCGTTCTTCGACACTCGATACTTTGATACTCGTGAGGATACTTTTCTTGACGGTCTTCAATATGATCGAAATGTTGAAGATAGAGATTATGATAGAATCAATAGAGGCTTCAATACCAATTTAGGAATAGAATACTATTTGAATGAACAATCTTCCATAACCGGAGCTTTATTCTATAGACTTGGGGATGATGAAGATCTTACTACGAATGTAAACGACTATTTTCTTGATGGAAACAGGGTGCTTGGAACCACACGTCTTGAAAATGAAGTTGAAGAAGACAACAGTTGGCAATTCTCCATTAATTATGTAAATAAGTTTGATAACAAAGGACACGAACTAACTACAGACTTTCAAATTGAACGTGATAAGGAAGAGCAACAAGCTTTTATCCGAGAGCCAATTAATTTTAATACTACTAATGTTGGAGAGATCTTCATCCCCAGAGAGAGAACTTTAACTACTGAAGATCAAAAAGAGTATTTACTTCAGGCAGATTATGTGAGACCTATTGGAGAGAATTCGCAATTTGAAGCTGGGTATCGAGGAAACCTTGAAAATGAGGTAACTGATTACTCACTGTTGCAAGAGGACCGTAGTAATAATTTTATTTTGAATCGTAATCAGACTAATATTTTTGACTATGACGAGAATGTTCACGCTTGGTATACACAATACGGTACTAAATTCGGTGATTTTAGTTTTCTTTTAGGATTAAGAGCTGAGCATACACAACTAAAAGGTGATATTGATTCTGAACTTACTCAGGAAGAATTAAGAGAAGAGTTTAGTTTTGATATTACTACAAATTTTGATAATAAATATTTTGGCTTGTTCCCAACACTGAATGTGATCTACGAAATCGCGGAAGAAGAAAATATCACATTTGGATATAACCGTAGAATTAATAGACCTCGAGGTTGGTATATTAATCCGTTTCCATCTAGAAGCAGTCGAAATAATATTTTTCAGGGAAATCCAAATCTGCAACCAGCGTATTCAAACAGTTTTGATATTGGATATTTGAAAAGATGGGAGAAACTTACTTTAACTTCTTCAGTTTATTATCAGAGAGAAACTGATGCTTTTCAAAGAGTGCAGGAGGAAATTGATATACAGATTGCGAATCCTGATTTTCCTGAAGAGGGACCAGAAACAATTCCGCAAACAGTTATTAGAAGCATCCCTTTTAACCTGGCGACAAACGATAGAATGGGTGGTGAACTTGGGGTATTATACAATCCTGCCGAATGGTTGAGATTAAATGGTAGCTTTAACTACTTTAGATTTAAGCTGGATGGTGAATTTAATGGAGATAGTTATAATACCGAAAACACAAGCTGGTTCGCGCGATTTAGTTCAAAAGTGACACTTCCGCTAAAAATTGACTGGCAAACTAATGCTTTTTATCGAGGACCATCAGATGAAATTCAGGGAACTCAGGATGGTATCCTTTCTATAGATTTAGCCTTAAGTAAAGAAATTCTGAATGAAAAAGCTACCATTGCATTAAATGTAAGTGATATACTAAATGGTAGAAAGAGATCATCTTATACGAATACTGAATTCTTTGAACAAGACAGTGAATTCCAATGGAGACAAGGTCAGGCAGTGAATGTATCCTTTATCTATAGGTTTAATCAGAAGAAACAGCGTCAACAGAGAAGAAATGACGAAGATTATGACGAAGGAGAATTTTAATAATCTGGAATAAAAGGAAATAAAAAAAGGGACTTAAATAAGTCCCTTTTTTTTATGCTTTTTCCGCTTTAGCTTTTTTACGAGCTTCACGTTTTTCTTTGATCAATTCTCCAACAGACCCACCGATCCAATAAGGAACGAAAGCTACCAGGAAGATCATAAGCCAGAAACCCATCGTTAATATCGTAAGGAACGCTAAAAATCCAAGGTATTGATCGAATTCGAACATAATGGTAAAGTTTGATTTAAATCAGGTCAAAGATATAAATACCTGATCGCTTATCACAGGAATTTGATCACTTTTTGAAGAATTATTAAACTTAGGGAATTGTTCGCCTTTTGATTGATGTATTTAAAGCCGAATATTAAGTTTAAACTGCCCTTCAATTGGTGCATAGCTACTTTGTTGTTCATTCCACAATTTACTACAGGAAATCTTTCCTTCAATACGATCATCAGAATTACTCGTGATCTCAATAAAGTTAGTGATATCGTTTGGAGCACCATTAGGCATTATCGCCCAAAGATCATGATCGTGAGTACTATAACTTATCCAGTTCTTGTTGTAAACCTGGTCGCCAAGTCGATAAATTCCAATCCCGGTAAAATTATCGATCTGAAAATCGAGAATAAAACTAACTGTTCCCAGGGAATTGTAATCTTTACGGAAGCTAAGAGCAGCAGAATTATTAGATGAGTTAAAAAGAACTCCGTTTACATCAGCATTCAGAAATTGATCTGAATCTGCAGGACCATCGTCATTAGCACTACAACTTACGAGGGATATTGAAACTACTAATGAAAAAACGAGTAATACTAGCTGTTTTTTCATTATTATGAATTTAGTTAAACAATAGTCTAAAGATAAAGCTAGTTGTGATGCAATGAAAAGGGAATTTCCCCCTATTTTGCTTTAGATAATTGGTTTACAGTATTTTAAAATCTACAAAGCGGGGAAATAACGAGTGTTTCAAAGCTCTTCTAATAGATTAAAGCCCGATTTAAGATTTATATAATTCAGAATAAAAGAACCACCAATTTTAAAGTTTTTTTAGATTAATAAGATTAGCGAAATATTAACTTTGCGAAACAACCAATTTTTAAAATATGGACTATAGAATAGAGAAAGATACCATGGGGGAAGTTAAAGTTCCTTCAGATAAACTCTGGGGTGCTCAAACTGAACGTTCCCGTAATAATTTCAAAATTGGACCTGCGTCCTCCATGCCACTGGATATTATATATGGTTTTGCTTACTTAAAGAAGGCTGCCGCATATACCAACTGTGAACTTGGAGTTCTTCCTGTAGAAAAGAGAGACTTTATCGCTCAGGTTTGTGATGAGATCCTGGAAGGTAAACACGATGATCAGTTTCCATTGGTGATCTGGCAAACTGGAAGTGGTACACAGAGTAACATGAATGTGAACGAAGTGATCGCTAACCGAGCTCACCAGATCGCAGGTAAAAATATTGGTGAAGGGGAAAAAACACTTCAACCAAATGATGATGTGAATAAATCTCAATCTTCGAACGATACATTCCCAACCGGAATGCATATTGCTGCTTACAAAAAAGTGACTACGAATACGCTTCCCGGTTTGAAAAAACTAAGAGATACTCTTAAGAAGAAATCTGAAGAATTCAAGCATACCGTGAAAATTGGGCGTACGCATTTTATGGACGCCACTCCCCTAACCCTTGGTCAGGAATTCAGCGGATACGTTGCTCAGTTAGATTATGGCATTAAAGCACTGGAAAATACTTTACCTCATTTATCTGAAGTTGCTTTAGGTGGAACTGCGGTAGGAACCGGACTCAATACTCCAAAAGGATATTCAAAAAGGGTTGCCGAATTTATCGCAAAATTTACGGAGATGCCTTTTATCTCTGCTGGAAATAAATTTGAAGCTCTGGCAGCACATGATGCATTTGTGGAAACTCACGGAGCACTAAAACAGATCGCTGTTTCTCTGAACAAAATTGGAAACGATATTAGAATGCTTGCTTCCGGACCAAGAAGTGGTATTGGAGAGATCAATATTCCGGCGAATGAGCCAGGTTCTTCGATCATGCCTGGTAAGGTTAATCCTACCCAGTGTGAAGCACTTACCATGGTATGTGCCCAGATCATGGGGAACGACGTGACCATGAGCGTAGGTGGAATGCAGGGACAGTTCGAACTGAATGTTTTTAAACCGGTAATGGCAAACGCTTTGCTGCAAAGTGCTCAGCTAATTGGTGATGCCTGTCTCTCTTTCGAGGAACATTGCGCTCGTGGGATCGAAGCCAACGACAAACGCATCAAAGAGCATTTAAACAACTCTTTGATGCTGGTTACTGCTTTGAATACCAAAATAGGATATTACAAAGCTGCTGAAATTGCTAACACCGCTCATAAGAATGGTACTACCTTGAAAGAAGAAGCTGCCAATCTTGGATATGTTACCAATGAAGAATTTGAGGAATGGGTAGATCCAAAAGATATGGTTGGAAATCTTAAATAATCGAGTCTCAACCAAAAATAAAAAAGCCTGCTTCTGGAAGCAGGCTTTTTTTATGTTAGAATTTTAAAAATATATCTACTTCTTAGCGAAGTATTTCTTGTATTTAAAGTAAGATACAGTACCTAAAATTGCCACAGCACCTAAGGTATAATAGATAAAGGTTGGCGTGATGACCTTATCTCCACTCGCATAGGAATGCAAACCACTCAGGTAGAAATTCACACCAAAATAGGTCATCATGATACTTGCAAATGCAATGATCGCCATTAAGTTAAAGAACCATCTACTTCTTAAACCTGGAACCAATCTCATATGGATCACAAAAGCATATACCATAATACTAATTAACGCCCAGGTCTCTTTTGGATCCCAGCCCCAGTAACGTCCCCAGCTCTCATTAGCCCACTGGCCACCTAAGAAGTTTCCAATAGTTAGCATTACTAAACCAACGGTCAATGCCATTTCAGTAATGATCGTGATCTCTTTTATATTAATGTCCATTTTCTTCTTGTTCTTGTCATTGGTTAGGATCATTAACAGCAGCGAAACCACACCAAGGATCATTCCCAGTGTAAACGGACCATAACTACCTACGATCACGGGAACATGAATAACTACCCAATACGAATCTAGAACTGGCTGAAGATTCGCAATAGCCGGATCCATCCAGTTCCAGTGGGCAACCATCAAAATCATTGAGGCCACAAATGCAGTAGATGCGATCGTAAGATTTGATTTTCTACCAAACGCCAGCCCAAAGAACATGGTGGCCCAAGCAACGTAGATCATTGACTCATAAGCATCACTCCAGGGAGCGTGTCCTGAAATATACCACCTGGCCGCAAGTCCTGCCGTATGAATTGCAAAAAGAACAATGATCGCAATTGCAACAACTTTGATAAGATTTCTGACAATTTTGTTATCATTGAAAATTTGAATAACGACAATAGTCAGCATAATGATTCCGGCTAGCATATACATCCAGAACAGATTCCTAAAGACATCATATTCATTGTATAGAATCTCAGCGTTCACTTTACTTTCAGAAGGCATTACATCTCCTCCAAATTTCTCCTGAAAGCTCTGGATGCTCTCCAGATACTGATCTGCTTTTTCATAATCGCTGGTCTCACGTGCAGTTTTAAGAGCACTCATATACAGCGGAAGTATCTGCTTCGTGTAAACAGAATCCATTCCTGAAAAGTTAGCTTCATCCAGTTCAGGATAAGAAACCCATTTATTATTCTCGTCTTCAGGAATAGGAAATACTTTTAGCACTTTTCCCTGTACCGCCTGATATAGCAGGTTTACTTTCTTATCTGTTTCTATGTAATCTTTCTGAAATTTATTCGGAACAGCCGCTTTGTAAGCAACTTCCAGATATGGAGAAAGTTTATAACCTCCTTCTTCATCAAAAAAGTCCATCAAAGCAAGGTGTTTTCTACCTTCTTCTACATTTAGTATATGATGCAAACTATCGTTCTTTTTTTCTACATAGATTACCTGCGCCTGGTACCAGAAAGCAGGATTTTCGGTAATAGAAACCAATACTTGGTCTGAACTTAAACCAGCATAAGTATCACTTTTACTTAATTTCCGAAGTAATTCTGAAGAATACGTATTGGCAGGCTTCATTCTTCCTCCGGCATCCTGAATGATCAATCGTCCAAATTTATCGGCGTGCTCTTCTTTCACAGCATTAGATACTATGATACTATCGATCTGCTGTTTGGAATTCTGATTGTGAGCGTGATCATCATCCTGGGAGAAACCGACAGATGACATTAACATTAAAGCTACTACAGCAAGTGCTTTTTTCTTCTCTTTGATCTTTTCAAGCATTACTTTAAGATTACCAAAACGGGAACCTTTGTCAAACAATATCCACATAAGTCCAAAATACAATAAGAAGTAACCTATATAAGTAAACCAGGTACCCCAGAAATCATGATTTATCGAAAGCACTGTACCCTTTTCGTCTGGGTCAAAACTAGACTGGAAGAAGCGATAACCTTCATGATCCAGTACATGGTTCATATAAATAGAGTATGGTTCAGGTTTTTCTCCTTCCTCAATGATCTCCACTTCACTTTTGAAACTGGCGTAACCAGGAGTTGCTCTATCAGCAGTACCAGGATATTTCTCTGCTATGAAATCATTCAGTTTCAACGCAAAGGGTAGTTCTTTTTCAATACTGCCGTAATTCACGAAAACCTCCAATCCGTTAAAATTGAGCGCCTGTGGATCTGCTACAGTTCCCTGTCCGCCCAGCAAGGTGATCGTTTCTGTTTTACCATTGGCTGTAATATCCAGCGTTACAGCATCAAGATCCTGCTTTGTTTTAGGGTTTGTTGGCACTACATCGTATTCCCCGGTAACCACTGGTTCTGGAATTACGAATTGCATACTTCCAATATTATAAAGCGACCTCAACATAAGAGTTTGTGTAGAGTCACTAACCAAAGTCCCCTGCATTTGATCTGCCATACGCATATAGGTTCCTTCAAATGGTGAATCTATCTGGTATTCCCCATCTTCAGTAAGCTGAATATTAATAGCTCCATCCTGCGGACTATTAAGCGTAAACAAAGTATTATGAATATTGCTAACCTCACCTTCTTTAAGATAATGGTCGTGTCGTGAGCCATCACCGGCTTCTACGATTTTAAGATAATTTTCGCCGTCTTCTGTAGGAACCAGAGCTTCTTCTGCTCCGTGAATAAAATTAGTGACTTCAAATTTTACAGGAGCACCGTTAAAATCGGTATTAAGAACATAGTCGTTCTCTACTTCAGGACCAAAAAGAACATCTTCCTGTAGCACTCTTCTTCTCGCTTCACCATCGATCTCACCATCCATAAAAAAGGTCAGGTACGTCTCATAGGTCATAAATTTATTGGTGGTTTCACCTTCACGAATTGGCATCACCCCTTCGTAGCTAATATACCTGGTTATAAATGCTCCAATTAAAATAAGGATAAATGAAAGATGCAGCAGTAGACTACTCCATTTTTCTTTTTCATGAAGCTTATATCGCTTTATATTCCCAACGAAATTGATAAGAAGAAATAACATAATCCCTTCGAACCACCAGGTATTGTAAATTAGAATTTTTGCCGTTTCGATACTGTACCAGGTTTCTATAAATGTTCCCATGGCCATGGCAATTGCAAAGATGATAAACAGGACGGCCATTATTCGGGTAGAAAAAAGGATAGAGGCTATTTTTTTCTGCATGAAAAAGTGTCTTTTTAACGGCTGCAAATTTAACGATATTTTATCGTTTTTTAGCGGCTAAAACCTCGAATCTCAAGTCAACACGTGTTAATTTCTATACCTTGAAATTTTTGGTAATTTAGCTTCATGATAAAAGTAGTGATCCTGGGTGCTGGCAATGTTGGTATTCACTTATACCAAAGCTTCAAGTTGACTCCTGAAGTTGATGTTATTCAGTTATTTAGCCGTAAATCCAATAAGTTAGACTTTATTGGGAATACTACTGAAATTATAAGTGATTATACTGAGCTGGCTGAAGCAGATATTTACATTCTTGCAGTGCGCGATGAAGCAATTTCTGAGGTCGCTCAAAAATTAAGTATTAACAATGGACTTGTAGTTCATACTTCCGGAAGTGTAGCGATGGAGAATTTATCGATGTTAGATAACTTCGGAATATTTTATCCATTGCAAACCTTCAGTAAAAATAAGGAAGTGAGTTTTGCAGATATTCCTCTTTGTATCGAGGCTAATTCAGAAGAAAATCTTGCAAAACTGAAGGATCTAGGAAATATCATATCTACAAAGGTTTTCGAGGTAAATTCGGAACAGCGGCGAGCTTTGCACCTTTCCGCAGTGATCGTAAACAATTTCACAAATCACCTGTTCACCATCGCGGCAGATTATTGCCATGAAAACGAATTGCCATTTGATATTTTAAGGCCGCTTATTCAGGAGACTTTTGATAAGATTCAGGATTTGCCACCATATGACGCTCAAACTGGTCCAGCCTTGAGAAACGACGAAAAAACGATTGAAACTCATTTGCAAATGCTGAATGAGGACCGACAAATAATTTATAAAGCACTAACCGACTCTATTCAAAAAACACATGGAAAAAAGTTATAAAGAATACCTCAACCAGATCACTACGTTCGTATTTGATGTTGATGGCGTATTAACCGATGGTTCATTACAGGTTTCTACCAAAGGCGAGCTTTTAAGAACTATGAATACCAAGGACGGTTATGCTATGAAAATGGCTTTAAAAGCTGGATTTACCATATGTATTATAAGCGGTGGAAAAAATGAAGGAGTTCGCGAGCGACTTCGTGGCCTTGGAATTACCGATATTTACCTTGGGGTGGACGATAAAGTGGAGCAAATGGATGAATTTTTTGACATCTACGATATAAAACCAGAGCAGGTATTATACATGGGCGATGATATTCCAGATTACTATCCTATGAAAATAGTAGGACTACCTTGTTGCCCTCAGGATGCAGTTCCAGAATTAAAGGAAATTTCGTTGTATGTATCTCATAAAAATGGCGGAGAAGGCTGTGTTCGTGACGTGATCGAGCAAGTGATGAAAGTTCAGGGAAAATGGATGGAAAAGAATTCATAAATGCTGGATTATTTTAAGCTGATAAGGCCGGGGAATTTATTGTTCATTGCCCTTACCATGTATCTTATCAAATACGGTTTGTTCGAACCATTTGGTGTGGCAATCACTTTAAATCTATTCGGATTTTCCATGCTGGTTCTGGCCGTAGTCTCGGTTGCTGCTTCTGGTTACGTGATCAACGATATATTTGATGTGGAAGCCGATCAAAAAAATAAGCCATCCAAAACCTATATTAAAACCGGTATTTCTGAAAAAAGTGCATACCGCATGTTCTTCATATTGAGCATTATTGGTGTTGGCTTAGGTTTTTATGTTTCCAATATGGTTGGTGTTGCTGGGTTTTCAGCATTCTTTATATTTGGCTCGGCGATATTATACCTCTATAATTCCCAGTTTCAGCAAAGCATTCTTATTGGGAACATTCTCGTGAGCCTTATTGTAGGTTTGATCCCAATTGGTGTTGGACTTTATGACCTGCTACCTGCGATCACTCCGCAGAATCAAGCCACACAATCCACGATCTTCTCAATTTTAATCGATTATTCCATCTTCGCATTCCTGGTGAATTTGCTTCGTGAAATCGTAAAGGACCAGGAGGATATTGATGGAGATTACAACGCCGGTTATAAGACTTTGCCCATCGCACTTGGTAAAAAACGCACAAACCAGGTATTGTTTTTATTAGGTCTTGCACCTATAGGTTTCCTGATCTATTATGTTTATGAATATCTCTTCGGAAACACCGCTGCAGTGGTCTACGCATTATTTCTATTGCTCGCTCCCCTATTATTTTTCCAGGTAAATATCTGGACAGCATCAAAAAAATCTGAATACTCAAGGCTTAGTAAACTTTTAAAAGCTGTATTGTTTTTCGGTTTACTTTCTATAGGCCTGCTACAATTTATAATCCTTTAACTATGATCCAGAATTTGATAAAAGACTACGAAATCATTCTTGCTTCAGGCTCTCCCAGAAGACAAAAATTTTTCGCAGATCTCCTAATCCCGGTAACCATAGATGTGCGCTCTGTAGACGAGATCTATCCTGAAGATCTTGAAGGCAAAGAAATCACAGATTTTCTTTCAAAATTAAAAGCGGAAGCATTTGAGGATCTACAAGCAAACCAGATATTGATTACGAGTGATACCATTGTGTATTGTGATGCTAAGGCACTTGGAAAACCAAGAGATCACGATCATGCCGTGGAAATGATCAATATGCTTTCAGGCAAAGAACATGAAGTCATCACTTCGGTATGTTTTACTTACAGAAATAAGCAAGAAATTTTAAATTACACCACCAAAGTAACATTTGGAGATCTTACCCAAAAAGAGATCGAGTTCTACGTAACGAATTATAAACCTTTCGATAAAGCTGGTGGTTACGCAATACAGGAATGGATAGGACTAATTGGGATAGAAACTATTAGCGGAAGCTACTTTAATGTGGTTGGTCTACCTACGAATCTGGTCTATAAAACCCTGAAACGCATACTTAAAGAGGAAAATTCGTAAATTGTCATCTGAACGATGAAACGATACCTTACACTTTTCGCGATTTCAATGCTTATCATTTCCTGTGCAGACAGGGAATCCTACGGAAACGAATTCAGATTAACTGAAGATTTTAAGGATTACTGGTATTCCGGAAATGCAGAAATTACTACTTACGATCTCGAACAATCCCGGTATGGTGAACTAAGAAAAGGCACCGCCACTCTTATTTATGTAACTGAAGACTTTTCGGCAACAGAACAGGTGAAATTAAGCGATGAATCTTTCAACAAAGTTTCTGTTCTCAAACTGAACAGCACCAAAAATTTCAATACAGGCATCTATCCTTACAGTATTATGCAGAGCAGCTTCTTTCCTCTCAACGGAAATGAACATGCGCTAAAAATTTCAGCTTCAGTACAGGAATGGTGCGGTCAGGTTTATATGCAATTAAATAACCGGGAAGATTTTGATATAACCAGTCACTCCTATTTCGCCGGAGAAGCAGATCAATATTTGAAATTGAATCCCATTCATCTGGAAAACGAGATATGGAATTTGCTGAGAATTGATCTTGATCGTGTTCCGGTAGGATCGTTTAAAATGCTGCCTTCATTGGAATTTTTAAGACTGAATCATCTACCTGTAAAAGCATTAAATGCAGAAGGACAATTTCTTACCAACGAGCAGCATCATATCTACCAGTTATACTATCCGGAATTAAACCGAGCCTTAAAGATTTACTTGAATAAGTCAACGCCTTTTACAATCGAAAAGTGGGAAGAATCAGCTCCGGCAGGTAAGAGTTCCAAGACAGGAATTTTAACGACCATTGCTACTAAAAAAGCACGATTAAGAACCGATTACTGGAATAAAAATTCGAATAAAGATTTACATTTGCGTGAGAAATTAGAACTAGATTAATGAAGGAATTACTTCTCACCTACCGCGACGAATTGCTGTATTCTCTTGCAGTACTTTTTATTTTACTCCTCATACAGTTTTTACTAAGAACGGCCGCAAACAAGGTAGGTCGTAGAAGTGAGATTAACATCACCCGCACCAGGTTGATGTTTAAATACATCAATATTCTTATCATTCTTATTGCGGCATTTCTGTTGGCACTAGCCTGGGGTGTTGGATTAACAGATCTATCATTGATCTTCTCATCTGTATTCGCGGTAATTGGAGTCGCATTGTTCGCCATTTGGTCTATCTTAAGCAATGTGACCAGCGGAATCATTTTATTCTTTTCCTTTCCATATAAAATAGGTGATACTATAAAGATCCACGATAAGGATCTTGATATTGAGGCAGAGATCGAGGATATTAAGGCTTTCCATCTTCATCTTCGAACACGAGAAGGAGAACTTGTCACGTATCCTAACAATCTTATTCTTCAAAAAGCGGTTACTTTAAAACACCGGGTAGATGGTAAAGACGAAGGAAAAGACGCTCTCTAGCCTAAAAGATCTCAAATAGGCTTCAGGACGATTTGAATTCTTTTATATTTGATGAAACCTATTATTCAATGCGGAAAATACTTTTTACCCTATTCTTATTAGGCTTTACTTTCTCCAATGCACAGACTCCTGAAAAATGGAGTTCTTCAGATATATATTCAGAAATTCAGAAACTAAACTTTTTAGGTTCTGTTCTCTATGTGGCAGCACATCCAGATGATGAAAACACCAGGTTGATCTCTCATTTTTCAAATGAAGTGAACGCCAGAACTGCTTACCTTTCCTTAACCCGAGGAGATGGTGGTCAAAATCTTGTTGGACCAGAATTGAGAGAGCAGCTGGGGATGATTAGAACTCAGGAATTACTGGCTGCCAGAAAAATCGATGGCGGAGAGCAATTTTTTACCCGCGCGAATGATTTTGGTTACTCCAAAACTCCGTCTGAAACACTGGAAATCTGGAACAAAAATGAGGTGCTTAGTGATGTTGTCTGGATCATTCGAAAATTCAGGCCAGATGTGATCATTAACAGGTTTGATCATCGTACACCGGGAAGTACTCACGGACACCACACTTCTTCTGCCATGCTGAGCGTGGAAGCTTTTGAAATGGCCGGTGATGCAAACAAATATCAGGATCAACTAGAATTGGTTGAAACCTATGACCCCAAGAGACTTTTCTTTAATACCTCTCCATGGTTCTATGGAGGTAGTGAAGCATTTGAAGAAGCTGATAAAACGAGATTCCTGACCTTTGATACCGGAACGTTTTTTCCCATAAAAGGACTTTCCAATCCTGAGATCGCGAGTCTTAGTAGAAGTCAGCATAAATCACAGGGTTTTGGAAGTACCGGAAGTCGTGGCAAGCAAATGGAATATATCGAACTTATCAAAGGTGAAATGCCGACCGATGATTCTAATATTTTCGACGGAATTGATACCAGCTGGAATAGAATTCAGGGAGGGAAAGAAATTGGTGCTATTTTAAACAAGGTTCAGGATGACTTCAATTTTGAAGATCCCTCTAAAAGTCTACCAGAACTTCTTAAAGCTTACCAACTCATTCAGAATCTTCAGGATGAACACTGGCAAGAGATAAAAACCCGGCAGATCAAGGATATCATTTATGCCAGTTCCGGGCTTTATCTTGAAGCCATTGCAGACCGAGCTTCCGTAACACCTTCAGAAGAAGTTAATATAAAACTGGAAGCGATCAATAGAAGTTCTGCTCAGGTTAAATTAAATTCCGTAGAGCTTGTTCCGAATAATACGAAAATAGAACCAGCAGAAAGTTTGAATAATAATTCATCCTGGAACGAGAACCTGGAATTCCGACTTCCGGAAAATGCAGATTTCACCAATCCATACTGGTTAAAATCTGCAGGTTCCATTGGGATGTATCAAGTAAATGATCAAAATCTTAGAGGTTTACCTCAAACACCACTTCAGAATAAAGCAATATTCAATCTTGAAATTAATGGCGAGCCTATAACTTTTGAGAAACCGATCCTTTACAAATTCAACGACCCGGTTTCCGGAGAAACTTATGAAAATTTCAAGGTGATTCCGAAGGCTGAACTTAATTTACACGAAGATATTCTTGTCTTTAATTCCTCGGAATCTAAAACTGCGGAGATCACCATTCAAGCCAACCAGGCTGATCTATCGGGAACTTTAAAATTAAATTCTGAAAAAGATTGGAGCTTTACACCAACTGAATTTAAAGTAAACATTGCACCAAAAGGTGGTGCTCAAACATTTAAATTTTCAATTTTTCCTCCTGAAGGTCAAAGTGAAATAACTTTAAATCCAGTCCTGGAGACCGAGAATAACAATTATGATCAAAATGTTATTTCCATTGATTACGATTATATTCCCGGGCAGAACCTCATTCAAAAGGCGAAGCTGGAACTGGTTAAATTAGATATCAAGAAAAAGGGTGAACTTGTAGGATACATTGCTGGTGCTGGTGATGTCGTGCCGGAAGCGATACGCCAGATGGGTTACAAAGTAGACATGCTCGATCCTTCAACAATTAATGCGAACTCATTAAAAAAATATGACGCCGTGGTTCTTGGAATTAGATCCTTCAATATTATTGAGGATCTGAAATTTCAGAAACAAGAACTATTTAAATACGTAGAAGAAGGCGGGAATCTTATTTTGCAGTACAATACCAATCGCGGATTGGTTACAGACCAGATCGCTCCATTCAACCTGCAGCTTTCTCGGGATAGAGTGACCAATGAAAATGCGAAAGTCGGTTTCAACCTGCCTGAGCACGAGCTCTTAAATTCCCCGAATAAACTGGAAAGTTCAGATTTTGAGAATTGGGTGCAGGAAAGAGGTTTATACTTCGCCGATTCCTGGTCACAAGAATTTGAAGCTCCTTTGTATATGAATGATCCAAATGAAGAGCCATCTTCAGGAAGTTTATTGGTCGCTGAATATGGTGAAGGATATTATATATATACCGGACTCAGTTTTTTCAGACAATTTCCTGAGGCAGTCCCAGGAGCATATCGACTTTTTGCTAATATGATCTCTATAGGAAAATAATGGAAAAGCCAGAAACATACCAATGGAAGAAAAGCTATACGATCGTCCTGGTCGTTAACGTTCTTTATATCGTTATTTTCTATTTAATCATGAACCTATTCGCCTAATATGGAATTAATAGACTGGATCATTCTAATTGGTACGATCGCGTTTATCGTATGGTATGGAGTTTACCAGTCTCGCGGAAGTTCGAATGTTGAAGATTATGTTGGAGGTGGTAAAGACGCCAGGTGGTGGACCATCGGCTTATCTGTTATGGCAACCCAGGCAAGTGCAATTACCTTTTTATCAACTCCGGGACAGGCTTATCATGACGGAATGGGATTTGTCCAGTTCTATTTTGGCCTGCCCATTGCGATCGTTATTATTTGTATTGTATTTATCCCTATTTACCACAGGCTTAAAGTATATACAGCTTATGAGTATCTGGAGTCACGTTTTGATCAGAAAACAAGAACTTTAACCGCTATACTATTCTTAATTCAGCGTGGACTGGCGGCAGGGATCACCATTTTTGCCCCGGCAATCGTTCTTTCCGCCGTTCTGGGCTGGAACCTTACCTATCTTACCATCGCGATTGGAGTACTGGTAATTATTTACACGGTTTCAGGAGGAACTAAAGCGGTAAGCGTCACTCATAAACAGCAAATGGCTGTGATCCTCACTGGGATGTTCGTTGCCTTTTTTATAATTCTTAGTTATCTTCCAGAGGAAGTAACTTTCACGAAAGCTCTTGAAATTGCTGGTACCAGCGGTAAAATGGATATACTGGATTTTGGCTTCGATTTTAATAACAGGTACACGATATGGAGTGGAATCATTGGTGGGACTTTCCTTATGCTCTCCTACTTCGGAACAGATCAAAGTCAGGTACAACGATATTTATCTGGTGGATCTGTCAGGGAAAGTCAGTTGGGAATGATCTTTAACGGACTCCTGAAAGTACCGTTACAATTCTTCATTCTTTTGGTAGGAGTTATGGTTTTTGTCTTTTATCAATTCAATCCTGCTCCCTTAAATTTCAATCCCGCGGCGACCGAAACTGTTCTAAATTCAGATTATGCCGAGCAGTACAAAGATCTAATGCTGGAGCATGATGATGTTCAGGAGAAGAAAAAAGAACTCGGACTCGAATATGCCTCGATAACTTCACTCGATGAAACTGAAACTGCCAATTTTAGAGAACAATATTCAGCTCTGGAGAAAGAACAATTCGCAATTCGGGAGGAAGCAAAGACTTTTATTGATGCTTCAGATGTAAAAGCTGAAAGCAATGATAAAGATTACGTATTTATTCATTTTATTCTGAATAATCTTCCGAGGGGATTTATTGGATTGCTGCTTGCTGTGATTTTATCAGCTGCAATGTCTTCCACTGCTTCAGAATTAAATGCTCTGGCGTCAACCACCGTGATCGATCTATACCGCAGAAATCATAAAGAGAACAAAAGTGATGAGCATTACCTGGCAGCTTCCAAATGGTTTACATTAATGTGGGGAGCTATTGCGATCCTGTTTGCAAGTCTTGCTGATCTATTTGATAACCTGATTCAGTTAGTAAACATCATTGGAAGTATCTTTTATGGAAATGTTCTAGGTATTTTTCTACTGGCATTTTTTATAAAATATGTGCGAAGCAATGCCGTTTTTATAGCAGCGATTATTACACAGATCATCGTGATCATTGTATTTAAAATGGATATAATGCCCTACTTATGGCTGAATGTACTGGGTTGCGTATTGGTAATGTCCATAGCGCTACTTATTCAACTTTTTCGAAATGATAAACCTCAAGTAAGCACAACATGAGTCAAAAAATAAAATGGGGAATTCTGGGTCTTGGAAAGATCGCTGGAAAGTTCTGTGATGGATTACAACATGCCTATAATGCTGAACTTTATGCAGTAGCAAGTCGTGATCTTAATAAAGCTGAAGAATTCGCTGCAGAGTTCGAAGCTGAGAAATCTTATGATAGTTATGAAGGGCTGTTAAAAGATGAACAGGTACAGGTAGTTTATATCGCCACACCACATGCCTTCCATCATGAACTCGCCATCAAATGTATCGAGCATGGCAAAGCTGTACTTTGTGAAAAACCATTTGCCTTAAATTATAAGCAGGCTGGCGAAATGATAAGCCTGGCCAGGGAAAAGAATGTCTTTATTATGGAAGCACTCTGGACCGCGTTTCTACCTCACTTTCGTGACCTGGAAACCAAGTTTAAAAATATGGAATATGGAAAGCTAAAATCTTTAAAAGCAGACTTCGGGTTTCCTGCAGAATTTGACGAAACTAAAAGACTGTTTAATAAATCCCTTGGAGGCGGTAGTCTTCTTGATATTGGAATTTATCCAGTGTTTCTCGCCTATCGTTTACTCGGTATGCCTAATAGAATTACCGCGGAAGCTCAATTAGCAGAAACCGGAGTTGACGAATCCTGCGATATCAAATTTCATTATGACCAGAATATTGAGGTAGAACTCACTTCAACTTTTAAGGAAAAAACTCCTACTGAAGCTATCCTGGAATTTGAAGAATCTAAAGTGATCATGAATTCAAGGTTCCATGAACCAACTTCGATCACTACGCATAAAGATGGTAAGCATGAAGTGCGTGATTACGGAGTAGAAAATAATGGCTACACATACGAAGCGGAGCATGTAGGAGAAATGCTTCTGAATAATAAAACCGAAAGTGATATCTGGTCTACAGAAAACACCCTGGAATTAATGCAATTGTTGGATTCCATCAGGAAAGAGATTAAATTAGAATATTAAAAAAAGGCTTCAGTTCAAACTGAAGCCTTTTTTAATACATAGTGTTTTCAGCTTATTTAGCTTCCCACTCCGCTATCGATTCTTTATTCATTTTCACATAATCTGCATTATTTGCAGCTTCTGCAGCAGAAAGAGATTTTTTGGCAGTGGCAATAGCATCCTTGGTTTTACCCATCTCCGCTTCGATTAAAGATTGTCTTCTAAGCATCCAATATGCTTTACCTTCGCTCATCTCATTGGCCTTTTTAACCCAGGTGTATGCTTTCTCCATATCTTTCCCGGCTTCGTGATAATAAGAGGCAGCTGAGAAATAATCCTGAGCCGTTGGTCCATTCATTACCTTATCTATACTCGCCATGGTACGGTTATCTGTAGGCACTTCGATTTCCAGAATAGCTACGGTATTTTCCCATAGAAAGTTAAGATTTGCAGCATCATTTTTTAGTTCATCGATAACAATGGTGAAAGTCTCCATTTTAAAGGGCATCTCCTCTACCGCTGCAGTAGCGGTAAGGGCAACTTTGGAATCATCCCATTCCTGAGGCACTCCCCAGTTATTCGTTGTTTCGTAGAACATCATTGTCCATTGGTCTTTTTGAGGTTTAGTGTAGATAGCATACGAACCTTTAGCCAGTTCCTTACCTCCTACTTTTACATCATCAGAAAATGTAATAATAGTGTTCAGATTTGCACCAGTTCTCCAAACTTTGTCAAAAGGTACCAGATCTCCAAAAATCGTACGCCCTCTCATTGCAGGCCTGGAATATTCAAGCGTGATATCGGTTAACCCAACTTTTTGTTCCATTTTTCCAAGCGGACTTGGTTGTGGTGCTTCAACCTGTGCGAATCCCGAGAATCCAGTGCAGAGCACTAAAGCAAATGCTAATAATCTTTTCATGTGTAGTAGTTTAAATTTTAATAAAGATAAGTTTATTCAGCTAACTAAATCAAAATCTAATTAAGACTGAATTATCTATAAACATCAGATTTACACTTTGTTTAACTATTTATATTTTACTTTAAACAACTATACGTGTAATTTTATATAAAATATTATCTGATGAAAATATATACCCTGAAAAGCAAACAAAAATTACCCATTTCCGTGGATGAAGCCTGGCAGTTTTTATCAGATCCCCGAAATCTTAAAACCATCACTCCAGATTATATGGGCTTTAAAATACTTTCAGGAGCAGATAGACCCATGTATCCAGGTCAGCTTATTCAATATATAGTAACACCCGTAGCAGGTATTAAAACAAAATGGGTTACAGAGATCACACAGGTCCGTGATCACGAGTTCTTTATAGATGAACAAAGATTTGGACCATATGCGCTTTGGCATCACAAACACTTTATTAAAGAAATACCAGGAGGTGTGGAAATGGAAGATATAGTAGATTATAAACTTCCCATGGGTTTTCTTGGTCGCCTGTCGCATCCAATTTTAGTAGAACCTAAACTTAAAGAGATATTTGATTACAGAAGAGAAAAACTTATTGAGTTATATGGAGAGTATACTGAACCGGAAACCCAGAACCAGACTCAAAAACACGATATTTTAAACTAATTATTATGAAGAAGAATATAGTTATCATAGGAGGAAGCAGCGGAATAGGAAATGAAATTTCAGAAATGCTGAAAGCAGATCATGAGGTTTACGCTCTTTCTAGATCAAAAGGAGATTTAGATACAGATCATGTTAAGCATTTCGAATTTGATGTGCTAAAAGATGATATTTCAGAAGTAGATCTTCCGGAGCAAATCGACGGATTGGTTTATTGCCCGGGATCTATAGATCTGAAACCCTTTAAAATGATGAAACCTGAGAGTTTCGAAAAAGAGATGAATCTTAATTTCTTTGGACTTGTACGTTCGGTTCACGGATTATTACCTAAATTAAAAAAATCTGAACAGGCAAGTCTTGTTTTCTTTAGCACTGTAGCGGTAAAAGTTGGAATGCCATTTCATACCAGCGTTGCTGCTGCAAAAGGTGCTATTGAAGGTTTTGCTAAATCCTTAGCGGCGGAGTATGCACCAAATTTTAGAGTAAATGTTATTGCTCCATCGCTTACAGATACACCACTGGCAGAAAAATTACTTTCCAATGACGATAAGAAAAAGAAAATGGATCAACGTCATCCATTAAAAAGAGTTGGACAGGCGAAAGATATTGCTAACCTTGCCGGATTCTTACTTACTGAAAAAAGTTCATGGATCACCGGGCAGGTATTAGGAGTAGATGGAGGTCTCTCTACATTAAACATTAATTAATGAGAACAGTGAATATTTTCTGGTTCCGAAGGGACCTTAGATTAGATGATAATGCAGGATTAAAGGCAGCATTGCGGGATGACCATCCTGTGCTGCCTATTTTTATTTTTGATTCTGAAATTCTTGAAAAGCTTCCCGAGGACGACGCACGGGTGACTTTTATTTTCGAGAACCTACAAAAAATGCGTGATGAGCTACAGGAGAATAACGGAAGCTCTATTGCAATGTATCACGGCAAGCCTAAAAAGATATTTCAGGAGCTACTGGAATCTTATGATATCAAAAAGGTTTTCACCAATCGCGATTATGAACCTTACGCCAAAGAACGTGATAAGGAAATTTCAGAATTATTGGAAAAGAAACAGATCGAGTTCTGTGATTTTAAGGATCAGGTTATCTTCGAAAAAGATGAAGTGGTTAAAGGAGATGGCGATCCCTACAAAGTTTACACTCCTTACAAGAATCTCTGGATGGAAGAGTTCAAAAAGAAGGACCTCGACTTTCACTACACGACCAGATACATGGATAATCTCTATGAGAATAGCAGGTTGCCTAATTTAAGCTTGAGTGACATAGGTTTTAAGGAATCAGATTTGAAGGTTCCAGATTACCAGGTAACTCCGGGTTTGATCAAAGATTACGAAGGCAAACGTAATTTTCCAGCTGTAGAAGGAACTTCAAGATTAGCTTCGCATTTACGTTTTGGTACGGTAAGCGTGCGTCAAATGGTAAGGGATGCAGATAAAGAACACAATAAAACCTTTCTTGAGGAATTAGTTTGGAGAGAATTTTTCATGCAAATTCTGTATCACTATCCAGATACGGTGACCGATGCTTTTAAATCTAAGTACGACCGGATAAAGTGGCGCAATAATAAGGATGAATTTGAAAAATGGAAAAAAGGAGAAACCGGATATCCTTTGGTTGACGCCGGAATGCGACAATTAAATGAGTCGGGTTTCATGCATAACCGGGTGAGAATGTTAGTTGGCTCCTTTCTTTGTAAACATTTACTTATCGACTGGCGATGGGGTGAAGCCTATTTTGCTGAAAAACTTTTAGACTACGAAATGTCATCAAATGTTGGCAACTGGCAGTGGATCGCTGGAAGTGGTGTCGATGCAACTCCATATTTCAGGATTTTTAATCCTACCACTCAAATTGATAAGTATGATAAGGACCACGAATATATTAAGGAGTGGGTCCCGGAATTTGGAACCGATGATTATCCTGAGAAAATGGTAGATCATAAAGAAGCTCGTGAAAGAGCTCTGGACACCTATAAGAAAGCTGTTAGCAATTAGCTAGCAATTTTCTGGCTTTCTCAAGGTCTTCCGGAGTATCGATCCCAATACTTTTTACACTGGTTTCAACCATTTTAATCTTCTTGCCATACTCCAGATAACGAATACATTCTATCTTTTCTGAAGCTTCTAATGGCAACATTGGTAAACGATAGAAATCCATTAAAGCAGATTTTCTAAATGCGTAAATTCCAACATGTTTATAGTAAACAGTTTCCACCGAAGTGTCTCTTGGGTAAGGAATAGGGAATCTAGAGAAGTATAAGGCAGACTGGTCTTTCCCGGTGATCACCTTTACATTATTAGGATTATTGATCTCCTCCAGATCTTTAAGTTCAGTTTTTAAACTTGCCAGATCTATTTCTTGGGAACCTGGTTGCTGGAAAACTTCCAGTAATTTCGTTAGACTATTGGTGTCAATAAATGGTTCATCTCCCTGTACGTTCACAACAATATCTACATCCATATTCTCTACAGCTTCAGCGATTCTATCACTGCCGCATTCGTGCTCTTTCTGGCTAAGTACAACCTTACCTCCAACTTTGATCACTTCATCATAAATACGATCATCATCTGTCACCACATAAACTTCATCGAAAAGCCCGGTGCTCTTAGCCGCCTCGTAGGTTGTGGCAATTACCGTTTGTCCATTTAAATCCTGCATTAATTTACCTGGAAACCTGGAAGCTTCATATCGCGCTGGGATCATTGCAATAACACGTAATTTTGAAGAATCTTGCATATGAGAAATTTTATGTAAAAATAGGAATTACTTGCCAGCGAAAAAATCGTCCCCAAATCCAATAAGATATAATTTCTCCTGGGCTCTGGTAATCGCAGTATATAACCATCGTAGGTACTCCTTCCCTACTCCGTTTGGCAAGTAAGGTTGCTCGATAAATACATTTTTCCACTGGCCACCCTGGGACTTATGACAGGTGATCGCATAAGAGAATTTGATCTGGAGCGCATTGAAGTATTTATTGTTCTTTACGTTCATGAACTGTTTGTACTTAGATCTTTCATGCGCGTAATCCTTTTTTACTTCTTCGTAGAGTCGGTTTGATTCTTCGTAGGTAAGCGAAGGTGTATTTGTGGTAAGTGTATCCAGCATGATCACCGTTTCGAAAGGACTCATTTTAGGATAATCCACCATTTGCACCTGCACTTCAGCAAATCTGAATCCGTACAATTCTTTAAATCCGAAGATCTCCAGCACTTTTACAATATCTCCATTTGCAATAAACCCGGCCTCACTGGTTGGTTTGATCCAGAAATAATTATTCTTCACAACCATCAAATAATCGCCAGGAGAAAGTTCATCTTCCTGGAACAGGATTCGAGATCTTATTTGTTGATTGTACATATTCGCCCGTTTATTGGACCGTACAATAATACTAGTATCTTCATGTCCATTCTCCCCATAGGAATCCTGAATAGCATCCATGATCTCGTATCCATCTGTTAATCGAATCACATCTGCATTGCTAGAAAGCTCGAATTGAAAGCTCTCATAGAATTCCTCCTGCAGGCTTTCCCGGATAAGAGTCGCGTTGTGCAAAATATCACTGCCTTCACTTTGCCTTACTACTTCATCAAGTTCAATAAAAGAAACCTCCTTATTATAGTTAAGCCCCAGTTTCTCTTCTTCAAGTGCCGGACTAAGATCCATTTTCACCGGTGGTAGCTGTGCAGTATCTCCTATTAGGATCAGCTGGCAATTGTGCCCTGCATAGACATACTCGATTAGATCATCTAGCAGTGAACCATTTTCGAAAAGTTTGGAGTTTCCACCATCATCTGAGATCATCGATGCTTCATCAACAATGAAAAGGCTGTTCTTGTGCTTGTTAGGTTGTAAAGTAAATTGAACACCGCCATTTCCCGATTTTTTCGGAAAATAGATCTTCTTATGAATAGTGAATGCTTCTTTTTTAGAGTAATTGGAGATTACCTTAGCGGCTCTTCCCGTTGGTGCCAGTAGAATTCCGGACTTCCGGATCTTCCATAAATTCTTGGTAAGCGTACTTATTATGGTAGTTTTACCCGTACCAGCGAAACCCTTCAGTAAGAACAACTTATCTCGCCCTCCTTCCACAACGAATTTAGAAAGCATTTGTAAAGCTATATCCTGTTTTGTGGTTGGTTGAAATTCAAGGTCCTGAATAAGTAATTTGAAGAAGGAATCCGGCGTGGGTATATCCATAGAAAGTGCGTAAAAACTCAAAGATACTAATGGATTTTTATGACAGAAACTTTTACGAATAAAAAAAAGTTGTAGATTTGCGTGTAACCCATTAACCTTTAAACTAAACTAAATTTTAAAAGCATGAGATTTGTAATTCAGATACTTCTTTGGTTGGTTATTATCTTCCTGGCATATCTTACTTTCAACGCGGTTTACGAACCACTACAATTTAATAAGATTAAGGAAAAAAGATATACCAAAGTAATTAAAAATCTTAAGGATATCAGAGCTGCTGAGCTTGCACATCAGGAAGTAACTGGAAAGTTCACTGGTAACTGGGATAGCCTGGTTCGTTTCCTTGACACTGCTGAATTTGCGATCACGCAAAGACGTGATACTGTAATGCTAGATGAAGAGTATGCTAAAACATACGGTGTAGATAAGAACATTGAGAAAGTGATCATCGATACATTAGATTTCGTACCAGTAAGAGACTCATTGTTTAAAGGTGACAAAGAGAGATATCAAACTATGATGAATGTTCCTGTAGAAGGTGTGAACGAAAAGTTCGAACTTAGAGCAGGTACCATTCAAAAAGGTGATAATGAAATTCCGGTATTCGAAGCTAGAATTCCTAAAGCTGTAGTACTATCAGATCAGGATAGAACTCTAATTCTTCAGGAAAATGAAGTACAGTCTGTAGATGATGTAAACGGAAGATACATTAGCGTTGGTAGTATGACAGAAGTTAGTACCAGTGGTAATGGGTTTGACAGATATGGTGGAGATAGCGACAACGACTAATAATATCAAAGCAAATAAAAAAATGTCCATTCAGGTTAGCCTGGATGGACTTTCTTTTTGTATCTTGGATAAAGAGCGCCAGGAGATCGAGTATTTGAAAAGCTTCAACTTTGAAAAACAACTGGATCCGATAAAAGTACTTTCCAGGATAGAACTTATTATTGAAGAAGAGCCTATACTTCAGCAACCGGTTCAGGAAGCAAGTTTATTTTTTACCAACACACTTTTCACGCTGGTTCCTTCAGATTTATTTGATGAAGAATATGCAGTAAGTTTCCTGAAGTTTAATACCAAGATCCTCAAAACCGACTTTATTGCTCATGATGAGATCAATAACGAACTGGTTAACGTCTATATTCCCTACGCCAATATCATAAACTATTTCTTTGATATGTTTGGTGAATTTGAATACCGGCACAGCCTGAGTATTCTTATTGATAGCCTACTGAAGATAAATTCTTCGGAAAAGCCCATTGTTTATCTACATACTCATTTGCATCATTACGAATTGGTAGTGATCCAGAACTCTAAATTGATCTTCGCTAATAGTTTCGAATTTGATACTAAAGAAGATTTTATTTACTATCTGCTATTTACTCTTGAACAACTTGAGTTGGATCCAAAGGAGGTAGAATTGATCTTACTGGGTGATATCAAAAAGGATTCAGAAGAATATAATATAGCGTACAGATACATCACGAATATTTCCTTTTTAGACGTATTTCATACTTTCAGTTTTTCCGAAGAAGCGAAGCCGAAGTATCCATTGGCCGATTATCTAACAATTAAAAGTCTATCATGAGAATCATATCAGGAAAGCATAAAGGGCGACGTATATCCGCTCCTTCCAAATTGCCAGTGAGACCAACAACAGATATGGCTAAGGAAGCGCTGTTTAATATTCTGAATAACCAGTATCACCTATCAGAACTTAAAGTACTTGATCTATTTTCAGGAACAGGGAATTTAGCATTTGAATTCGGTTCCCGTGGCGCTAAAGATATAACTGCTGTAGATGCTCATTTTGACTGCGTTAAATTTATAAAGAAAACGTCTGAAGAACTGGAGCTTCCAATAATGGCTATTAAAAGCGATGTTTATAAGTATCTCGAAAAAGGAGCCATGAAATCTGATCTTATTTTCGCAGACCCTCCCTACGATTTTACTGCAGATCAATTTGGAAAGATCTCCAGAATCATCTTTGATCGTGACCTGCTAAACGAGGATGGTTCATTGATCATTGAACATTCCAAACACACCGATCTAAGTCAGTTGCCACATTATAGTCATCAAAGAAAATACGGAAGCAGCGTTTTTAGTTTCTTCGAATAATTACTACCTTCATACTATGACACATCAGGTAAGAAGACTAAACCTCACGTATGCTGACCTTGAACTACATGAGCAATATGTAATTTCTACGATCAAAGAAGACCAGGTTCTTGATAAAGAACAGATCGAAGAAATGAGGGAGCTCTTCAACGATCATTTTGGAGATAGGAAATGGGTATATGTTAGCAATAGAAAGAACAAATATAACGTTAACCCTGTTATATATATAGATCTAATACAGAGGAAATCTCTAATTGGCATCGCAATTGTTCTTGGTGAAAATGATGGTGCTCCAACAGCGAATTTTGAAAAACAGTTTGCAACAATTCCTTTCGAGATGTTTGACAACAAAGCTGAAGCTCTTGCCTGGGCTAATGGAATGCTGCCCCAGAATTAGAAGTTTTAAAGGGTTACAATTAACCGCTGCTTTTACTATTCTACTTTTTACAAGCGCGATGATGAATGCTCAGGAAATGAAACTGGTATGGCAAGACGAATTCAATCATTCAGGAAAACCAGATCCAAATAAATGGAGTTACGAAACTGGATTCATTAGGAATCTGGAAGCACAGTATTATACTTCTAGAAAGAAAAACGTCCGCGTTAGAAATGGTAAATTAATTATAACCGCCAGGAACGAGTATTATGAAAACCCAGATTACGATCCTGCAATAAAAGATTATCGCCTCAACACACCGGAAACCAATTACACTTCTGGTAGCATTCACACCTCAGGAAAGTTTGATTTCAAATATGGCCGAATAGATGTTCGAGCGAGTTTACCAAAGGCTGCCGGCTCCTGGCCAGCTATATGGATGTTAGGTTTAAATTTCGAAGATGTAGTGTACCCGGAAGCTGGTGAGATCGATATTATGGAACACGTTGGGAAAAACCAGGGAGAAATTCATGGAAGTGTTCATTATGCCAATGATAAAAACGAGATGGTTTCCAAAACTGACACTATATATATCGATAATGTTTCAGAAGAATTCCATGTGTATTCAGTAGACTGGAACAGGGATCGCATCCAATTTCTGGTAGATAATAAAGTATATCATACGTTTGAAATTGCAAATGCCGGAACCGGTAACAATCCGTTTAGAAAACCATTCTTTATACTGATAAATCTAGCACTTGGAGGGAAATGGGCTGGCGAGATCGATGATTCGAAGTTTCCGCAGAAATTCAAGATCGATTATGTACGGGTGTACCAGCAAATTGAGAATTAAAAAGCAGGCCTATAAGCCGGATTCTGTCATCCGATAAAAAGATCGGATTCCTTATCATTTATCTGAAATTAGCGTTGCCACTAATCTTGAGCTGCCTACCCTCCGGCAACGGACGGGCGATCCTTAAATGCCGGTTTACATGGCATTGCACCGCATAGAGTTTACCTGGTTTCACTACAGCTTAACCTGTACATTCTTTCTGTTGCACTGGTCCTGATCTCACGATCGGTGGGCGTTACCCACTATACTGCCCTGTGGTGTCCGGACTTTCCTCTCCAAGGTATATGTCGAAGCGATAAGGCGGCCTGCTTCCGGCAAATGTAAGTCAAATTATGTTCATTTCTTAAGTCATTTGTTCATAAAAAACACCCCGGTTCACCTCGATTAGAATTGGGATTTTTATATTTGTAGTTCAATAGATTTTGATGGAACATTTTGTAGTATCAGCACGTAAATACAGGCCTCAAACATTCAAAGATGTTGTTGGACAGCAAGCGATCACCAATACGCTCGCGAACGCGATCCATAACAACCATCTTGCCCAGGCTTTGTTATTTACGGGACCTCGTGGTGTAGGTAAAACTACCTGCGCGCGTATCCTTGCAAAAATGATCAACCATGATGGCACACAGGCTCCAGACGAAGATTTTGCTTTTAATATTTTTGAACTGGATGCTGCTTCGAACAACTCGGTAGATGATATTCGAAATCTTATTGACCAGGTTCGTATTCCGCCACAGGTTGGAAAATATAAGGTCTATATTATAGATGAGGTGCATATGCTATCTGCCTCTGCATTTAATGCATTTCTGAAGACTTTAGAAGAACCGCCAAAACATGCTATTTTTATACTGGCCACGACAGAAAAGCACAAGATCATTCCAACGATCCTGTCCCGTTGCCAGATCTTTGATTTTAAGAGAATTACTGTTACAGATGCGAAGAACTATCTCGGTTATATCGCTGAACAGGAAGGTGTAAAAGCAGAAGATGACGCCTTGCATATTATCGCTCAAAAAGCTGATGGTGCCATGCGGGATGCATTATCTATCTATGATCGTGTGGTTAGTTTCAGTGGAAATGAGCTTACCAGACAGGCAGTTACAGAAAATCTGAACGTTCTGGATTATGACACTTATATGCAGGTAACCGATATGATTCTCGCGAATGATATTCCTCAATCACTTCTGAAATTTAATGAAATCCTATCTACAGGATTTGATGGACATCATTTTATTGCAGGATTGGCTTCGCACTTTAGAGATCTTCTGGTTTGCAAAGATCAAAAAACCATCCAATTGCTAGAAGTCGGAGAACAGACGAAAGCTCGTTATTTTGAACAGTCTCAACAAACTTCACATCAATTTTTGATGGAAGCAATCGAATTGGCAAATTCCTGCGATTTAAAATATAAAACGAGTCAGAATCAAAGATTGCTAGTTGAACTTTGCTTAATGCAACTGGCATCGATCACTTTCGATACTCAAAAAAAAAAGTCTGATCGCAACATAGTTCCCCCGGAACATTTCACTCAACATTCGGTTCAAATATCGAACGAGAAGAAGGAATTGCTAAGGGAAAATGAGCATGACAGCTCTACTCCTGCTGAAGATATTGGCCTTCCAGATCCTAAAAAAGCACCAGAATCGTGTGCTAAACCAGAAGAGGCAACTTATTATTCTAAAGAGAGTCCTTCAGATTCTACGGAAACTTCAACTGATACTAATACTAATGCTACTGAAACCAAATCTGAAACAGTTGCAAATCAGGATTCTTTAAACCTTCCGAAGCAGACATCGACCGCTACTGAAAAAACCGAAGTACAAGAGGTTAGGGAAGTTACTGAAGAGAAACCTGTTGGAACGAAAAAGATTTTTCCGGAGATCAAACGGGAAAAGGTTTCTGGCCTGTCTTTAAAAAGTATTGGTAAGAAAAAGGAACTAGCGGAAAAACAAAAAGCGATGTTACCTGTTGAAGAGGTAATGGATGATGAGTTTTCCGAAGAAGATATGGTACGGGAGTGGAAAAATTATTCAGAAAAACTGAAGAATAAAGGTGAAAAGATTCTCGCATCTATATTCGAATCGCAAACACCCAGCCTTGAAAATAGAGATATTCATCTCACCTTTCCGAATGAAACGATGAAGATCGATCTGGAACGGGAAGAAAACAGACTGATGAATTTTCTAAAAGCCAGACTTAGAAATACGCATATCAGGCTGATCATTCATGTGGACGAAGCTGTTTCTAAAAAGTACGCGTTTACTCCGCAGGAAAAATACGAAAAACTGAAAGAGGCCAATCCTCTACTCGACCAATTGCGAGCAACTTTTGATTTAGATGTATAATTATGTTAGGATTAAAATTACCTACCGACCCGAGATGGGCTGATATTGCAGAGAAAAATATTGAAGAGATTCTTGTTGATCACGCATACTGTGAACAAAAAGCAGCTTCAACAGCTATTTCCCTCATCGTAAGTTTCCCGGAATATTCTGACCTTGTGAACGCCATGACCGCACTTGCAAGAGAAGAAATGGGGCATTTCAAAATGGTACACGACCGTCTGCTAAATATGGGATTCAAAATGGGTTGGGATCGTAAAGATGAATATGTTATACAACTTTTAAAGTTTTTCCCTAAGGGTGGTAGCAGATCCACTCAACTGGTACATCGTCTTCTTATCGCTGGTTTGATCGAAGCCCGTAGCTGCGAACGTTTCAGACTACTTTCTGAAGAACTGGAAAATAAAGATCTGGCAAAATTTTATCGTGACCTTATGATAAGCGAAGCGAACCACTATACGATGTTCCTGAAGTTCGCCCGGCAATATGGCGAAGACCGGAAAGTAGTAGATCAAAAATGGGAAGATCTACTGGAATTTGAAGCTAAGATCATGAAAGACCTGGGAACTAAAGAAAGTATTCACGGTTAGACCTTTTTCCTCTTAGAATCATTATAAAGAGATTTAATGATACCATCTGCAAGTCCGATTTTAGGTACATGGATCCAGTTGGCACGAGCCCATTTCATGGAGTTTACATAGATCTTCGTAGCTGGAATGATCACGTCTGCACGGTCATTCTTTAGATCCAGTTCGGTGATTCGCTCCTCGTAAGTATAAGAATTCAGTTTTTCATCATAGTCTTTCATATACTTCAAACTAAGAGCCTTCCCTTCCTTCTTTGCACTGGTTTTGAAAATATTGTTGATATTTCCTCCGGAACCTATAAGATCAATATCATCGTAATCCCTGGTAGTTTCTTTAACCCATTCCCGCATTTCTTCCCAGGTACGATGCTCAACAAGGTCTTCCATCATTCTAACAGTTCCAACTTTGAACGATCTGGAAGCGACCGTTTTCCCATTACTATACATGGTGTACTCTGTACTTCCACCCCCAACATCCACATATAGATAATTACAATCGTTCTGGATAAGTGCGTGGAGATCTGTAGCGGCGATGATCGCAGCTTCATGAGATCCGTCAATGATTTCTATATTAATTCCAGATTTCTCCTTTATTATAGTGGCAATCTCGTTCCCATTTGTTGCTTCCCGCATTGCCGACGTTGCGTATGCCTTATATTTTTCCACGCCATGAGATTTCATTAAAAGATTAAAGGCATGCATCGTATCTATCATACGCATGGTATTCTTTTCTGAAACTTTCTTCTTCAGGAACACATCTGCGCCCAGTCTTATAGGTACACGTACTAGAGAGGTTTTACGAAACATTGGTTCTTTACCCTCTTTTTCGGTGATAGTTGATACCAATAGTCTTACAGCATTGGATCCAATATCTATAGCGGCGAAATTTTTTTGTTTGATCATTCGTAAATTTCAGTTTTTCTTAAATAATAATCATAAAGTGCGAACTGGGACCTTACCTTTTCACCATCGGTACGTCTGTAAGGATTGTCCATTCCTCTACAATGTGTTCTGGCTTTCACATTATCACTCCAGCTAATTTCGAAGGTTTCAATAAGTTCCTGCTTGATATCTTCATCATAAATCGGACAGGAAATTTCAACCCGTTGATCGAGATTTCTAGTCATAAGGTCTGCAGATGAAATATAAACCTTACGATTTCCACCATTCTCGAAAATATAAACTCTTGGATGCTCCAGAAATTTATCTACAATGCTGATAGCTTCGATATTATCACTAATTCCTTCAATGCCCGGATTGAGGCAACAGATTCCGCGAACAATCAATTTAATTTTCACACCGGCTTTACTGGCCATGTATAATTTATCAATCACTCCATTATCTGATAAACTATTCAACTTTAATCTGATACCTGCAGGCTTTCCGTTCTTCGCATTATCTATTTCAGTCTGAATAAGATTATAAATGACATGTCTCGTATAATGTGGCGAAACTATCAAATGCTTATACTTGTTAACCTTGTAATTCGTCTCGAAAAATTCAAAGAGCATATCTACTTCCTTCAGAATAGCAGCATCTGCGGTGAAAAGCGTATAATCTGTATATAGCTTGGAGGTATTTTCATTAAAGTTTCCTGTACTTATAAAACCGTATCTCTTGAGTTTACCTTCTTCTTCACGCTCTATCACACAGGTTTTACAATGTACTTTAAGTCCCGGAACTCCAAAAATTAAATTAACACCTTCTTCCTGCATTTGTTCAGCATAACGAATATTTGCTACTTCATCGAACCTTGCTCGCAATTCGATCTGAACAGTTACTTTTTTGCCATTTTTAACAGCGTTGATCAGGGAGCTGGCGATATGTGAAATCTTTGCCAGCCTGTAGATTGTGATCTTAATTGTTTTAACCTTTGGATCCAGGGCTGCCTCTCTCAAGAATTTAACTACATAAGCAAAACTCTGGTAAGGAGTATATAATAGGTAATCCTTTTCAGCAATACCCTTTAGAACACTTGTTTGGAGAATCAAGCCGGGAATTGGCAGGGGCTCCCGTTTTTCGAATTGTAGCTCTGGCCCTCCAAGACTCGGAAAATCCATATAATCCCTCCTGTTATGATATCGACCGCCAGGTATGATACTATCGGTAGAATCGATACCCATTTTATTCATCAAATAAGTAAGCGTCTCGCTATCAATATTCTTGTCATATACAAAGCGAACAGGATCGCCTTTTATTCGGTCCTTTACACTATCTGAAATCTTTTCAATAAAGCTTTTACTAAGGTCACTATCCAGATCCAGTCCAGCGTCCCGTGTAATTTTGATCATGTGTGCCGAAAGACTCTCATAATCGAAAATATTGAAAATAGTATGCAGGTTATACCGAATGAGGTCATCAAGAAGAATAATGTATTGCTTACCATCCTCCTCTGGAAGTACCACAAATCGTTCGATATTCCGTGGGATCTCAATTAAGACATACCGTTTTTCCTTAGTTTTTCTCTTTAAGATCCTGTCTATTCCATCTTTCTGCTCTACTTCTTCTGTCATAACCATCTTCACCGCCAGATATGCTGCGGAATCCTTTAAAGACGGCATTTCCGGAAGTTCATTCAGAATAATAGTAACCAGGGCCGGACTCACCTTGCTTAAAAAATAGTTTTTAATAAAGTCCTGCTGTTTGTAGGTTACTTCATTCTCATTGATAACGTGAATATTGTGTTCCTTTAGCTGTTCCTGAATGTCTTCAAGGATCTTGAGACTTTCAGACTGTTGATCTATTACGATTTTGGTAATTGCCTCCAGAAGTTTACTCGCCTTAATTCCGCCAAGAACACTTTTAGCAGCTTTCCCGGCAAGATCAATCCGTTTAACGGTTGCATAACGCACCTTAAAGAATTCATCAAGGTTATTTGAGAAGATTCCCAGGAATCTCAATCTTTCTATCAAAGGCACTGTTTCGTCTGCCGCTTCCTGTAAAACTCTCGCGTTAAAGCTTAACCAGCTTAATTCGCGGTTCGTATATTTCTTATTAGCCATAAATTTTAGCGGAGATTTTTAGGGAATAGATGCAGAATGGTTTTACCTCCATCAATGCTTTGCCAGGAATCAGTTTCAAAATCGATCACTGTGAGGCCCGTTGTTGGAACATTATCGAATTTCTTATCTCCAAGAAAATTAACAAGGATCGTCATAGCTGGATTGTGACCAAACACTATAAGTTGATCCCGATCATCAGGACATTGCTGTATCTCTCTAAGTAACTCATTTTGATTGAAGGTGTAAAGCTCTTCTTTTACCACAAAATCTGGATCTTTTACATTCAAATTCTTCTTAAATAGCTTCGCAGTTTCATGTGCGCGAACGGCGTAACTAGTCCAGAACAATCCGCCTTGCTGATAGAAATTCTGGAAGTTTTTAAGAACTAGTTCAGCATCTTTATAAGCTCTTTTCTTTAGTGGTCGTTTGTGATCCGGAAGTTCATTCGCCCAGGATGATTTGCCATGTCTTACTAAAATTAATCGCTTCATAAATTATGGTGCTAAACGTTCGTATTTCCAGGAGTTGGTAGTTTTTTTGTATCGTATGCGGTCATGCAAGCGGCTTTCCCTTCCCTGCCAGAATTCAAATGTTTCTGGCTGGAAGACATATCCTCCCCAGTCTTTTGGCTTCGGAATTTCTTCTGAATCATATTTTTCTTCAAGACTGGACAATTTTTCTTCAAGATATGCTCTTGAAGGAATCACAGAACTTTGATCTGAAGCCATTGCCCCTAATTGACTGCCTTTAGGTCTTGAATGAAAATATGCTACCGACTGTTCTTCGGAAATTTTTACTGCAGTTCCCTGGATGATGACCTGTTTTTCAAGCTCTGGCCAGAAAAATGAAAGGCAACAGTTAGGATTTTCAGCCAGTGCTTTTCCTTTATCTGAAGAGTAATTTGTATAGAAATGAAAACCCTCCAGTCCGAAAGCTTTTAATAAAATAATCCGTGACTTTGGGATCATATTTTTTCCAACCGTAGCGATGTTCATTGCATTGGCTTCAAAAATATCTTCTGAATTATCAGCCTGGTTGAACCACTCCTGAAAAAATTGTAAAGGGTCTTCAGGAATAGCATTATCCTCTATTCGATCCTTTTCGTAGGATTTACGATAATCGTTGAGATTTTTGTTCATTTATAGGCCGCTTTTCCTGCAATTTACGAGTTTCGAAAGTAAGATTGAAATGTTTCTGATGGATTCTATCACATTTCATACCGGAAGTTAAAAACATGCACTTTGTCGGATATTGTACACAAATCTTCTTTTTTACCCACAATTCTAAAATTTAACGGACTACAAAAATTACGTTTGTTTTATAATTGATATTCAGTCACTTATACCTTATAACGACATCAAATTTAAGAAATTTGTTCCGCGGCGATTCTTAAATTCCTACAAAATTCTGACAGATGATTTTTTAGATTGTATTTTATCACGCAATCTAGGGATTGTATACAGCCTTTGAACGAGATTATATTACGTTATATCTAAAAAGCTGATTATTACACACTTCAGCCCTTTATTCTCTCTAATTTTACTTCAGAATTGCACCATAATAGAGTCACCCCCACACTTCTCTAAAGTAGTTCCTCAAAACTACAGGCTGTCTTTCAAATTTTAATGTATTCCCCAAATCAGAAGAAAAGATTGTTTTTCTCTGGAAGTTACCCTATTGAAATTATTCGAACAAACTCGCTAAGACCGAGAAAAAATAGAATTGATAATTCTAAACATTATTGATATGATTTGGAAAACTACCTTTACCAAAATTACAGGTCCAACTTTTGCTAAGAGCTTAATACTGGCTTTTTTAGCTATTTTCCTGTTCAGTGCAGATACTGCATATGCGCAATTTATACCTGATGGTAATTATACGCCTAGTGAGTATGCAGGTGGTCAGGTAAGAGATATTGACCTTAACGCTACTGGAACCTGTAATGTAAAACAGGTTTATACAGTAGTTAAAAGTGACAGTGAAGGACCTTATCTATTACTTGGATTCTACAATGGTAATGCTGGTCAGGCTACTTTCAGATATTATATAGATACCGATCCTACCCTGGATTTGGTTTCAGAAACTTTTAAAGGCGAGTCTTACAGCTTTCCAGGCGCAGATGTCGTATTACAGGTCAATGCCAGTGGTAATACGGCCTCCGTTTTTAAATATAATGGAACAAGTTTAGAAACTTATACAGGTAGTGGAATTATTGCAGCGGTAGGTGATTATAATCCAGCTGATGATAAATTTATAGAGATTAAGATTCCATTATCTGGGGATGGTTCAATAATCGATGTTTGTGATTTAGCTGACGGTTTCAATATTAATCTTGGTTCTTATATATCTTTTGCTGGTAAAAGTATCACTGCGAATGTTTGTAATTATGAAAGTTTTGATATTGATATTGCTGCTAATGGAAGCATTGATGGATCAACTTCTTATTGTTCTACACAAAACTCTACTGTTCTAACTCTATCCGGTAATTATGGAGCTGTTATTAAATGGCAAAAGAATGAGGGATCAGGTTGGACAGACATCGCTAATACCTCTAATACTTATACTGCCACCGATGTTTTGGTTACTACCAGTTATAGAGCAGTCATCGTTAACAACACCTGTCCTGGTAATGAGGTTGAGACTGGTACGGCTACAATAACAATATTAGATTCTCCTGATGCTCCAGTAGTTTCCGATACAGTTCAAACAACTTGTGAAATTGCAACTGGATCCATCACTGTAACTACAGTTAATGGTCTTCAATATAGCGTTGGTGGTGATTACCAAACAAGCGGATCTTTTACAGGTCTTGCTGCTGGTACATATAATGTAATTGCTAAAAATGCGGATGGATGTATCTCACCAGCTACTTCAGTAGTAATTCAGGAGCAACCAAACACTCCGGATGCTCCAGTAGTTTCCGATACAGTTCAACCAACTTGTGAAACTGCAACTGGTTCTTTCACTGTAAATACAGTAAATGGTCTTCAATATAGTATTGGTGGCGATTACCAGGAAAGCGGATCTTTTACAGGTCTTGCCGCTGGTACATACAATGTAACTGCTAAAAATGCTGATGGATGTATTTCACCAGCTACTTCAGTAGTAATTCAGGAGCAACCAAACACTCCAGATGCTCCAGTAGTTTCTGAAACAGTTCAACCAACTTGTGAAATTGCAACTGGATCTTTTACTGTAACTACAGTAAATGGTCTTCAATATAGTATCGGTGGTGATTACCAAACAAGCGGATCTTTTACAGGTCTTGCCGCTGGCACATACAATGTAACTGCTAAAAATGCTGATGGATGTATCTCTCCAGCTACTTTAGTATCTATTAATCAGCAACCAAACACTCCGGATGCTCCAGTAGTTTCTGAAACAGTTCAACCAACTTGTGAAACTGCAACTGGTTCTTTCACTGTAACTACAGTAAATGGTCTTCAATATAGTATTGGTGGTGATTACCAGGAAAGCGGATCTTTTACAGGTCTTGCCGCTGGAACATATAATGTAACTGCTAAAAATGCTGATGGATGTATTTCACCAGCTACTTCAGTAGTAATTCAAGAGCAGCCAAATACTCCGGATGCTCCAGTAGTTTCTGAAACAGTTCAACCAACTTGTGAAACTGCAACTGGTTCTTTCACTGTAACTACAGTAAATGGTCTTCAATATAGTATTGGTGGTGATTACCAGGAAAGCGGATCTTTTACAGGTCTTGCCGCTGGAACATATAATGTAACTGCTAAAAATGCTGACGGTTGTATTTCACCAGCTACTTCAGTATCTATTAATCAGCAACCAAACACTCCAGATGCTCCAGTAGTTTCCGATACAGTTCAACCAACTTGTGAAACTGCAACTGGTTCTTTCACTGTAAATACAGTAAATGGTCTTCAATATAGTATTGGTGGTGATTACCAAACAAGCGGATCTTTTACAGGTCTTGCCGCTGGAACTTATAATATAACTGCTAAAAATGCTGATGGTTGTATTTCTCCAGCTACTTTAGTATCTATTAATCAGCAACCAAACACTCCGGATGCTCCAGTAGTTTCTGAAACAGTTCAACCAACTTGTGAAACTGCAACTGGATCCATCACTGTAACGACTACTCAAGGATTTACCTATAGCATCAATGAAACTGATTACCAAACAAGCGGATCTTTTACAGGTCTTGCTGCTGGTACATATAATGTAATTGCTAAAAATGCGGATGGATGTATCTCACCAGCTACTTCAGTAGTAATTCAGGAGCAACCAAACACTCCGGATGCTCCAGTAGTTTCCGATACAGTTCAACCAACTTGTGAAACTGCAACTGGTTCTTTCACTGTAAATACAGTAAATGGTCTTCAATATAGTATTGGTGGCGATTACCAGGAAAGCGGATCTTTTACAGGTCTTGCCGCTGGTACATACAATGTAACTGCTAAAAATGCTGATGGATGTATCTCTCCAGCTACTTCAGTAGTAATTCAGGAGCAACCAAACACTCCAGATGCTCCAGTAGTTTCTGAAACAGTTCAACCAACTTGTGAAATTGCAACTGGATCTTTTACTGTAACTACAGTAAATGGTCTTCAATATAGTATCGGTGGTGATTACCAAACAAGCGGATCTTTTACAGGTCTTGCCGCTGGCACATACAATGTAACTGCTAAAAATGCTGATGGATGTATCTCTCCAGCTACTTTAGTATCTATTAATCAGCAACCAAACACTCCAGATGCCCCAGTAGTTTCCGATACAGTTCAACCAACTTGTGAAACTGCAACTGGTTCTTTCACTGTTAATACAGTAAATGGTCTTCAATATAGTATTGGTGGCGATTACCAGGAAAGCGGATCTTTTACAGGTCTTGCCGCTGGTACATACAATGTAACTGCTAAAAATGCTGATGGATGTATTTCACCAGCTACTTCAGTAGTAATTCAAGAGCAGCCAAATACTCCGGATGCTCCAGTAGTTTCCGATACAGTTCAACCAACTTGTGAAACTGCAACTGGATCCATCACTGTAACTACAGTAAATGATCTTCAATATAGTATTGGTGGTGATTACCAAACAAGCGGATCTTTTACAGGTCTTGCCGCCGGAACATACAATGTAACTGCTAAAAATGCTGATGGATGTATTTCACCAGCTACTTCAGTATCTATTAATCAGCAGCCAAATACTCCAGATGCTCCAGTAGTTTCCGATACAGTTCAACCAACTTGTGAAACTGCAACTGGATCCATCACTGTAACTACAGTAAATGATCTTCAATATAGTATTGGTGGTGATTACCAAACAAGCGGATCTTTTACAGGTCTTGCCGCCGGAACATACAATGTAACTGCTAAAAATGCTGATGGATGTATTTCACCAGCTATTTCAGTAGTAATTCAGGAGCAACCAAACACTCCGGATGCTCCAGTAGTTTCCGATACAGTTCAACCAACTTGTGAAACTGCAACTGGTTCTTTCACTGTAACTACAGTAAATGGTCTTCAATATAGTATTGGTGGTGATTACCAAACAAGCGGATCTTTTACAGGTCTTGCCGCTGGAACATACAATGTAACTGCTAAAAATGCTGATGGTTGTATTTCTCCAGCTACTTTAGTATCTATTAATCAGCAACCAAACACTCCGGATGCTCCAGTAGTTTCTGAAACAGTTCAACCAACTTGTGAAACTGCAACTGGTTCTTTCACTGTAACTACAGTAAATGGTCTTCAATATAGTATTGGTGGTGATTACCAAACAAGCGGATCTTTTACAGGTCTTGCCGCTGGAACTTATAATATAACTGCTAAAAATGCTGATGGTTGTATTTCTCCAGCTACTTTAGTATCTATTAATCAGCAACCAAACACTCCGGATGCTCCAGTAGTTTCTGAAACAGTTCAACCAACTTGTGAAACTGCAACTGGATCCATCACTGTAACGACTACTCAAGGATTTACCTATAGCATCAATGAAACTGATTACCAAACAAGCGGATCTTTTACAGGTCTTGCCGCTGGAACATATAATGTAACTGCTAAAAATGCTGATGGTTGTATTTCACCAGCTACTTCAGTAGTAATTCAAGAGCAGCCAAATACTCCGGATGCTCCAGTAGTTTCCGATACAGTTCAACCAACTTGTGAAACTGCAACTGGATCCATCACTGTAACGACTACTCAAGGATTTACCTATAGCATCAATGAAACTGATTACCAAACAAGCGGATCTTTTACAGGTCTTGCCGCTGGTACATATAATGTAACTGCTAAAAATGCTGATGGTTGTATTTCACCAGCTACTTCAGTAGTAATTCAGGAGCAACCATTCGGAGCAATTGCGAATAATGATTCAGCTTCTACTGATGAAGACAATTCAGTAGATATTAATGTTCTTTCTAATGACTTTAATCCAGAAGATGGAGAATTAGACATCGTTTCTTTCACTCAGCCGTCAAATGGTACTGTAACCCAAAATCAGGATAACACATTTTCTTATTCTCCAATTGAAAACTTCAATGGAACTGATACTTTTGAATATGCAGTTACTAATGGAAATTGTGGAACTGATACCGCTACGGTAACCGTAACTATTGGTGCTGAGAATGATTCTCCTATTGCTGTAGATGATTCGGCTTCAACTTCTGAAGATACTCCAGTTGAGATCATTGTTCTTAATAACGATTCTGATCCCGATGGTGATGAACTAATAGTTACTGAAGTTACAGAGCCTGAAAACGGTTCAGCGGTAATCAACAATGACGGTACAGTAACTTATACGCCGAATGAAAACTTTAACGGCACAGATTCTTTCGATTACACTATTTCTGACGGTAACGGTGGAACTGATACCGCTACGGTAACCGTAACTATTGGTGCTGAGAATGATGCTCCTATTGCTGTAGATGATTCGGCTTCAACAACTGAAGATACTCCAGTCGAGATCACTGTTCTTAATAACGATTCTGATCCTGATGGTGATGAACTAATAGTTACTGAAGTTACAGAGCCTGAAAACGGTTCAGCGGTAATCAACAATGACGGTACAGTAACTTATACGCCGAATGAAAACTTTAACGGCACAGATTCTTTCGATTACACTATTTCTGACGGTAACGGTGGAACTGATACCGCTACGGTAACCGTAACTATTGGTGCTGAGAATGATGCTCCTATTGCTCTAGATGATTCGGCTTCAACAACTGAAGATACTCCAGTAGAGATCACTGTTCTTAATAACGATTCTGATCCTGATGGTGATGAACTAACAGTTATTGAAGTTACAGAGCCTGAAAACGGTTCAGCGGTAATCAACAATGACGGTACAGTAACTTATACGCCGAATGAAAACTTTAACGGCACAGATTCTTTCGATTACACTATTTCTGACGGTAACGGTGGAACTGATACCGCTACGGTAATCGTAACTATTGGTGCTGAGAATGATGCTCCTATTGCTGTAGATGATTCGGCTTCAACTTCTGAAGATACTCCAGTTGAGATCACTGTTCTTAATAATGATTCTGATCCTGATGGTGATGAGCTTACAGTAACAATCTCTGAGGCTCAGGAACCTGCCAATGGAACCGTAACTATCGATGAGAATGGCGTAGTAACATATACTCCGAATGAAAACTTCAATGGAACAGATTCTTTTAAGTACACTATTTCTGATGGTAATGGTGGAACTGATACTGCAACGGTAACAGTAACTGTAGGTGCTGAAAATGATGCTCCGATTGCTGTAGACGATGCTGTTGAGACAGATGAAGACAATGCAATAACTGTTTCTGTACTCGATAACGATTCTGATCCAGATGGTGATGATCTTAGCGTAGTGTCTACTACAACTCCTGAAAACGGAACAGTAGTAATCAACAATGACGGTACTATTACATATATACCTAATGAGAACTTCAACGGAACCGATTCTTTCGACTACACGATTAGAGATGAAGATGGTTTAACTGATACTGCTACGGTAACAGTTACAGTAAATCCGGTTAATGACGATCCAATTGCTGTAGATGATTCTGCAACCACAGATCAGGATACTGCTGTAACTATTTCAGTTTTGGACAATGATTCTGATATTGATGGTGGTGATCTAGTGGTTACCGAAACTACAACTCCAGAGTACGGAGAGGTTGTGATTAATATTAACGGAACAATAACTTATACTCCTAAAGATAGCTTCACGGGTGTAGATACTTTCGAATACAGTATTTCTGATGGAAATGGTGGAACAGATACTGCGACGGTAACAATCACGGTTAATGATACTGAAGGACCAGAAATTACCTGTCCAGAAAATCTAGATCTTAACAACTATCCTGGTGTTTGTGGAGCTGTTGTAGACTTTACAATTCCGGAATTTACCGATAATGCTGAAGGTGCAACTATTCTTCAAACTAGCGGTCCTGCTTCAGGGGAAACATTTCCTGTAGGAACTACGACGGTTAGCTTTACTGCTACCGATGCCGCTGGCAATACAAGCTTCTGTAGCTTTGATGTGATCGTAACAGATACTGAAGCTCCTGTAGTAGAAGAAATGGAGGACATTACAGTTAATAACGATGCTGGAGTATGTGGCGCCGTTGTAGACTTCGGAATGATTGGAGCAACTGATAATTGTGAACTGGAATCTGTTGAAGTTACCGAAGGTCTTACTTCAGGATCTGAATTCCCTGTTGGCACTACCACTGTAACTTATACTGTAACCGATGTGTCTGGTAATACAACTACAGAAAGCTTTACGGTAACTGTAAATGATAACGAAGCTCCTGAAATCAGCTGTCCGGCGAATATGACTATTGATACTGAAACTGGCGTTTCTTATGCAACAGTTAATTTTGACAATGCTACTGCAACCGATAATTGCGAGGTGACTGTACAACAAACTGGCGGACCGGTTTCCGGATCTCAATTCGAGATTGGAACTACCACCGTAACCTTTACAGCAACTGATGCTGCTGGAAATACTACAGAATGTAGCTTTACTGTAACGGTAGAAGACAATGAAGATCCAACAATCGTTTGTCCTGAAACAATTAATCAGGAAAATGATCCAGGTATTTGTGGAGCAGCTATAAACTTCACACTTCCTGAAATATCTGATAATTCTGGTGATGTAAGCTTAGAGCAAACTAGCGGTCCTGCTTCAGGAGAAACATTTCCTGTAGGAACTACGACGGTAAGCTTTACTGCCACCGATGCCGCTGGAAACACAAGCTTCTGTAGCTTTGATGTGATCATAACAGATTCTGAAGCTCCTGTAGTAGAAGAAATGGAGAACATTACAGTTAACAACGATGCTGGAGTATGTGGCGCAGTTGTAGACTTCGGAATGATTGGAGCAACTGATAATTGTGAACTGGAATCTGTTGAAGTGACCGAAGGTCTTACTTCCGGATCTGAATTCCCTGTTGGTACTACCACCGTAACTTATACTGTAACCGATGTTGCTGGGAATACAACTACAGAAAGCTTTACAGTAACTGTAACTGACAACGAGGTTCCGGAAATCAATTGTCCAGCCAATATGACTATTGATACTGAAACTGGCGTTTCTTATGCAATAGTAGATTTTGAAAATGCAACTGCAACCGATAATTGCGAGGTAACTGTAGAACAAACTGGCGGACCGGCTTCCGGATCTCAATTCGAGATTGGAACTACCACCGTAACCTTTACAGCTACCGATGCTGCTGGAAATACTTCAGAATGTAGCTTTACTGTAACAGTAGAAGACAACGAAGATCCAACGATCGTTTGCCAGGATGACATCGAAATAAGCAATGACGAGGATATTTGTGGTGCTGTTGTTGAATTTAATACACCGCACGGCTCTGATAATTCTGGAGAATTTACGGTGTCTCAAACTGCTGGCCTGGCTTCAGGAGAAACTTTCCCTGTAGGAACTACGACTGTAAGCTTTACTGCTACCGATGCTTCTGGAAATACAAGCTTCTGCAGCTTTGATGTGATCGTAACAGATTCTGAAGCTCCTGTAGTAGAAGAAATGGAGGATATCACAGTGAACAATGACCCGGGAGTATGTGGCGCCGTTGTAGACTTCGGAATAATTGGAGCAACTGATAATTGTGAACTGGAATCTGTAGAAGTTACCGAAGGTCTTACTTCAGGATCTGAATTCCCTGTTGGTACTACCACCGTAACTTATACTGTAACCGATGTTGCTGGTAATACAACTACAGAAAGCTTTACGGTAACTGTAAATGATAACGAAGCTCCTGAAATCAGCTGTCCAGCGAATATGACTATTAATACTGAAACTGGCGTTTCTTATGCAACAGTTAATTTTGAAGATGCTACTGCAACTGATAATTGCGAGGTGACTGTAGAACAAACTGCCGGACCGGTTTCTGGATCTCAATTCGAGATTGGAACTACCACCGTAACCTTTACAGCTACCGATGCTGCTGGAAATACTTCAGAATGTAGCTTTACTGTAACGGTAGAAGACAACGAAGATCCAACAATCGTTTGCCAGGATGATATTGAAATAAGCAATGATGAGGATATTTGTGGTGCTGTCGTTGAATTTAACACACCTCAGGGATCTGATAATTCTGGAGAATTTACGGTATCTCAAACTGCTGGCCTGGCTTCAGGAGAAACCTTCCCTGTAGGAACAACAACTGTAACATTCACTGTTACCGATGCTGCAGGAAATACGTCTGAATGTTCATTCGATATTACTGTTACCGATGATCAGGCACCGGAACTTGAAGCTTTAGAGAATATCACTGTAAACAATGATGCCGGAATATGTGGCGCTGTTGTAACCTATGAAGCTCCTACTGCTACAGATAACTGTGAATTAGCGGAAGTTACTTTGACTGAAGGTATGGAATCTGGAAGTGAGTTTCCGATTGGAACCACAACTGTTACTTACACAGCAACCGATAATAACGGAAATACGTCAACTTCTACTTTCACTGTAGCGGTGATAGATAATGAAGCTCCTGTAATAGAGTGTCCTGAGAATATCACCGTAACAGTTGGTTTCGGAATAGAAAGTAGTATTGTGGAATACAGTATGGCTCAAACGACAGATAACTGTTCTGGAGAGACCATCACTATGACTAGTGGAATTGCTTCAGGTGAAGAGTTTCCTCTAGGTGTGACCACGATCACTTTTGAAGCGACTGATGCTTCTGGAAATACTTCAGAATGTAGCTTTACAGTGACCGTTGAAGAAGAACCTGCTCCTGCTCCACCGGCTGCTCCTGAAGTAGATGTGGTACAACCGAGCTGTTCAGAACCAACAGGAACGATCACGGTAGACGTTCAAAATGGATTAACTTATAGCATAGATGGTGAAACCTACCAGGCGAACGGAGTATTTACAAACTTAAGTCCAGGAACCTATGATGTGGTTGCTCAGGATGAGTTTGGTCAATTGTCTGATCTTACTACGATCGTGCTGGCAGAACCAGTTGCTGAAGATATTGTACTAATCGATAATGGAGTGGTTGATCTTTGTATCGATGATTCAGCTTTCAATCTTTTCGATCTAATTGCAGATAACGAAGATGTTGGAAATTGGATAGATACAGATAACACAGGAACACTTGATAACGGATTTGTAACTCCAGGCTCTCTGGAACTTGGAACATATACTTTCGAATTGCAAATCGATGGCAACTGTACACAAAGTACATTCGTAACCGTAATGATCAACGATGACTGTGTGGTTTTAGACTGTAGTGTTGAAGATGTAAGAGATAGCATCTCTAAAGCAGTAACTCCAAATGGTGATAACATCAACGATTTCTTTACCATAGATACAGACATTGCATGTGGTTTCACATACGATCTTAAGATATTTAATAGATGGGGTGCTAAAGTATTCGATGCTAAAAACTACCAGAATAACTGGGATGGATACTCAGACTCGTCATTCACAAGCTCAAATCAATTGCCATCAGGAACATACTTCTATGTTCTGGAAATAAGAGAAGGTAACTTCGAACCAATTCAAGGTTATATTTACTTAGGAACTAAATAAAAAAGGGAAACCATGAAAAAAGTTTATCTAATTATATTAATGCTATTTGTTGCGGCCCCAGGATTTTCGCAGCAGCTCCCTCAGTTTACTCAATATATGTATAACACGGTTTCTATCAACCCCGCTTATGCAGGTAGTAGAGATGGGTTCTCCATTACTGCACTTAACCGAAACCAATGGGTTGGTGTAGATGGAGCACCAGTAACGCAAACGCTCTCTATCAACTCGCCGTTGCGAAATGACAAGATCGGTTTGGGATTATCGGTTATCAACGATAAGATTGGTGATGAAAATACCACTTTTGTTTATGGTGATTTCTCTTATAGAGTAGACTTAAGTGCAGATGTGTCTTTAAGACTGGGTCTTAAGGCTGGAGCGTATTACTATGGTCTGGATGATCCTACCATAGGAACAGATCCATTTTTTGCAGATGACTTCAATAGATGGACTCCAAACTTTGGTGCAGGTGCATATCTTTCAGCACAGAACTGGTATGTTGGTTTATCTGCTCCAAAACTGATCAATAAAGATAACAATGAACTTGATGAGTTTCGAGCACTGGAACAAGTGCACTATTACTTAACAGCTGGTTATGTGTTTGATGTAAGCGATAACCTGAAACTACGCCCTTCTACTCTGGTAAAGGCCACTCTGGGAGCACCGCTTTCAGTAGACATGACTGCAACGGCTATATTAAATGAGAAGTTTTATCTGGGAGCGAATTATAGAATAGATGATGCCATTGGAGCTTTTCTGGATGTACAGTTATTTCCAGGCTTCAGAGCAGGCTATGCGTATGAATATTCAATTTCAGATATTCAGCCATATACTTCCGGATCCCATGAATTCATTCTTATCTACGAATTCAGATTTAAAAATACCAGATACAAATCTCCACGTTTCTTCTAACCAAAGTCTATAGATTATGAAAAACTACTACATATTTTTCCTTTCTATCTTTATCTGTTCCCTTGGGATGCAGGCTCAAAGTGGGAAACAAAAAAAAGCAGACAGGCTATACAAAGACTTCGCTTATCTTGAAGCTACTGAAGTTTACAAGGATCTAATTGAAGATGAATATAATGTCACCTACAATTCAACTCGTTTGGGTGATGCATATATGATGCTAAGAAGTCCTGAAAATGCAGTATATTATTACGGAGATGTTATTGAAGACACTACCATCTCTCCAGAATATTACTACAAGTATGCACAGGCTCTTCGCGGAGTAAAGCGATATGACGAGTCCAGAACTTTCTTAAAACGTTACCTCGAAACAGGAAGAGATTCTGATGGAATACAAACCATGCTGAATAAGGATGAATATAAGAGCATGGCAACTTATAAACTTCAGCAAGCAGATTTTAATTCTGAAGTCAGTGATTTTGGAGTATTCGAGATGGATGGAACGATCTATTTTGTTTCCGCCAGAGCTCAGGATGTAGATGTAAAAGAGAAAACGTATAGCTGGAATGGTGAACCCTTTCTGGATATTTATGTGATGGATTCAGAAACAGGGAACATTATGCCTGTTCAGGGTGATATCAATACCAAACTTCACGACGGTCCAGCAGTAGTTTCTCCAGATGGCAGTACTATTTATTTTACCAGGAATAATTACTTCGGAAATAAAGAAGGAAAAAGAGATAAGGATAAAACGAATCACTTAAAATTGTATTCAGCTACCAGTTCCAATGGTTCATGGATGGATGTAAAGGAATTACCTTTTAATAGCAATGATTATTCCATTGGTCATCCTTCCCTATCAAGAGATGGCAAAACACTCTACTTCACTTCTGATATGCCTAATGGTAATGGTGGAACAGATATCTATAAAGTAGCGATCAATGAAGACAACACTTACGGGCCTGCAGAAAATCTGGGAGCTCCGGTAAATACAGAGTTTGATGAGACCTTCCCTTTTATGGATACTGATGGTACGCTATACTTCTCTTCTAATGGTCATGCCGGCTTAGGTTTATTCGATATCTTCAGACTAGAAGAAGACAGTGAAACTGTTGAGAATCTTGGAGAGACAATTAATAGTAGTCTTGATGATTTCGCTTATTTCCAGGTTGAAGATTCTAAGGAAGGTTATATATCAAGTAACCGTGAAGGGGATAATGACAATATTTTCGTTTTTAATAAGATAAATCCTTTAGTGGTGGCAGGAACAGTATCTGATGCTGTAAATGGAAATCCAATAAGTTCTGCTACTGTCAGGATCATGGATGAAAACGGTGAGGAACTTGCCTTTCTTGAAACAAATGAAGATGGTTATTACGAGACTCAAATTGACCGAAATTTAGAATTTCCAGTGGAAGCCAAAGAGATTAGATACGAAACCTTTAATGGAACTATAGATACCAGAGATAGTGATGAAATTGATACTCTGAAGTATGATATTAAGCTAAACCCAATTAAGGATGTTGAATATCTGGCTGAAATTGATAATATATATTTTGATTTCGACAAATCGAATATTAGAACAGATGCCGCAAAAGAGCTGGATAAACTTGTAGCACTAATGAAGGATGAGTATCCAGAACTTGTAATAGCAATTGGTTCTCATACAGACCGGAGAGGGACAGATGCTTATAACGAAAAATTGGCCGAACGGAGAGCTAAGTCAACCTTCGACTATCTTGTTGCAAATGGTATAGCTGAAAATAGAATTCAGGAATACAAAGGCTACGGTGAGAATAAACCGGCGATAGACTGCGATAGATGTTCAGAAAAAGATCATCAATTAAACAGACGATCCATGTTTAGTGTTGTTGAAATGAAAGAATCAGAATAAAATATTTTAAGACCCTACCAGAATCGAAGCTGGGGTATCGACAAAAGTTGATATGATGAATAAATCGACCCCAACAAATCGATTCGAAAAGAAAAAGGTTCAGCCTCTAGCCTGAACCTTTTTCGATTTTATAGATTTCGATTGATCACTGAATGGCAAATCATTATATCTTCAAAATACTTGAGTCTGCAACATTTAATCTTCTCGATTAATCAAGATCATTCACAGGTACAATTTTCCTAGATTGGAGCTTATAATAAGCTGAATGGCACTGCAATTAAACTTATAAAGCAATGTACCAATTCGACTTCCTTTATAAATGGAATCAGAAAGTGTTTACTAATCATTTACAAAATTCTACATAAAAGTACATAAAAAAAGCTCCATCAATTTCTGATGGAGCTTTTTAATATAATCCTTAATTTTATTTACGAACTACAGATTTGGATAACTTTCCTTCAGGAGTTACAATCTGAACGATATACATCCCTTTGGGATAATCTTTTAAATGCAATTCCTCTATTCGATCGCCTACTTTGGAAACCTTAATGTTTTTATTAAACAACTGTCTTCCATTCATGTCAAAAAGCCTAAGTTTAAAATTTGCCTTCTGTGAAGCATAAAAACTAATTTCTACTCTGTCACTGCTAGGATTCGGATATGCTTTGAATTCCACACCGGAGGTTTCTCTTAAAGTTCTGCTAGTCGCTCCATCATTACTAGTTACTTCGTCATCACTAGTTGGTTCGTCACCAACATATTCGACCAAGGCTTTTCTAGATACTTCATAGTTCCCCAGAACAAATCCTTGAAAGCTAGCAGCTCCACCTTTATACAATGCTAAAGCACCTCTAGGATCATCAAATTGATCTGTTGCGCTCGAACCACAATTGGTTCCAACAGCATCTAAGAGTAGCTCATGGAATTTAGATTCCACTCCCGGATCTGCAACTGTAAAAGTCTCTCCCGGTGCAAGTTCTCCGTATAAATTAATAGATAGACAACTTGAGCCACCTTCATCGTAATCCCTTGGGAAAGCTACAAGGACATGATCATCCATTTGTGCTGGATAATTGCTGGTATTAGTGATCGTAACGAATTCGCCATCATTATCTGTAACAATAAAATCTGAAATTTCAAATTTGGTTACAAATGGCTCAGATTCTCTTTCGTGAGCGCCTTTATCTGCCTGACCATCTGCAGGTCTCAGAAAACCTCTTGCATCAAAATTATTATCCATCGTGCTGGTCCCTGAATTTACAGCTGGACTATTAGCTCTAGGTTTTCTTGTAGGTACAGCTTCATTATCATTTTGATTCAAACCATTCAGCAATGGATCGATACCTTTCTTACCTTTTCCTATAACATCACCTGTTTTAGTTCTAAAAGCACCTGATGCGTTTTTGGTTCCAACAAGATTATAACCTTCAGAAGTAAAACGTTTACCACCTTTATTATCATAAAAATCTGTACCTGGTTGTGTTCCATCACTAGTATCATCTCCGGCTGTATTACCAGCGATAATATTATTTAGCAAAGTGGCTGTTCCTTCCACAACCTGCTCACCATCGATATATCTTGAAAGGGCAATGGCTCCACCGGAACCTCCTTCACCATCTTCTCCTCGATCTCCACCGTTAACTCCTGCAGCTCCGCTAGTTGGATCACCACCATTATTGGCAGTAATAGTACAGTTTAATAATCGTAATGAACCTGCGCTATATATTGCACCGCCATTTCCACCGTTTCCGCCACGACCACCTTCGGCCGGATCTCCGTTACTTTGACCCGATGCTGGACTTCCACCATCACCGGTACCGTTTCCAGAAAAAGTTCCACGGTTAATTTCTACATCGGCACCTGTTCCTATATAAATAGCGCCACCGTTTCCACCGCTACCTCCATTACCACCATCAATAAGTGATATTGAGCTTGCCGGTGATGTACCGTTCCCTCCACTTTGAGTGAAGTTCGAATTGAAAGTAACCTGATCCATCTTTACGACCTGACCGTCATTAATTCTCATTGCACCACCATCTGCTCCATCTTCACCATCAATTCCATAAGATCCTGAATTATCAGGATTTCCATTTCGTCCGGCACGTGCGGTACCACCGGAAAATTGTATTCTTTCTACATATACAGTTCCACCGGAAACTATATCTAGGATTCTGTCATTTGGACTTACTGAAATTGAAGGACCCGGAGTCCCAGTTCCTTGAAGAGTTAACGTATTAAAATCTCCGTTAATATCAAGATCTCCGTAGGCATTATCATCTTCGTAAGTATTGAAAGCTACGTTTGGAGCCACACGACTTAAGGTGAATTTTCCTGAATTCGAACCCTGAAGTAACCCGGGAATCACGATGATTACATCCATACCTGAACTTGCATTTGCTTCATCCACGGCAGCTCTTAGAGTACATCTGCCGTTGTTGTCTTCGCATATTCCATCACCAGGATTGGCGTCTCTTGCGTTCGTATCGTCACTAGTAGAAGTGACAATTAAATTAACAGTTTGAGCATTCATATTTCCAGATGTCAATCCGAAAAATGCTATCAAACTCAATAGTAAAATTCTTTTCATATTTCCTTGATTTTTTTGGTTTTCGTAATATAGAGCTTATCATATGTTCAGAACGATAACTTAGATTTACTTTAACTAATGTTTCTGACTTAATATGTTAATTAATAGCTATTTGCGCTGAATTAAATCTTGTAGAGTTTCTCGTCCAGCTAATTTTTGATACCTCTTTAATCTACTATTTTTACTCTTTAAAATAGAATCTCATCCTACTCATTAGTCATTTTTAATATCTGAATTCTAAAATTGAACCGGATCTTATTATTTCTCGTAAATATTAATGAACGAAAATGGCATAATTAGTGAGTTTTACACCTTGTACCAACATAAGAATGAAACACATGACTATAAAAAGTAAAATAGTGATCTTTCTTTTCAGCTTTGGAATTCTTACTTCCTGCGATAAAGAAGAAACGCCTACCGAAAGAAATCCCAATCTTCCTGAAAATGTGATCGATGAAAACGAAGAACCAGTAGATGAGGCTATAGAGGTAGAAAGCTTTGTCTATAATGGTTTAAACGAGATCTATTTATATAAGGAGGATGTGCCGGAACTTGCAGATAATTATTTCTCCTCCACTGCGGAAAAAACGGAATTTCTGGCAGATGCTTCTTCACCAGAATCTCTCTTTGATGATCTAATTGCCGATTTTGACAGATTTAGCTTTATAACTGATGATTATAATGAACTTGAGGAAAGATTTGAAGGAATGAGTGGTGCTACTGGTATCCAGTATGGTATTGGGCAGATCTCTAATTCAGATTTTGTATTTGGTTTTATACGATATGTATTACCTGGAACATCTGCAGATGAAGCGGGTTTGACTCGTGGTACTGTATTCACTGAAATTGATGGTCAGCAATTGACCTCTTCAAATTTTATGGAACTTATAAATCAGGATAGTTTTAGCATCAACATAGCTTACGTCCAGGACAACCAGATCATTGTCACAGATCAGGTTGTGAATCTAACTGATGATACATATACCGAAAACCCGGTATATATTGCTAAAACGCTGAATATAGATGGTAGAAAAATCGGCTACCTAATGTACAATAGCTTTACGGCAAGCTTCGATGATGAACTTAATGCAGCATTCGCAGAATTTCAGGCAAACGGTGTTACAGACCTAGTGGTAGATCTAAGATATAATGGTGGTGGTTCGGTAGAATCGGCTGTTGATCTGGCCAGTATGATCACCGGACAGTTCGAAGGAGAGATCTTTATGAAGGAGCAGTGGAACGATAAATATCAAACCTATTATGAAGCTCAGAATCCTGATGCTTTACTGAATAGATTTGATGGAAATGTTAGAAGCGGTTCCTCGATAAACAGCTTGAACTTATCTGAAGTTTATGTATTAACATCCAGATCCAGTGCATCTGCCAGCGAACTTATCATTAATGGCCTTGATCCATATATTACTGTAAACCAGATCGGAGATCGTACGGTAGGAAAATTCCAGGCTTCAGTTACGCTTTATGATAGCGATGACTATACAAGAGAAGGGGCTAGCGAAAACCACACTTATGCTATGCAGCCATTGGTATTCAAATCGATTAATGTGGATGGTAATTCAGATTACATCAATGGACTACAACCGGATGTAGAGTATATCGAGGATCTAAATAATCTTGGAGTTCTTGGCGAACCTTCAGAACCTCTTCTGGAAGTTGCTATTAATACCATCCTGGGACGATCCAGTATTTCTAAGTCAAGAGTGAATAGAATGGAGATTGAGTTTCTAGGTGAAAGCGGAATGTATGATACCGACTTTCAGAAAATGTATATAGATCGTATTCCAGCAGTAATTCAGTAATACATTATTGGATTTTTTTCCACAAAGTTTTAAGTGAGAAAATAAAAAAAGGGAACAGCCTCTAGCCTGTTCCCTTTTAGATTTGGGGGGTGTATATATTGTTCTATTTTTTTACAAATATGTTCGTGAAATAATTTTTCCCTTCAGCATCCTGTCTAACAGAAATTCCAAAATGAGTATAATTCCCTTCAATGTTGTCCTTATGACCTCTACTCTTTAGCCATGCATTGATAACTGCTTCAGAAGTTCTATATCCATAGCCTACATTTTCTCCTACTTTGCTCGCCCCTACTGCATTCATTAAATAGGAAGCTCTATCTGAAAAGTTATCATGGCTAACCGCACCTGCATCAATCATATAGTAATTATGATCTTCAGATTCAACGGAACCTTCAGCAAGTGGCTGCAACTCATTCAACCCATTAGCTTTTCTGTAAATATTGAGATCCTCTAAAATCTCTACTTCCAGTGCACTATATTCGTAAGAAGCACGACTGGTTACAGTTTGATCATACCCGGTTACATCATCTTCAGAATTGTCTTTAGAACAAGATGTAAGAAACAGAGTACATAAAATCAAGATTAGCCCGGGTGAATAAAATTTCGTCATAATAGAGGTTCATTTAGTTTGGGATGATAAATGTACATATTATATCGACGAAAAACATCAATCGCTTAAGATAGAACTAATTATAGCTATTTTTTAACATAAACTGTAGGAAATTACGGCTGATTATCTATCTATGTGTCGATTAAATACATGCCAGAAAGAATGGTGATGTGTTATTCAACGATAATTTCTTGTCCGTCGTCGCCCAAAATTACATTTGGGAAAACGGTGATCGCTTCCTCTTTAAATTTATTAATATCGCCATATCGTGTAGAATAATGACCAAGAATCAGTTTTCCTACTCGGGCAAGTTTAGCAATTTCAGCAGCTTGTTTTGCTGTGCTATGTTTTGTAGGAGCTGCGAGCGCCACTTCGCTTTCGAGAAAGGTTGATTCATGATAAAGAGCAGACACTTCCTGGATCAGTGGAACTATTTCAGGATCATACATGGTATCACTACAAAAAGCATAAGATAGAGGTGCTGCCGGATCCTCAGTGACCAAATCGTTTTTTATCAGGATGCCATCTTCCGAAGTTACATCTTTACCTTTTTTTAAACTTTTAAATAGAGTGTAGTGAATGTTTCTTTGCTGGGCTTCATCTATAAACAGCTTCCGATCACCTTTTTTTTCTTCAAATAAGAATCCATTGGTATAAACTCTATGTTTCAAAGGAATAGTGCTCACTGTAACTTCTTCATCTTCTAAAACAACCTCAGATTTTCTGGAACTCAGTTCATGGAATATTAGTGGAAATTTCGTCCACGCTCCGCTTAATTGAAGTTGTACGGTAATAAATTTTTTGATACCCTTGGGTCCATGAATATGAAGTTCAGATTCCCGGTTTAGTAATGAAAATGTAGAGACAAGTCCTACCAGTCCAAAGACATGATCACCGTGAAGATGGGAGATAAATATATGTTTGATCCTGGAGAACTTAATTTTATTCTTACGCAAAGCAACCTGAGTGCCTTCACCACAATCAATTAAAAAAAGTTGATTTTTAATCTCCAGTACTTGTGAAGTTGGATTCGTAAAACTTCTGGGAGTAGCGGCATAGCAGCCAAGGATCGTAATTTTTAACTGGCTGTTACCCATTTTTAAAATCCAAGATCACGCTGGATCTCGTCCATCTGTATCATGTCCTCTGCTTCCTGTAATGTGGGAACAACAACTAATTCTTCCGGTAATTCATCAATTCCCAATGCATCAGTAACTATCACAAAACTTTTGTTTTCTGCTCTATGCAAATTGGAAATTTCTAGAAAAGCCAGCAGTTGCTGATTCTCCAAATTCTTATGCTTACTTAAATCTACAACGATATTAGAAGAATTAAAATCGTGATGGTGTTTGGTTAACTCACTCGTAAAGTCTGTAAGCCCTGCATCTTCAGCAGAAATAAGTATGTAATTATCTTTTTCGATTCTTTTCATAATTTCTTTTATTGTTTGATCTTGGATGCTAGCAAATAAATTACAGCCATTCTTACTGCAACCCCATTTTGCACCTGATCAAGTATGATCGCATGTTCAGAATCTGCCACATCGCTGGTGATCTCCACTCCCCTATTTATTGGTCCGGGATGCATGATCACAATTTCTTTATTGAGACTATCCAGCATTTTTTTATTCAGCCCGAATTGCTTCACATATTCTCTTGTACTAGGGAAATAACTAATATCCATACGCTCATTCTGTACGCGCAACATATTTGCTACATCGCACCATTCCAAAGCTTTTTTGAGATTGGTTTCAACCTTTACACCCAGAGATTCAATATGCTTTGGCAGCAAGGTTTTGGGTCCACACACTTTGACTTCCGCACCCTGAAGCTTTAATGCGAAAATATTGGAAAGGGCTACCCGACTGTGAAGAATATCTCCCACGATCACGACCTTTTTTCCGCCTACATCTCCAAGCTTCTCTCTAATAGAATATGAATCAAGCAGGGCCTGGGTGGGATGCTCATGTGCGCCGTCTCCGGCATTAATAATACTCGCGTTTACGTGTCTTGAAAGAAAGATTCCTGCTCCGGGATTGGGATGTCTCATTACGACCATATCCACTTTCATTGAAAGAATATTATTGACGGTATCAATAAGAGTTTCCCCTTTTTTTACTGAAGAGGAAGCTGCAGAAAAATTAATTACATCTGCACTTAGCCTTTTTTCAGCGAGTTCAAAAGAAAGCCTGGTTCGTGTACTATTTTCAAAAAAAAGGTTCGCAATGGTTATATCTCTTAGCGAAGGTACTTTTTTGATAGGTCTGTTGATCACTTCCTTAAAATGATCTGCAGTTTTAAATATTAATTCTATATCCTCCTGCTGAAGATATTTAATTCCCAGTAAGTGATCTACACTTAATTCACTACTCATGATCCAAGTCTTTTGCAATTAAATAAACCGCATCTTCTCCATCCTGTTCCTTCCAGCTTACTTTTACTTTCTCGTCATTGATCGCATCTACCTGTCTTCCGGTGTAATCTGGCTGAATTGGTAAATGTCTGCTGAACCGCCTGTCTATCAAGCTTAGTAATTCAATTTCGAGCGGTCTTCCGAAGGATTGTATAGCAGTTAACGCCGCTCTTATGCTTCGGCCGGTATAAAGCACATCATCAATAAAGATTACATTCTTATCCTCTACTACAAAATCTATTCTGGTCTTATTCGCTTCCAGAGGTTTCTCTCCTCTTCTGAAGTCATCGCGGTAAAAAGTAATATCAAGCTGACCAGTTTTCAAGTGATCCAATCCATACTCATCTTTCAGAATATTGATAATCCTTTCAGCAACGTATATCCCACGCGGCTGGATTCCTATAAGTACGGTATCTTCGAAATTTGTATGCTTTTCTACTAATTGACAGGCCAACCTGTGAAGAATGATATCAAGTTGATTTGAGTCTAAAAGAACTTTGCGGCTCATAAAACTGGTTGTAGATTGAAACAAAAGTAAGGCTTTTTTTGCATTGATCTTTTACTAAATTATAGTCTGATCGTTTTATCATTTCACTGCTGAAAACTATTCATCATATATTTATATCTAGTTTATTTCTTAGAAATTCTTCAATAGCTTTTTCAACAATTTCTGTATCCTTAGATTTAATATCACTCCCTACGAAATGAGTTTCCGGGGTGGCTAGCGGTTTCAAAACAACCATTGAATCTGGAGTGCTCAATAGTTTGTGAATATTTTCATAGATATCAACCTCTACATGTTCATCTTCCTGAATAAAGTTCTTGTGATAATATAATGTTAGCACAGGACATTTCACCTTCTTAAAAGTTTCTGGAATCATTGTGGTTTCGACAAGTACCTGAAGATCTACAAGAGCCCTGGATGGATAAATTGTGTCCCAGTATTGAGTAGCAATTTGTTGCTCATGCTCAATTTTTCTGTTATCCCCAAAACTTATTAAGCTAGCAATCTCGTAACCCCACGGAGTATTAAGCACAAAAGTCCCCGGTTGATCATCCTCAAGGTTTGGTCCCATATTTATAAGAGCATGAACATCTTCTGGGAATTCAGCAGCCAGCTTAAATGCCAGAGTACCTCCCGTAGATGTACTCATTATAATCACCTTTTTACCAATCTGCTTTCCAATGGCTAAAGCCTCCTTAGCGGACTCCCAGGCATTCTCTCCATTAAAATTATCCAGACTTGCCTGAGGCTCCAAACCGTGACCTGCCCAGCGAGCATAGTAAATGTTCGCGTTTAATTTCTTAGCAATATTTTTATTTACCGGATAACCATCCCGGTAACTACCGGCAAAACCATGCAGATAAATGATGCTATATTCTGTTTTGCCAGGTGTTTCTCCATACCATTCTATGCGAGCCTGGTTATCCTTGCGTGTTGGCTTTTTTGATTCTTTATCGTTAATGTAATTATCAAGTTCGGTTAGATTGGAAGCTATCATCGGAAGCTGTAGATCGTATTTCGGTTCCTCGGGCACTGGTCCGGTAAAGTATGTAACCGCCAGAACAAACACAAGAATAAGTACAATCCAGTATCTTTTTTTCATACTTCAATAATACTGAAATTTGACTAACCTCTTCGCTTCTACCTGAGCTAATTCTATACTAAAAATGATCAGTGAGGACTATTGTTCTTTCAAATTCCAGACAGCAAAATGTAATAACAACCTAATTTATGTTTAACATAAATCAACCAATTAATACCAAAATCCATGCATTTTTAAAATTTACTGTTGCTTAAACCGAAGAAAATATCTTAATTGCAGTAATAGTTTCCCCAATCTATTACCAACCTACGACCCTATGCAGAACGTGAGAGAACATGAAATCTCATTAATTATGCAAGAACCTCATGTTTTTGAATTTGTTCAAAAGTATGGCTTGCATGGATTTTTGATATATAAACCGGAAGAACCGGATTACATCTGGCTCAATATTCAAATATTGCGACACCTTGGATTCGCTCCTCCATCTCACATCTTGAAAAAAAGTAAAGCCGAGGAACATCTGAAGTTTTCGAACTGGAAAGAGTTACTTTTCAAAATTAAAAATGATCCCGGAAAGTCCGGTCAGATAAGGCTCAAAACGTCCAGAGGTCACTTCAGAAAATTTTCTTATAAAGTTATTCAGTTGCCTGACGGTGCATTCATCTTTGCTCTGGAAGAACAGAAGCAGAATGTTATTCAGCAATTGTCTGATAGTATAGCTGGTGGAATTAGCAGCGAGGAGATCAGCCAGATGAAAAAAAGGTTTGAACTCAAAAGGTTGTTTATAGAACAGGCTCCTTCTGCAATAGCCATGTTCGATAATGATCTAAAATATATTGCTGTTTCAAAACGCTGGTTAAAGGACTATCATATTGAAAATATCGATGTGGTTGGAAAATCACATTACGAGATCTTTCCTGAAATTGGAGAGGACTGGAAGAAAATACATCAGGAATGTCTTCACGGTTCGATACATAGCATGGATGAAGAATGTTTTGTTCGTGCAGATGGCTCAAAAAACTGGATCACCTGGGAGGTAAGACCCTGGTATAATTCTGAAAATCGAATTGGAGGTATCATCATGCATACCGCAGACATTACTGAAATTAAGAATAGTGAGGCGGAAAATCACCGCAAGCAAGAATTAATGGAGAAAGTGCTGGAGAGTGTTGATGTAGGTATAGTTGCATGTGATGCTAAAGGCAATCTTACTTTATTCAACCAGGCAACTAAAAACTGGCATGGTTTACCAGCTAAGCCGGTTCCCGTCGAAGAGCTATCCAAACACTATGGTTTATACAACGCAGATGGCGATCAAGAACTCAAGGAAAGCGAAATACCGTTAATTAAAACCCTTAATACTGGTGCGATCACGAACGACCTGATGAAGATCAGGCCTGTTTCTGGAGAAGAGGTTACAGTTTCGGTAAATGGTGTTCAGCTTTTCGATCAGGATGGTAAACTTGACGGAGCGGTAGTAGCTATGCACAACATTAATCATAGGCTAACTGCTGAAAAGAAATTACGCATTAGTGAGCAAACATTTCGTGGAAGTTTTGAGCATGCTGCTATTGGAATGGCCATTCTGGACGTTAGCGGCAATTGGCTTAGTGTAAATAAGAGTCTTTGCAATATTATAGGTTATACTGAAAAAGAACTTAGGAAACTAACATTCCAGGATATTACGCATCCAGATGATTTAAATAATGATTTAAACTTACTTGAGGAACTGGTTGCCGGAGATCGGGAGTTCTATCATATGGAGAAAAGATATTTCCATAATAATGGATCGATCGTATTTATCAAACTCGCCGTTTCCCTGGTGAGGGATCACAGGGGCGATCCACTACATTTTGTTTCTCAAATAACAGATATAACTAAAGAAAAGATCGCTGCAGAAAAGCTGAGACAAACTTTAAACAAACTGGAAGGTATCTTTAATGCGAGCACCCACGTTAGTATTATTTCAACAGATTCTGAAGGGCGCATAGAATCTTTTAACAAAGGAGCTGAAAGGATGCTTGGATACACCCAAACTGAAGTCTCTCAGCAATTGAACATTACTTCAATTCATGTATCTAACGAACTTGAATCCTTCTCCAAAAACCTCTTCAATGATCATGAAAACTATGATCTTCCGGAGTTTTTGAAAAAGATTTCAAACAGTAAAAAGTTGAAAAACAAGGACTGGACCTATGTTAGAAAAGATGGTACAGAATTTCCAGTTCAATTAGCCATTACTTCAATATCAGAAAATGATAAGAATATGGGTTACCTTTTTATGGCGATCGATATTACGAATTTAAAGCTAGTGCAGGAAGAACTTTCCAGCGTCATGAATATTACTCAGGAGCAGAATGCGAGACTAAAAAACTTCGCTCATATAGTTTCGCATAATCTAAGATCTCATTCCAGCAATATTGGAATGCTCCTAGATCTATCAATGCGTGATTACCCGGAATTGAAAGAAAATGAAATCTTCAGGCATCTAAATAATGCTTCTGAAAATCTTTCTGAAACCATTGAACATCTAAATGAAGTCACCCTGATAAACACTGCAGTAGAAGAAAACTTAGATGCAGTTAATCTTCATAAGAGTGTTGAAAACATACAGAATTCAATTACAGCGATAGCTGCGAAGCAAAAGGTTGAAATTTGTAATAATATAGAAAGAGATCTGCATGTTTTGGGAGTCCCAGCATACATCGATAGTATCTTTCTGAATTTTATAACCAATGCCGTCAAGTACAGCTCTTCTGAAAGAAATTCTTATGTAAAATTAAGCGCAACTTTAGAGGAAAATGGTTTTGTTAGAATTGACATTGAAGATAATGGTCTTGGTATAGACCTTAAAAAACACCGGAGAAAACTTTTTGGAATGTATAAAACTTTTCATGCACATGAAGATTCCAGAGGGATTGGATTATTTATTACAAAAAATCAAATTGAAGCCCTGCACGGTAATGTTCAGGTAAAAAGTACGCCTGGTCAGGGAACCGTATTTTCAATCTATTTAAAAAATTATGAAGAAAGTTGATATAGCCTGTATTATAGATGACGATCCTATTTTTATTTATGGAACGAAAAGGATCATGGAAATGGCAAATTTCGCTCAGAGTGTAATGGTATTTAAGAATGGTGATGAAGCAATTACCAAATTACGTCCTATCATGAGATCTAATCAGTCGGTTCCAGACATCATTTTACTGGACCTGAATATGCCTATTATGGATGGTTGGCAATTTCTGGAGGAATTTATAAAAGTTCCAAGTTCAAAAAAGGTTATAATTTATATAGTTACTTCTTCAGTAGATCCGGAGGATGTGGAGAGAGCGAAGAGTTATGGCGAAGTGGATAATTATCTGATCAAACCTATTAAAGCTGATCAACTCATGGAATTAATGAATAACTTTCAGAAGAACTGAAACCTTACTAGAATTTTTTTTGGAATAAAATCTTTCAGAAAAGAATGGTTCAGAAAAATTTTTCAGCTTAGATTAATTTCAGTAGAAATGTTTCAGAAAAGAAAAACCTCCTTAGCGAACTAAGGAGGTTTTATATTAAATGACTGAGAGAGTTAACTAGCTCTTCCCTTCCATCTTGTCTTTCAACGCTTGAAGATCAGCATTAACATCACCAATAGTAGTGGCGTTGTCTTTGTTTTGCGAAGCTGATTTCTTAGCAGCCTGCTTAACGATTTTTTGCTCTTCTTCTTTGTGAATTACCATATGAGAAGCTACCACTCTCTTGAATTCTTTGTTGAACTCAATGATCTGGAATTCTGCTTCTTCACCTTGTTTAAGTTTAGAACCGTCTTCTTTCTCCAGATGTCTCTGTGGAACGAATGCAGTAATATCCTCATTAAAGTCGATAGTTGCTCCTTTGTCTACAATCTCAGTGATTGCAGCAGTATGTTTTGTTCCAACTCCAAAGTCAGCTTCATACTTATCCCAAGGATTATCTTCGATCTGCTTATGACCAAGACTTAGTTTTCTACCATCTACATCAAGTTCAAGAACTACAACTTCAAGCTTATCACCTACGTTTGTAAACTCAGATGGGTGCTTGATCTTCTTAGTCCATGAAAGATCAGAGATATAGATAAGTCCGTCGATTCCTTCTTCTAACTCAACAAATACTCCGAAGTTAGTGAAGTTACGAACAATACCTTCATGTCTTGAACCAACAGGATATTTAGTAGTGATATCAGTCCATGGATCCTGGCTCAATTGCTTGATACCAAGAGACATTTTTCTGTCTTCTCTATCTAAAGTAAGGATTTGAGCATCAACCTCATCACCAACATTTACGAAATCCTGAGCTGAACGCAGGTGCGTACTCCAGGACATTTCAGAAACGTGGATAAGACCTTCAACACCTTCAGCAACTTCGATAAATGCACCGTAATCTGCGATTACAACTACTTTACCTTTTACGTTGTCACCAACCTTAAGTTCTTCGCTAAGAGCATCCCATGGGTGCTGGCTAAGTTGCTTAAGACCTAATTGGATTCTAGACTTAGACTCATCAAAGTCAAGAATTACAACGTTAAGTTTTTGATCTAGTTCAACGATCTCATTTGGATGGTTGATTCTAGACCAGCTAAGGTCTGTAATATGAACAAGTCCATCAACACCTCCAAGGTCAACGAATACACCGTAAGAAGTAATGTTCTTAACAGTACCTTCAAGTACCTGACCTTTTTCAAGCTGTCCAATGATCTCTTTCTTCTGCTCTTCAATATCTGCTTCGATAAGCGCTTTGTGAGAAACAACAACGTTCTTAAACTCGTGGTTGATCTTCACTACTTTGAATTCCATGTTCTTACCTACGTAAGCATCGTAATCACGAATTGGCTTCACATCGATCTGAGATCCTGGAAGGAAAGCTTCGATACCAAATACGTCTACGATCATACCACCTTTAGTACGACATTTAATGAATCCATTTACAACAAGACTTTCGTCATGTGCAGTGTTCACTCTTTCCCATGCCTTGATCACTCTCGCCTTACGGTGAGAAAGGATCAACTGACCTGTAGAATCTTCACGAACGTCGATAAGTACTTCTACTTCATCACCTTCTTTAAGATCTGGGTTGTAACGAAATTCGTTTAGAGAAATAACACCTTCACTCTTTGCATTGATATCAATGATTGCATCACGATCTGTAATATTAATTACTTTTCCTGTTACAACCTCGTCATCTAAAGTGTCAACGAAATTTTCAGCTACTAATTTTTCAAATTCTTCCAGCTTCTTATCGTCGATAGGATCAATTCCTTCTTCGTAGTTATGCCAGTTAAATTCTTCTAGAAATTTCTCAGGGTTTGCCTGTTGCGTTTCTGCGTCAGGTTGAGACTCATTTGCCATACCGGCAACGTCTTGTACTTCAATTTCCTGAGATTCTTTGTTTGTGTTTTCTTCAGCCATTACTGACTCCTAAATTTGTATTCTGTGTTTCTTCGGAAATCTTTCAGCAAAACAGAAACTACAGAAGTTGTTTATAGTTTTGATTTTCAACCCTTTTTGGATTCCCGGTATTCTGCCAAAAAGGAGTGCAAAAATACAACTTAATTTATATAATTCAAACCCCTACTCTTCTATTTTTAAGCAGATTCAGTTTTCTTAAAACTGAAGTGAGAAATTAAAATAAGAATCGTGTAGAAAAGACCTAAAGTAGCCACTCCTTCCCAATGGAAAAGTTCCCAGGCATATGCGCCAGTAACCGTTCCCAAGGCGCCACCGGCAAAGTATCCCACCATGTAGATGGTATTTATTCTATTGCGTGCGTCCTGGTTTCTGGAGAAAATGATATTTTGATTTGTGATGTGTAGCGACTGCAAGCCCATATCCACCAAAAGGACCCCTATTACCATTCCTAATGTCGAATTGCCTGAGAATTCGAAGATCACCCAGGCTAATAACATGATGAGCGTGGCTAGAGAGATCAAATTGTTCTTGTTCATACGGTCGCTGAGTTTACCAATGACAGTTGCCGCCAATGCTCCTCCTATTCCCAGTAATCCGAAAGCTCCAGCGATACCGCTTCCATAATTGAAATTATCTTCCATTACAAAGACCAAAGTAGTCCAGAAAGCGCTGAAACCTGCAAATCCAAGTCCTCCTCTCACCGCAGCAAGTCGCACCGGACTTTCAGTTTTGAAATAATGCCAGGTAGATTGCATGAGTTGTTTGTAGGTACCTTTAAAATCGGGTTGCAGTTCTGGTAATTTCAATTTTAGAAGTAACCAAAGTATCAGCATTATTCCGGTTGCACCATAATACATGGCACGCCAGCCAAAATATTCCCCTACGTAACCGCTAATGAATCTACTTCCCAGAATTCCAATAAGCAATCCACTCATTACGATACCAATCGCACTACCCCTGTTTTCTGGATTTGCTAATTGTGCCGCCATAGGCACAAATACTTGAGGCACCACGCAAGAAAAGCCAACCACAAATCCTGACAATATTAGAATTGGTAAACTTGGAGCAATCGCCATAGCGAGAAGGCTAATAATAATGACAATAAAATCGACCATTACCATCTTCTTCCTGGGAAATTTATCTCCTAACGGAATTATAAATAATAACCCAAAAGCATATCCAAGCTGAGTAAATAATGGAACATTACTCACTGCTGCTTCAGAAACACCGAAGTCAATCGCAATTAAATTTAATAAGGGTTGATTGTAGTAATTATTGGCTACTACCAAACCGGCACTGGCAGACATTAAATATAGTACCGATTTGCTTATGCCTCTGTTTTCAGACATTTATTCAGACAATCTGTCTTCTACTATTTTTAATATCTGATCGAATTGCTCTTCAAGATCCAAATCTGAATTATCGAATTCCACAGCATCATCAGCCTTTATAAGCGGTGAATCTTCGCGAGTAGAATCCATAAAATCCCGATCTTTAACATTTTTCAAAACTGCGTCAAATTCTACCTCATCTCCTCTTTCAATAAGCTCATCATATCTGCGTTGAGCTCTTTTTTCAGTAGAAGCTGTCATAAAGATCTTTAGCTCAGCATCTGGAAAAACTACGGTCCCTATATCGCGACCATCCATTACAACACCTTTCTCTTTTCCCATTTCCTGCTGTTGGTCTACGAGCATTTTTCTTACATCAGGTACAGCTGCAACTTTACTCACCTGTTCCGAAACTTCCATATATCGAATTTCCTTCTCGACATTTTCACCATTCAGATACATTTCAGCAAAACCTTTCTTTTCGTTGAATACGAATTTCAAACTCACAAAAGGTAGATGCCTGATAATCGATTCTTCACTAAAATTGGTATCTGAAACGAATAGTTTACGCATCATATATAAGGTCACCGCACGATACATGGCACCAGTATCAACATATACATAATTCAACTTTTTAGCCAGTCCTTTTGCAACAGTGCTTTTACCTGTTGAAGAAAAGCCGTCTATGGCGATCGTTATTTTCTTGCTCATATTCTCTAAACTTCTAATTGCAAAGGTAAATTTTTAAACTTTTTTACCGGGTATATATCCAAAAGAAAAGCCCCTTTTGGGGCTTCTTAATTTATAGTTTCTTAGCGTTTCTTACCGCTTGCTTGGTAATGGCGATATCTATGACATCACTCATGTCCCTTACATAATGAAAAGTTAGACCTTTTAAATATTCGTCCTTGATCTCCTCAATATCACGCTTATTTTCTTCGCAAAGAATCAGTTCCTTGATACGGGCTCTCTTCGCCGCAAGGATCTTCTCTTTGATTCCGCCCACAGGTAGAACCTTTCCTCTTAAGGTGATCTCCCCGGTCATGGCAATACTCTTCTTCACCTTCTTCTGAGTAAATAGTGATACTAGAGAAGTAAGCATGGTGATACCTGCACTTGGACCATCCTTCGGAGTTGCGCCTTCCGGAACATGGATATGTACATTGTATTTTTCAAAAATGGTAGCATCTAATCCAAGATCGTCTGCGTTCGCTTTGATATATTCCATAGCAATGGTGGCCGATTCCTTCATCACTTTCCCAAGGTTTCCGGTAATACTAAGATTTCCTTTACCTTTAGAAAGAATAGATTCGATAAACAAAATATCACCACCTACCTGGGTCCAAGCAAGTCCGGTAACCACACCTGCAACATCATTGTTCTCGTATTTATCCCGCTCCATTTTAGGACTTCCAAGAATTTCAATAATATCTTCATCATTCAATTTGATATTATATTCATCTTCCATCGCAATGTTCTTGGCTGCGTATCTAACCACTTTGGCTATTTGTTTCTCCAGAGATCTAACTCCAGATTCCCGGGTATAACCTTCTACAATTTTCTCAAGTTGCTTTTTACCAACTTTAAGATGTTCTGCATTTAAACCGTGTTCTTCTAATTGCTTCGGAAGTAAATGCCTTTTTGCGATCTCAACTTTCTCCTCAATCGTATAACCTGTCACATTGATAATTTCCATTCGGTCTCTTAGTGCCGGCTGAATTGTATTCAATGAATTACACGTAGCGATAAACATCACCTTGGATAGATCAAATCCCATCTCAAGGAAGTTGTCATGAAATTCTGAATTCTGTTCAGGATCCAGTACTTCGAGTAAAGCTGAAGAAGGGTCTCCTGCATTTCCCATACTTAGTTTATCGATCTCATCCAGAACAAAAACAGGATTGCTGGTTCCAGCTTTCTTTAAACTCTGAATAATTCTACCTGGCATAGCACCAATGTAGGTTTTTCTGTGTCCGCGTATCTCTGCTTCATCTCTTAGACCACCCAGAGAAATCCTGACATATTCTCTACCCAGTGCTTCCGCAACCGACTTTCCAAGCGAAGTTTTACCAACTCCGGGAGGTCCGTAAAGACACAAAATTGGAGATTTCATATCGTTACGCAGTTTTAAAACTGCAAGGTATTCGATGATCCTTCTTTTAACATCATCAAGACCGTAATGATCCCGATCAAGAATTTTCTTGGCTCGCTTTAGATCAAATTTATCTTTACTGAACTCGTTCCATGGAAGATCCAGAAACAGGTCCAGGTAATTTCTTTGAATAGAATATTCTGCAACCTGCGGATTCATACGTTGCATTTTGGAAAGTTCTTTCTCAAAGTGATTCTGAACATCCTCGTCCCATTGCTTGTCTTTTGCGCGATCACGCATTTCCACGATTTCACCTTCATGAGAAACACCACCAAGTTCTTCCTGGATAGTCTTCATTTGCTGGTGAAGGAAATACTCTCTTTGCTGCTGGCTCATATCACTTTGAACCTTGCTCTGAATATCATTTTTGAGCTCCAGTTTCTGGTTCTCAGTATTCATATGCTTCAACGTGGAAAGCGCTCTCTCTTTAAGATCATTCATCTCCAGTAACTTCTGTTTTTCAGAAACAGATAGAGACATATTAGATGAAACAAAATTGATCAGGAAAGAATTACTTTCTATGTTCTTGATCGCAAATGAAGCTTCCGAAGGAATATTTGGACTGCCTTTAATAATTTGAAGCGCAAGATCCTTGATAGATTCTATGATCGCTCCAAATTCAGCATTATCCTGCTCAGGACGATTATCAGGAACCTCAGCAACTGTAGCATTCATATAAGGTTCTTCAGTTACCACTTGAGTGATCTGGAAGCGTTTTTTACCCTGAATAATTACTGTTGTATTCCCATCAGGCATTTTCAACACCCTAAGAATACGTGCAACTACTCCAACCTTATTAATATCCTTTGATGTTGGATTCTCTACTTCCTCATCCTTCTGAGAAACGACACCAATAATCTTACTTCCATTATTTGCTTCGTTAATAAGCTTAATAGATGCATCTCTACCCGCCGTAATAGGAATCACAACTCCTGGAAATAGAACCGTGTTTCTAAGAGGTAGAATTGGTAAGGTTTCCGGGAGATCTTCTTTATTTATTTCTTCTTCATCTTCAGGTGTCATTAAAGGAATCAATTCTGCATCTTCATCTATTCCCTGAAATGACAAACTGTCAATATTCGTAAACTTTGTTTTAGCCATAATTATATTTAAGTCAAACTGTCACCAGATTAAATTTCAGTAATTTGGTGACGTTCGTTAAAAGCCTTGAAATGCAATGCATTGGGGCTTTCTATAGATTTGCAATATCAAATATTCAATTCCTATGCCACGCCTTATTTATAAAATTATTTTCAGAAAGTGTAACAATCTTCAAATAGTTCCATCTTTAGTATAGAAACCAGACATTAATTGACACCAACCATCACACATATTAATGATCTTGTTGCCCGTTGCCGTCAAGGAGAACAACGTGCGCAGATGGAAATCTATGACCGGTATTATAAAGCAATGTACAACACCGCTTATAGAATTACAGGACATTCTGCTGAAGCTGAAGATATTATGCAGGAATCATTTTTAAAGGCTTTTACAAGAATAGATAGTTTTAACGAGGATGCCACCTTTGGAGCCTGGTTGAAACGTATCGTGATCAATCAAAGTATTACTGCTTTGAACAAATCTAAAAAGCTGGCGGAGGTTCCTTATAAGGATGAGCTAAAAAATGAAGAGGACTCTGGTGGTTTGGTCATCGATGCTAACACCAATAGTAAAGTGAAGTTAGTGCTTAATGCATTGAAGAATTTGAAAGAAAACTACAGGATATGTCTAACGCTACATCTTATCGAAGGATATGATCATGAAGAAATTAGTGAGATTATGAAAATCTCTTACGGAAATTGTAGAACGATGATTTCCAGAGCTAAAGAAAGTTTAAGAAAAAAATTGCAGCAACATGAAAGATAATGAACTTGAAGAATTCTTCGAGTCTGCAAATTTTGACATCGAAGAACCGCAAACAGATCATCGCGATAAGTTTGCCCGCAAGCTGGAAAAAGCTAAAAAGTCAGGAAAAGCTGGGAACAACTCAGGAAAGATCTGGATAGGATTATTGAGTATCGCTGCAGTATTAGCCTTAGTGCTGTTATTATCCAATAATTTCAACCAGGCAAATCAGTCAGACCTGGCTAGCATTTCTCCGGAAATGAAGCAGACGCAGCAGTTTTATTCAGGATTAATTGAGAAAGAACTCATTGCGCTAAATGCGGAAGCTACTCCTGAAACTCAGGCAATCATAAAGGATGCCCTTCAGCAATTAAAAAAACTGGAAAAACGATATAAAAGAATGGAGAATGATCTACTAGAAAGTGGAAATGATAAAAGAGTTATACACGCCATGATTCAAAATTTCCAGCAGCGAATAGATCTACTTAGTGAAGTATTAGAACAAATTGAAAACATCAAATCATTAAACAATCAAAATTATGAAAGCAATACTATCTAGCATCCTATTCCTCATGGTGCTCGTTACAAACATGTACCCTGAAAGCAAATGTACAGAGCCTGAAGTTACGACTGAAGCTTCTCTTATTGAAGATGCCAAACATACTAGAAAAAAGACGATCAGGAAAGAATTTAGTGTAAAGGCTAATGGTGATCTTAATATTAACAATAGTTACGGGAACATCGATATTGTGACCTGGAAAGAAGATCGGGTTCTTATTGAGGTTACCATGAAAACCAATGGGAACGATGAGGATGATGTAGAAGACAAACTCGATGATATACGAGTGGAATTTGACCAGAATTCTTCAGGAGTAACGGCAACTACCAAATTTTCTAAGGAAAATAAGTCCTGGTGGAAGAATATTTTCGATGGGTTCGATAATGTGAACATGGAAGTGAATTACGTGATTCGCGCTCCGGAGAATAACAATCTTACTCTCGATAATAATTACGGCGGAATCTACATCGACAAAACTTTTGGGAATACTGATATCAATTGTGACTACGGAAAGATAGATGTAGGCGAATTAAATGGTCGCTCTAATATTCTGAATTTTGATTATAGCAGAAGTAGCCGAATTGGATTTGTTACCAATGCTGAAATTGATGCCGACTATTCAGATTATGAAATTGGAGAAGCCGAAGAATTATTGGTGAATGCAGATTATACCAAATCCCGAATTCGCAAAGTGACCAAACTTGATTTTAACTGTGATTATGGAAGTATTGAGATCAACAAAGTAAAGGTCCTCATTGGGAATGGAGATTACTTAACAACCAAAGTGGATAGAATATTTACCTCTGCAGATATCAATCTTGATTATGGATCCTTGCATATCGAAAAAATAGTAAACGGTACCAAATCTGTAAATATTGACACCGATTATGCCGGTGTGCATTTGGGGTATGATCGTGAAATGGCATTCAGCTTTGACGTAAAGACCAGTTATGGTGGTATTAACGGAACAGATGATCTGGATGTGCGCCGTACCAATGAAAAAAACACTAGTAAATCCATCTCCGGAAACTATGGTTCTGGTTCTGGAGCAAGGATCGATATCTCCACCAGTTATGGAAGCGTAAAATTTAGCAAAGAATAATTAATCATCAATTAAAATACCTATTATGAAAAAAGTACTATTACTATCGGCCTTATTCCTTCTTGCCTTCACCTCTGCCCACGCACAATGGGGTAGCAAAAAAATTCGTGGAAACGGAAATATGGTGACTGAAACCAGGAATACTTCAGATTATGAAAAAATTCATGTGGTTGGATCCATGAACGTAAAATTAGTTTCAGGAACTGAAGGAAATATCAAAGTTGCTGCTGAAAGCAATCTTCAGGAATATATACTTACGGAAGTAAAAAATGGAACGCTTAAAATTTCTACGGAAAAAGGCGTTAATCTTCAAACTAGAAAAGATCTGCTCATTACTGTTCCCGTGAAGAGTGTGAATGACATTTCGCTTACTGGAAGCGGGGATATCTGGACACAGGATCAACTTTCAGAAGACAGATTGAGCGTGAGTGTTACAGGTTCCGGAGATATGGTTCTGGATATACAAACAAATTACTTAAAAGGTCATGTAACCGGGTCGGGAGATATAAAGATCAAAGGTAGTAGTGACAATTTTCAATGTAACGTAACTGGAAGCGGTGATTTCGATGCGTTCGATCTAAGAGCAAAAAATGTGGAAGCAAAAGTCTCAGGTTCCGGGGATGTTATGGTGTACGCTTCTTCAAGTTTGAAAGCAAACGTGAGTGGCTCAGGAGATATCGTATACAAAGGTGATCCGGAAAAGCAAAGTTTTAAAACAAATGGTTCCGGAAGTGTTTCCAGCTACTAATAAGTATTAAAATTGCTGCAATATTAAAACCTGTCTTCTGGCAGGTTTTTTATTTTTGGATGCTTTTTAGGTACACGCATTAATAAAAATACTCCGGCAATAAAGAAGACGACCAGGAAAAGAATTGAACTTCTAATACTGCCGGTAATTTGAGCTACCAGACCATACATAAACATCCCGATCACAATTCCAATCTTTTCAGCTACATCGTAAAAACTAAAATAGCTGGCAGTGTCTACAGCATTCTCGGGTAACATTTTGGAATAAGTAGACCTGGAAAGTGACTGGATCCCTCCCATTACCAAACCTACCGAAGCTGCTGCGACGTAAAATTGTTGCGGAGTTGTGATGAAATAGGCATAACCACAAATTGCTATCCATATCAGGTTGATAAAAATCAGGATCTTTACATCTTCATATTTAATGGCAAGTCGCGAGGTTAGAAAAGCTCCAAGCACCGCTACAAGCTGAATTAGCAGAATACTTATGATCAATCCTGTAGTTGCATCCTGTTCTCCCCATTCCAATTCTTCGATCCCAAAATAGGTCGCGATCAACATAATGGTTTGAACGGCCATACTGTAAACAAAGAACGCTACTAAATAACGCTTCAATTGTTTATTCTGATTGATCTTAAACCAGATACCTTTCAATTCCCTGAACCCGTTAAATAATACATTCTTAGTTAACCGGGCTTTTTTGTTTCCCTTTGGAAGATAGTAATAGGTATACTGACTAAAGGCGATCCACCAGATTCCCGTAAGCACGAAGGAAAGTCGTGTTGGCAAACCTTCATCTTCAAAGCCAAACCATTCGTATTTCAGAATCATAATAAGACAAAGCACAAGTAGTATCACGCTTCCTAAATAGCCAAGAGAAAATCCCTTAGCACTTGCTTTATCCTGTTGATCATTAAAGGCGATATCTGGCAGATATGAGTTATAGAACACCAGGCTGGACCAAAAGCCTATAAGAGCGAGAAAATAGCAAAGCAAGCCGAACCAGAGATTCTCAAGATTGAACCAGAACAACCCTATGCAGGATAAGGCTCCGAGATAACAGAAGAATTTCAGGAAGTTCTTTTTGTTTCCAACATAATCGGCAATACCAGAAAGGAAGGGACTAAGAAAACTAACCACAAGAAATGCAGCGGCAGTAACATAACTAATGAGGGTATCATTATTCCAGTTGAAACCTGAAAAGCTAACCGTATCGCTGATCATATTCCCTTCGGAATCTTTTACGATCGTTAGGGCACCATAAAATATTGGAAATATTGCCGAGGAGATAACCAGGCTATAAACTGAATTGGCCCAATCATAAAAAGCCCATGCATGAATTAGCTTTTTGCTGCCTTTAGGTAATTGCTTCATGCACTAAAAATAGAAAAAGCCACCGAGACCGGTGGCTTTTCAATTTTAATTTTAAGATATCTTATTTAAAACTAGTGGATCCGTATTTTTTTGCTTCAGCAATAGCTTCAGGAGCCCACTGAGTTAAATTGTTAATCCTTGTTGCATTTGAAGGGTGAGTACTCAAAAATTCTGGTGGAGCCTGGCCGCCACTATTAGCCTGCATTCTTTTCCATAATTCAGGAGCTTCTCTAGGATCGTAACCTGCAATTGCCATTAGAGTTAACCCGATTCTATCAGCTTCAGATTCATGACCTCTACTAAAAGGAAGCATTACTCCTACTGTCGTACCTAATCCATATGCCTGAGCAAAGATTTGTTGCGTGCTTTCACTACGACCACTTACAGCTACTGTTCCAGCTACTGCTCCTAATTGTTGTAATTGTGCCGCACTCATTCTTTGAGCACCGTGATCTGCAAGTGCATGGGCGATCTCGTGAGCCATAATAGTCGCCAGACCATTTGTATTTTGTGCTTCGTCAAGTATACCTGTGTAGACCACAACTTTTCCACCAGGCATAGCAAATGCGTTGGCCTGATCATCTTTTACCAGGTTGAACTCCCATTTAAAGTCATTCATAAAACCCTGGTAACCATTTGCGTTTAAATATCTTTCCGCAGCAGTTACGATATCTTCTCCAAGTCTTTTCACCTTTCTGGCTTCTTCCGTATTGTTTACGACTTCGGCTTCATTCAGAAACTGATTGTATTGCTCGAAGGAGGTTGGGAATAATTGATCATTGGAGACAAAGTTCAAGTTTTTCTCTCCCGTAAAAGGATTGGTCTTACACGACACCACCATAAGTAGTACACTTAAACCTAAAAAAGCATTCTTAATTTTCATATCGTTGGTTTTGAATACCTAAAAGTACAAAAGCAGCAAACCTGCTCGAGTTGAATTAAGTATGATTTAACAATAAAAGCAGGTTCAAAAACAATACCATTGTTGATATTTGCAGTATTCACAAGGCTTTCAAAGCATATTACCAATATCGTATGAAAGCCGACTCAAGACCTGAACGTACCCAAAAATGACTCAAAATACTAAAGACAGCATACCGGTTCAAAGACTATTGGTTCCGCAGTATATTCTAACTACATCCCAAATTCTAACAAAAGTAAGTCCGTTTCTGGCCAGCAGGTTTGCAGCGAAGCTATTTCTTACTCCTTTCCGTTATAAACTTCCGGAGAGAGAAAAGGAAATGGATGAAAACACTGAACAGGAAAAGGTGATAGTTCCTTCCATGAACCGCGAGATCGTGACCTACAAGTATGGCGAGTCAGATAAGAAAGTTCTGCTGGTTCATGGTTGGAGCGGCAGAGGAACTCAGCTGGCTAAAATTGCTTCAGCATTAAAAGTAATGGGCTATCAAACGATAAGTTTTGATGCTCCAGGTCACGGAAAAGCCGACGGGAAAATGAGCATGATGCCTTTCTTTATTGAAGCAGTAAAATTTCTGGATGATAAGTATGGTCCTTTTGAAGCTGTTATTGGTCATTCTCTTGGAGGCATGTCTTCTCTTAGAGCTATAAAGGATGGATTAAAAACCAACAAGCTAATATTGATTGGAACAGCAAATAACGTTACCGAGATCACTAAAAACTTTGCTGCTAACATGAAAATGAACGATAAGGTGGCCAGGAAGATGAAAGCTTATCTTGATAATAAATTTAAGCAGGATATGGACGCACTTTCTGGTGCAGAATCTGCCAAAGAAGTGTTCACTCCTACTCTAATTATTCATGACGAACAGGATGTGGATGTCGAAGTGAATTCGGCTTACGAGATTGATGGGGTTCTGGAGAATAGTGAATTGATGATCACAAAGAATTTGGGACACCGCCGGATACTAGGAAATCCTGAGGTAATTAACAAAATTACAAGTTTTATAGCGGCACAATAATTGTAATTTTAAAGAAAAAATTAAAAGATGAAAAAGTTTATAATACTAAGTCTAATGACTACGTTTCTGTTTAGTTGCAATGGAAATGCTCAAAAAGATTCTTCCAAAGAGAATTCCAAATCATACGAAGTAACTAAATCCAAAGAAGAATGGAAAGCAGAATTAACTTCACAGGAATATGCAGTTTTGAGAGAAGCAGCCACAGAAAGACCTTATAGTAGTGATTTACTAGATATCAAGAAACCTGGAACTTTTGTGTGCGCTGCTTGCGGAAATGAGTTATACGAGAATGAGCACAAGTTTGAAAGCGGTACCGGATGGCCAAGTTTTGATCGTGCGATCGATGGTGGTGTGGCTTATGGAAGTGATTCTAAATTAGGATACCAGCGTGATGAAGTACATTGTGCTAAGTGTGGTGGACATCTTGGTCATGTATTTAATGATGGACCAAAGGAAACTACGGGAAAAAGACATTGTATCAACGGAGTCGCTATGGACTTCGAACCAAAAAAATAATTATATGAAAAAGTATAGTATAGAGAAAACTGAAGAGGAATGGAAAGAGAAACTTTCTCCAGAGCAGTATAGGGTTTTAAGAGAAAAAGGAACTGAAGCACCTCATACAGGTGAATATAATCTTCATTTTGAAGATGGTGAATATCAGTGTGCAGCCTGCGGAGAGCAATTATTTGAAAGTGATGCAAAATTTGAAAGTGGATGTGGATGGCCAAGTTTTGACAATGCAATTGATGGAAAAGTAGAATATATTCAGGATAGAACATTTGGAATGATACGTACTGAAATCCTTTGTTCTAACTGCGGAAGCCATCTTGGCCACGTTTTTGATGATGGTCCTACAGAGACCGGCCAGCGCTTTTGCGTGAATTCGGCCAGCATCAACTTTAATCAATAACTAAATCCAATTTATCATGAAAAAATTACTATCACTTATTTTAATAGCAAGTACGATCGTCGCATGTTCTTCAGACGGTGAAGTTGGACCTCCAGGACCTCCGGGACAGGATGGTGTTAATATCGTTGGACAGGCCTTTGAGGTCGAAGCAGATTTTAATGATCCAGATTATTCAGTTTTTGCTGATATTCCTTCTACTATTGAAGTACTGGAATCTGATGTTGTACTGGTTTACTGGCTGGAACTGGTGGACGATGGAACCGATGTTTGGAACCTGATTCCGCAAACAATTTATTTTGAAGACGGAGAATTTCAGTATAACTACAATCATACAGATTTTGACGTGAATATATACCTTCAGGGAAATATCGACCTTGGAACTTTAGGAGAGCGATACACTCAGGATCAGATTTTTAAGATCGTAGTATTACCGGTAGATTATGCTCAGGACAATAATCTTGATGTAAGTGATTACCAGTCGGTAAAAACTTCGCTTGATCTCAATGAATCTAATATCAAGAGATTTGAAGTAAAATAAACTTCAATAATTTATATCGAAAGCCTGCTTGATTCAAGCAGGCTTTTTTCATTTTATAATGGGTCTTCTCAGCTTTTAGTTTAAGCTGAAATTCCTTAAATTCGCAACTTCGTTAACCGAATCAAAATATTCTGAATATGACTAAATATGATATTATAGTTCTAGGTAGTGGCCCAGGTGGATATGTAACTGCCATTCGTGCTTCTCAACTTGGTTTTAAAACCGCTATTGTTGAGAAGGAAAGTCTTGGTGGAGTTTGTCTTAACTGGGGATGTATTCCAACCAAAGCATTATTAAAAAGTGCTGAAGTTTTTGAATACCTGAAACATGCTGAAGACTATGGTTTAAAACTTGAAAATCCAGATAAGGATTTTGATGCGGTAGTAAAACGAAGCAGAGATGTTGCCAATGGAATGAGCAAAGGTGTTCAATTCCTAATGAAGAAGAACAAAATTGATGTTCTTGAAGGTTTTGGTAAACTTAAATCTGGTAAAAAAATAGAGGTTACCGACAGTAAAGACAAGAAAACTGAATACCAGGCAGATAATATCATCATTGCAACTGGAGCAAGATCAAGAGAATTGCCAAATCTTAAGCAAGATGGTAAAACAGTGATCGGTTACCGTGAAGCAATGACTCTTAAAAAGCAGCCAAAGAAAATGATCGTCGTTGGCTCTGGAGCGATTGGTGTGGAATTCGCGCACTTCTATAATTCTATGGGAACAGAAGTAACCGTAGTGGAATATCTTCCTAATGTTGTGCCTTTGGAGGATGAAGAAGTTTCCAAGCAATTTGAAAGAAGCATCAAGAAAGCCGGCATCAAAGTGATGACGAATTCTTCAGTAGAAAGCGTTGAGAAGTCTGGTGATAAAGTAAAAGCTAAAGTAAAGACCAAAAAAGGAGAAGAAACTCTGGAAGCAGACATAGTACTTTCTGCAGTTGGAATTAAAACAAATATTGAAAATATTGGACTTGAAGATCTTGGGATCAAGACAGACAAGGACAAGATTCTCGTGAATGATTTTTATCAAACAAATGTTTCAGGAATTTACGCAATTGGAGATGTAGTAGCCGGACCAGCTCTGGCGCATGTTGCTTCTGCGGAAGGGATTCTTTGTGTTGAAAAGATCAAAGGAATGGATGTAGAACCACTTGACTACGGAAATATTCCTGGATGTACTTATGCTACTCCTGAAATTGCTTCAGTTGGAATGACTGAAAAGCAGGCAAAAGAAGCTGGTTACGAATTGAAAATTGGGAAATTCCCGTTTTCAGCTTCAGGAAAAGCGAGCGCCTCTGGTAAAAAAGATGGTTTCGTAAAGGTAATCTTTGATGCTAAGTATGGTGAATGGTTAGGTTGCCATATGATTGGTGCCGGAGTAACCGATATGATCGCGGAAGCAGTTTTAGGTAGAAAGCTTGAAACTACAGGTCATGAAGTATTAAAAGCAGTTCACCCGCACCCAACGATGAGTGAAGCAGTTATGGAAGCTGTAGCTGCTGCTTACGATGAAGTGATCCACTTGTAATAAGCAAACATATTATATATTAAAACCCGCCTTCAAATGAAGGTGGGTTTTTTATTTTAATGCGATATATGCTAGACTATACAACGAATCACGATGATCATATTTCTAGCTTCTACTGAAGTTCAATTCAGCTTAGCGAAATAGATACTATTTGGAAATTTTACTTCGGAAGAAGATCACAAAAGCAAAATTCAGTGTCCCAGGATTTTTCAGTATCGCTATGACAATCATCTTCATCTTCCGCAGAAGAATAGGATCGCTTTACCTTCTCTCCTATTTCAAATTCAACAGGTTTTTCGAAAATTGGTCCGTCGTAAACAAAGGTGTGAAACTCCCCATTTTCTCCGCAGGGATCAACATTTTCCGGTAGATCAGTTACAAACTCTCTATCGATAAGTCTTCCGCAGAAAGAATCATCGAGCACTTTGGAGTTGGTACAAACTACGATCGCTTTAAAATTGAGATCTATAAACTGCTGAATCAATTCCTTTGTGTTGAGTTTCCATAAAGGAAAGAACGCCTGAATATTAGCTTTTTGTAATTGCTCTTTACGATAGGTTCTTAGATCCTCAAGAAATATATCGCCAAAAATCGCATGAGAATAATCTTCTGATTTTAACTGTTTTGTAGCCTCAGCCATCTTCTGATTATAGGTTTTCATTCCCGCATTGGCAGGAAGATCTATAATTTGTAAATCCATACCGATGCATTGAGCCTGTTGAAGCAGCAATTCTCTACGCACTCCGTGCATGGTAACTCTATCAACATCTGCACTCAGACTCGTTACCAGCTTTCCAACTTGCAGCTCCCTGTTCTTCCGGGCGTAGTAAAAAGCCATTGCAGCATCTTTTCCACTGCTCCAGTTGATATAAGCTTTATTCATTGTCCTTAAGAAAACTTTGAATGGCGAGGTCATAACTTTGCAGACCAAAGCCAACGATAATACCTTTCGAATTAGGTGAAATGTAGGATTTATGCCTGAAATCCTCACGGGAAAAAGTGTTGGAAATATGGACCTCTACCACCGGAATATTAATTGCTGCGACTGCATCACCAATTCCTACCGAAGTATGTGTATAAGCAGCTGCATTGAGGATGATACCATCAAAATCTTCCTGTCCCTTCTGGATCATATCTATAAGCTCCCCTTCAATATTGGTTTGATCGTAAGAAAGCTCAATGTTTCTAAATTTGAACTGAAGTTCTGAAAAGTAATCTTCAAAACTTTTGCTTCCGTAAGTATCAGGCTCCCTGCTTCCCAACAGATTGAGATTAGGCCCGTTTAGTATCAATAATTTCATAAGGTGAAAATAATCAATTCTGAAGAAAAAGATCAGAATAGGCTAAGCTGATCTAGAATGATGTTTTGAATTTGAAATTTAAAGGTTGTAGAGGTATATACTGCACAGGAGAAACCGCCTTCCCCGAACTTAAATTCTGAAAACCAAAAAAGTAATTGGCTTCTAAAGAGGTGTTTTTATTTACTTCGTAATCTATCCCAAGACCTGTGGTAAAATCATAGTCTCTCTTACCGTCAATACTTGAATAGATGATCTCCTGACCGCCCGCCATTATTGAAAAGTCTGAATTCCCTAATTGATATTTTAAATTATATCTCATAATATCTGTCTTACTAGTCGGGTTCTCATACCTTACCTGATGAGGCTGCAATTTCAAACCCGGCAATATTTTACCAAGTTCAAAAGTATCAGCTTCCAGGTTGCTATCATTGTAATATTTCACCTGCACCTGCTGTCCTTCAAAATTGATTTTAGCACGATTTTCTTCAGGTGTTAAAGGAGATTCTTCCCTTTCCTGAGCCACCAGACTGTAAGAACATATAGCAAGGATCAATAAGATATTGAAAGATTTCAGCATAATTGTATATGTTTTAATAGTCGCAAGCGTAATACCAATAATAACGAAATTGATTCAGGTTTATTCTAAAAAAAAAGCGAAGATTTAATCTTCGCTTTAAAATTTAAAGTTTTCAATGTATTAGAATTTGTAGCCGACTCCTATCATCAATGAATTTAATCCTTCTTTAAGGTCATTGGACATATGAAATTCATGATCTTTAAATCTATTCGTGACCTCGAGATAATATTTAGCTTCCAGGAAAAAATGTTCGTTAATATCATATCCAAGTCCGAAACCCAGATCAATACCAAAATCCTGATTGTGTCTAACGCGTTCTTCATCAAAAATTATAGATGCCTGTGGCCCACCCTGAAGATAGAAACCGGAATCAGCTATACTATATTTCAACATGAGGGGAACATACAGCATATTAGAATCATGAGAATTTGAATAATTTACACCGGGCACAAGACTTAATGATTCATTGAGGCTAATATCCAGAAAGGCACCAACATAGTATCCGGATTCACTGAGATTATAGTTATAAACTTCATCTTTTACGGAATAGATTGAATTTAAATAACCAGCTGTAACTCCAAATGAAGTTTCCTGGGCGAAAGATGACAATGAAAGGATTGCAAAACCTGCAATCAAAATGATTTTTTTAAACATTAGATAATAATTTAAATAGGTTAGATGTAAGGTATAGCAAGGAAAACGAAGCTTACTATGAATTATTATTAGCTAACGTTTATAATTAAAAAAACGGAAGAAAATCTCTTCCGTTTCAAGGCTTTACTAATAGAAAAATTTTAGAATTTAAAACCAACTCCAATCATTAATGAATTGAGACCCTGATCCAGATCATCATAGAGATCAAAAGGATCTTCGCCATGCCTGTTGGTTACTTCGTGGTAATATTTTGCTTCGACGAAGAAATTATCATTGAAATCGTACCCGAGACCAACTCCAAGGTCAAGTCCGAATTTATCATATATTCTACTGGATTCCTGTAATAAAACGGTAGCCTGAGGTCCACCCTGTACATATATTCCGGAATCGCCAATATCATATTGTAGCGTCAAAGGAACATACAAAAGGTTAACTTCAGAAACACGGGCATACTGAACTGCCGGAACCAGACTGAAAGATTCATTTAAAGTAATATCTAATAGCGCTCCAACATAAAAGCCAGAGGAGCTATCTGTATAATCAATTTCAGTACCGTTAAGAGTCGATATTGAGTTTAGATAACCAGCTGTAGCTCCGAAAGAAGTTTCCTGGGCGAAAGATCACAAGGAAAGGATTGCAAAACCTGCAATCAACATGATTTTTTTAAACATTAGATAATAATTTAAATAGGTTAGATGTAAGGTATAGCAAGGAAAACGAAGCTCATTCTGAAATATTATCCACTAACGTTTATAAATAAAAAAACCGAAGAGAATCTCTTCGGTTTCAAGACTTTAGAAAATAAAAATCTAGAATTTATAGCCTACTCCAACGGTTAGAGTATTTAAATTCAGCTTGAAATCATCACCTGTCTCTCTGATCCTATCTGTGAATCGGTTGGTGAGTTCAAGTGCGTACTTAGCTTCAACGAAAAAATTCTCATTAATCTCATAACCTACGCCAAAACTTGCATCCACACCTATTGTGTTTGTGTATTCACCTGGATCATCTTCAAGGTTCAATGTCGCTTGTGGCCCGGCCTGAAGGAAGACTCCGGAGCTCGCGATATGGTATTGCGCCATTACGGGAATAAATAATAGATTGGTCTCTTCCACTCTACCATAATTTACTCCGGGAACAAGATGCCATGATTCGTTAAGTTCGAAGTCGGCTAGAACTCCAACATAAAAACCAGATCCGTCATCAGAGAAACTTACAGTCTCTTCACTTACTTTGAACTCGGCATTTAAATACCCCGCGGTAAGACCAAAAGTTGATTCCTGCGCAAAGGAACATAATGATAGCATGGTGAATGCCATCGCACACATAATTGTTTTTAACATTATTTGATTGAATTTGTAGTTAGACCGCCAAAACTAATAATATTATATACTTGTAGAAATTTTCCTTCAAAATTTTTAACATAAAAAAAAGCGGACAACGTCCGCTTTTTAATACTGATTTGTCAATAGACTAGAACTGGTATCCAATACCTGCCTGCCAAACTGAATTGTGAGCATCAGATCCATCAAATACTTCGGTAAAACCGTAAGTATATCTACCCTGGATAAAGAATCCGCTATTAAGCTTGTATTCCAAACCTGCAGCTGCTCCAATTTCGAAATCCTTTACCTGATCTTCAAGCTCGATATCGCCACCGTTCTCTGTTGGAGAGTAATCGATTTCTTCATTCACATTGAAGTTAAAAGAAGGACCAGCCTGAACACTCAATCCATCAGTTACGTATACTTTAGCAAGTACCGGTACCTGGATATAATCTAATTGGTATTCAATGTTGTCATCAATATCGAAAATGTTGTCTTAATCGATTGAAGCAAAATCGTATCCCTGAGCAGAGTATAATACCTCTGGCTGTATGGATAGTCTGTTTGCTACAGGAATTTCAGCAAGAACACCAACATTAAAAGCTGTTCTATGACTTGGATCTTTAAAGTAATCTCCAGTTACAGTAGAAAAGTTTACACCACCCTTCACACCAAAACTCCAACTTTCCTGTGCGAACGAATTAGATACAAATCCCATCAACGCAACGGCTACTAATAAAACTGTTTTTTTCATCATTATTAATTTTTATTTCCGCCAAAAGTAGGATACAACCTGTTAACAAAAAGTTATGCAAGCATAAAGTATTATTAAGACTGATGTCCTGCAATTACTATCTTTAACACATGAAATGGGAGCATGCCTTAAAGGATTATACCAACTACCTTAAGCTTGAACGTGGATTATCAGATAATTCCATTTCCAACTACCAATTGGACGTACGAAAACTTCAGAAGTTTCTTACTGTTAATGAAATTGAAGTAAGTCCCGATCAAATTTCCGAAGAGATCATTCAAAAGTTCATTTATGATGTTTCTTCAAGCCTAAATGCGCGATCTCAATCTAGATTAATTTCCGGTTTGCGAAGCTTTTTTGATTACCTGGTGTTTGAAAATTACCGGGAACAAAATCCTATGGAACTTATTGAATCTCCAAAGACTGGACGAAAACTTCCGGATATTATATCTACGGAAGAAATTGACAGAATTATACGAGTGATAGATCTTGGTAAAGCTGAAGGCGAAAGAAATCGAGCCATTATCGAAACCTTATACGGTTGTGGATTGCGTGTTTCTGAACTTACCGAACTCAAACTGTCTGATCTTTTCTTCGACGAAGGCTTTATTAAAATAACCGGTAAAGGGAATAAACAGCGTTTTGTTCCTATTTCAGAATACACCATTAAATACATCACTCTTTATAAAGATGAAGTTCGTCCACATCAGGCAATTAAAGACGAATACAGCGATACACTTTTCCTGAATCGTAGAGGAAGACAATTAACGCGGGCTATGATCTTCACGATCGTAAGAAAACTCACCAAGGAAGCCGGTATTAGTAAAAAAGTGAGTCCGCATACCTTTCGCCATTCCTTTGCAACCCATCTACTGGAAAATGGAGCAGATCTAAGAGCCATTCAGCAAATGTTAGGACATGAGAGCATCACAACTACTGAAGTCTATGTACATGTAGACAGATCGCATTTGAGAGAAGTCATGGAAAGCTTCCATCCACGCCGATAGATATTAAAGTTCTGCTAAACCAATTTCAAGACTTTTCGCTCCCTCCATAAATCCTTAACTTCATAAAAAATTGAATTATGAAGACTTTAAAATTTAAGAATGGAGACCATATGGATGCCATAGGTCTTGGAACATGGAAATCTGAAAAAGGTGAAGTAGCGAACGCCGTAAAAATCGCCCTGAACAATGGGTATAAACATATTGATTGCGCCGCCACTTACGGTAATGAAGCTGAAGTTGGTGAAGCATTTGCTGAAGTTTTTGGCAAGGGCGATATAAAACGTGAAGATGTATGGGTTACTTCTAAATTATGGAACAACGCCCATAAAAAAGAAGATGTCATACCAGCCCTAAAACAGACTTTAAAAGATTTACAGCTGGAATATCTTGATCTTTATCTCATTCACTGGCCGGTTGCTTTTAAACCTGATGTATCATTTCCTGAAAGAGCGGAAGATTTCTTATCTCTGAAGGAAGTACCACTTATAGAGACCTGGAAAGAAATGATTAAAGCAAAAGAGCAAGGCCTGGTAAAGCATATTGGAGTTTCGAATTTTAGTATTGAAAAACTGGAGGAACTTATGAACGATACCGATCACGCACCTGAAATGAATCAGGTTGAACTTCATCCTTATTTGCAACAGGATAAGCTATTGGAATTCTGTAGTAAAAATGGGATTAATGTGACAGGTTATTCTCCGCTAGGTAGTGGTGATCGTAGCGACGAAATGAAAGCTGACGACGAACCTTCTTTGCTTGAAAATCCTGTGATCAATAAAATTGCTAAGAAACATGGAGCTTCAGCTGGACAGATCTTGATCAAATGGAGCGAGCAACGAGGAACTGCTGTGATACCAAAGTCCACTAACGAAGGTAGGATCAAGGAAAATTTACAAAGTGCCAGTTACCAACTGGATGAAGATGATCTCAAAGAGATTGCAGATCTTGATGATCACTTTAGATATGTTACGGGGAAATTCTTCGAGATGGAGGGAAACTCGTATGAGAATATCTATAATGATTAAGAGTACAGAACTCAAAAAAAAAGGCCGTTCGAAAGAACGGCCTTTTTTTTTGATGCTTCCAACGTTTATTTTGCAACGTTGACTGCTCTAGTTTCCCTGATTACGGTGATCTTCACCTGTCCTGGATACGTCATATCTGTCTGGATCTTCTGGGAGATCTCGAATGATAGGTTCGCAGCTTTATCATCAGACACTTTCTCGCTTTCAACGATCACTCGAAGTTCACGTCCAGCCTGTATCGCGTAAGCTTTCTTCACTCCGCCAAAACCAAAGGCTATCTCCTCAAGGTCCTTTAAACGCTGGATGTAAGAATCAAGCACCTGCCTTCTTGCTCCAGGTCTTGCACCACTAATGGCATCACAAACCTGAACGATTGGTGATAATAATGAATTCATTTCGATCTCATCGTGGTGAGCTCCAATAGCATTACATACTTCCGGCTTTTCACCATGCTTCTCTGCCCATTGCATACCAAGGATCGCGTGAGGCACTTCAGTCTCCGTTTCCGGAACTTTACCAATATCATGCAGTAATCCTGCTCTCTTAGCTAATTTTGGATTTAAACCAAGCTCTGAAGCCATTACACCACAAAGTTTGGCAACTTCCCTAGAGTGTTGCAGTAGGTTCTGTCCATAAGAAGAACGATACTTCATTCTCCCTACCATTTTGATCAATTCTGGCTGCAAACCATGAATACCAAGATCGATCACAGTTCTTTTACCTATATCAATGATCTCTTCTTCGATCTGTTTGCGTGTTTTCTTAACTACTTCTTCAATACGTGCCGGGTGAATTCTACCATCGGTCACTAATTTGTGAAGTGATAATCTTGCAACTTCTCTACGAACAGAATCAAAACAGCTTAAGATGATAGCCTCTGGTGTATCATCAACGATGATCTCAACTCCTGTTGCTGCTTCCAAAGCTCGAATATTACGACCTTCACGACCAATAATTCGTCCTTTAACATCATCACTTTCAAGGTTGAATACTGAAACGCAATTATCAATAGCTTCTTCAGTTCCAATTCGCTGGATAGTATTTATAATAATTTTCTTCGCTTCCTGCTGTGCAGTTAGTTTAGCTTCTTCAACCGTATCCTGAATTAAAGACATGGCATCTGCCTTGGCAGTATCCTTCAGTGATTCTATAAGTTGTGCTTTAGCATCTTCCGCAGAAAGTCCGGAGATAACCTCCAGTTGCTGCACTTTACTATTATGAAGTTTATCGATCTCTTCCTGGCGCTTATCTAAATAATCTACACGATGATTATAATCTGCAAGTTTACCTTCAAGATCTTTGTTTAGCTTTTTATTCTTGCTTAGCTCATTAGAAACATGAGACTCTTTATCCTTGATCCTTTTCTCTGCATCGCCAATCTTCTTATCTCTGGATAAGATCACTTTTTCATGCTCAGACTTTAATTCAATAAACTTTTCTTTCGCCTGAAGAATTTTATCTTTTTTAATGCTCTCCCCTTCTGCTTTGGCTTCCTTCACGATGGAATTTGCCTCTTTCTTAGCACTGGCGATAGTATTAGAAGCCTGTTTCTTTTCAAGCATTTTTGCAATCGCAAAGCCTAACGCGAGGCCTACAACTGCTGCAACAATTATTATCAGTATTTCCATTTATATTGAATTAGATGTAAAAAAAAAGCCTGTATTAGCTGTGTTTTGGATTAAACTCCTTAAAATCAAGTTTAGGGCTAACAAGCTGATCAAGAATCCGCTCTCCCGGTAAAGGGACACGGCACGCTTTTACAACATAGACTTACCCTCTTTAAAGAATTCGTGTTGAGTTTATCAAAAAAGCACTAATACAGGCAGTAACCTTTATTATATTTTATGAACTTATGAGCTTAAATGTTCCTGTAACAGATCGTTAAGTTCCTTCAACTTATCTTCTGCTTCAATCATTTCACTCGACTTATCTATATTCTTCTGCTCTGTTTGAGCCGCAAATTGTAAAGCACACATGGCTAATACATCCTGCTTATCACGCACAGCATAGTTTTGCTCAAACTGTTTGATCATCGCTTCGATCTTTTTCGCTGCCTTACGTAAACCTTCCTCCTGGCTGGGCTGAATGGTTAACGGATACACGCGGTCTGCGATCGATATTTTAATTTTCAGTTTATCTTCCATCGTAAATTATTCAGATAACTGAACGATGCACTGATCGATTTCCCGAATCAGGCTATTTATTTTGAGCTTCGTTTCTGTCTTATGTTCGGTACTGCCAAGCATCGCGTTCGCAGCTTTTAGAGTTTGAATCTGATCCCTGGAAAGTTGTAAATCTCCCTCCAGCTTCTCATACTCAGATCTTACAGAAATTAATTCCTCTTGTAAAGATTCATTGGACTGCCTCACAGATTCATATCTATGAAGGAGCTTACTGATCTTATTCTCCAGGTTATCAACTATTTCTGTCATATCACTCATAATCGCTAAAACCGATGTGAACCCTTACAAAGTTAACATACGCTTTGAAATATCCCAATACTTTTTCAGGTGATTTAAAATAATAATGAACAATGTTAGTAATTCTCTGTAGGCAAGCCATTTAATATTGATAGAACTTTAATTAACTTTACAGCTGCTTTGAAAATGAAAAAGTCCCCAGATCTATGAAGAAAGCCTTATTATTCCTGTTATCCTTTATCTGTATTCAGGTTCACTCCCAACAAGAATTACCTCAGGATTATTTTGAAAATCCGCTTAATGTACCCATCGTTCTGGCTGGAACATTTGGTGAATTAAGGTCTAATCATTTCCATAGCGGACTCGATATTAAAACCCAGCAGCGTGAAGGTCTTGAGGTGAATGCTTCTGCGGAAGGATATATTAGCCGAATCAATATTCAGCATTATGGCTACGGAAAAGCTCTTTACATCCAGCATCCAAATGGTTATACTACAGTGTACGGACATCTTCAGAAGTTATCACCAAAGCTGAAGGATTATCTGCGGAAGCAGCAATATGCTAAGGAATCTTACGAAATAGAACTTTTCCCAGAACCTGGTGAACTCAAAGTTGAAAAAGGAGAGTTGATAGCCTATAGTGGAAATACCGGTGGTAGCGGAGGCCCGCATCTGCATTTCGAAATTAGGGATGGAAGCCAGCGCCCCATGAATGCACAATTATTTGGTCTGGATGTTGCCGACTCAAAACCGCCTGTGATTCAGGGAATTTTTGCCTATCCTCTTGGTGAAGATGCACATGTAAATAATTCTCAAAACCGACAAAAATTAAAATTGATCCCTCAAAATGACGGAACATTTGCTGTTCCAGAAGTTGAAGCTTGTGGTGAAATAGGCTTTGGTATTACCACTGTAGATCAACAAGATGGCGCTTACAATCAGAATGGTGTTTTTAAAATAGAATCAAATCTGAATGGAGAAGAAGTTTTCGAAATAAACTTTGAAAAGTTTTCTTTTGCTGAAACCAGGCATCTTAATCAATTGATCGATTACGAATATTACGCCACCAATAGAAGTAGAATACAACGCCTTTATAAAACCCCAAGTAATCCTTTAAGTATCTATGGAAATATGCAGAACGAGGGATTGCTTAATATTAAAGATAGTCTCGATTATCAATATACTATAAGAGTAACAGATCTTAAAGGCAATGAAAAGCTTATCCGCATTCCAATTAAAGGACAGATTAGTGATAAGATCGTTAAAAGAGAAAAATTGGAAACGGAATACCTGGCTTCCAGTGAAAATGGACTATCTGCTAAAGGAGGAAAAATGGATGTATATATTCCTGGTGGTAGTTTATATAATGATACCTTTCTTGACATCAACTTCAGTGATGATGTAGTAACGGTACATCGCGATGAAATCCCTTTGCATAAAAATTTCACCATAGGTTTTGATGTAAGTGAACTTTCCGAAGAAGATAAAGCGAAAACCTTTATTACACGTGTATCAGATAATGGCAGGTTGAACTACTCGACAACTTATAAAAAAGGAAATCGCTTTACGACAGGAACCAGAACATTTGGTAATTATCGATTAGCTCAGGATACGAATGCCCCGAGCGTTAGACCAGTTAATTTTTACGATGGTCAATGGATCTCAGGCAATGAAAATTTGAAGGTAAAGATATCAGATGATCTTTCTGGAATTCAGGATTTCAGAGCAACGGTAAATGGGAAGTTCATTTTAATGGAATATGAGTACAAAAATAATACACTCACACATTACTTTTCAGATGATATAGTAACCGAAACTGAAAATGATCTAAAGATTATCGTAAATGATAACGTGGGTAACACAACGACTTATACCGCAAAGTTCTTCAGAAAATAAACCAGGCATATAAAACAGAAAAAGCCCGAATCTATGATCCGGGCTTTTTATATTATTATACTGTAGTTTAGCTTTCTATAAAATCTTTTAAAGTAGATACTACAAAATCAATTTCTTTTTTAGTATTGTATCGGGAAAATGAAAAACGCAAGGATGGTTTTTTCAAATCCTCTTCAGAACAAAATGCATTTAGCACGTGACTACCCGTGTCACTACCGCTCTGGCAGGCACTCCCTTTAGAACAGGCAATACCTTTAAGGTCCAGTTGAAATAATAGCATTAGAGCCTTCTCCTGGGTTACAGGCAGACAAACGTTCAATAAAGTATATGTACTTTGAGTATGATCTTCACAGGCACCATTAAAACTTACACCAGGAATCTCCTGCTTCAGCTTATCTATAAAATGTTGTTTTAGACCTTTTACATAAGCCTGTTCTTTCTCCAGATCCTGATAGGCAAGTTTTAAAGCCTCTTCCAGACCCACAATATTGTGCACACCTTCAGTTCCTGCACGGTGACCTCGCTCCTGCTCCCCACCAAAAATTAACGGTTTCAAACCAGAGTTGCGACGCACATAAGCAAAGCCAACACCTTTTGGTCCATGAAATTTATGAGCACTTACCGCGGTAAAGTCGACAGGGATTTCTTCGAAATCAAGCTCAAAATGACCCACAGATTGTACGGTATCTGAATGAAAAAGTGCGTTATATGATTTTACGAGTTGCGCGGTTTTTTTGAGATCCAGCATATTACCAATCTCATTATTCACGTGCATCAGGCTTACCAATGTCTTGGAATCTGAAGATTTTAATCGTTCTTCAAGATCTTTGAGATCCACATGACCTTTGGAATCCAGGGAAACATATTCTACCTCGATATCAAAACAGTCCTGTAGTTGATTAACAGTATAAAGTACCGCATGATGTTCGATTTTGGAAGTAATGATCCTTCGAACACCCAGATCCCTTACGGCAGAATTTAAAGCAAGATTATCTGCTTCAGTCCCTCCGGAAGTAAATACGATCTCAGATGCTTTTACATTAAGGATCTTAGCAACAGATTTTCTGGCCTGCTCGATCAGGGTTTTGGAAGATCTTCCGAAGCTATGCGTGGAAGATGGATTTCCATAGTTTTCTTTTAAAACGCTGGTCATTTTATCGACCACTTCATCCCGAATCTGGGTGGTAGCTGCAGAATCAAAATAGACATTTTTCATGGCCGCAAAATTAATGGAAATAAAATAACTTCCTACATCTCTTCCTCATATCTTTGATTCCTGTATTTTTGTTTAAAAAGCAATAGAATGAAACGTTTTTTGATCGCGATTGCGCTGCTAGGCCTGCTTACTTCCTGTGATGATGGAGATATCATTGTAACCGACTTTGATTTTGAGGACAGTACACTTCAGTTTTGTGATGGCCCGAATAAGTTTGTGATCTACGCTACCAATAATGATGATGTAAACGAATCCATCTCTCTGGAATTCACCAATAGCAATATTACTACCGATGATTCTGGAAAGTTTATTACCAACACTTCTGAAAACATTACCTTCTCTTTAAATACATCAAACAAGGTTGTTTATCGTATATATAATGGACAGATTGATGGTAGTGACTATTTCTGCCAGGTAGTTCCTCCAAGTGAACCGGTGCCAACAACAGAGTATGAGAGTGGCTCTGATGGAACTGTTACTATAGCTACCAGATTTACAGACGAAACCGGAGATGCAGATCCAGATGACGATGATCTCTCTAATTTACAGGAAGGTTGGGATCCAGATGGATTAAATCATCAGGATACTGACGGTGATAGTATACCAGATTACCTGGACGTAGATGATGATGGTGATAACGTACTTACTGAAAGAGAACGTGCTATCAACGAAGATTCCATATTGGATGATAATGGAGAGGTTGATACGGACAAAGATGGTATCCCTAACTATCTGGATGATGATGATGATGAAGATGGTGTGGAAACAAGACTGGAAGTAAGCGAGGAAGACGGACTTACTAATCCTGAATTATTTAGCAGCACCGGGGATGGTCTAGAAAATTATCTAAATGATCAGCAAACTGAATTCATCCAGCATAATGAATATATTCCACACAATATCACAAGGAATTACGGTTATCAAGTGACGCTACGTAATTTCAACCTTGAAAGACAAGATGATGGATCTGGGGAAACCATTGGCTTTAGTTCCTACCAGTTAGGTTCGCTGAATGAGAATGGCGTTCCTTTTTTACAATGTCCTGAAGATGTCCCAAATTGTAACGAAGAAGAAGAAGAAACAGAAGAAACTGATGAAGAAACTTCTAATTAAGCATTCTGAAAGACATATACTTCTGTAGCACCGAGGCCATATTTCTGATAATCTGCATCGTAAAATTTTACGTTCGAGTATCTTCCTAAAAGATACTCCAGTTCCATCTTAAGAACACCTTCGCCCTTGCCGTGTATGAATACGATCTTAGGTATACGCTTTTGAATGGCAAATTCGAGTTTGTGACGGGCATGATCCAGCTGTAAATTCAGCATTTCATGGTTAGACATATGTCGGCTGGATCTTACCAGTTGATGAATGTGTAAATCTACTTCCATAGGAGGTGCACTACGTTCCTTTGGTTTGATTCGTTCAGATCTTCTTGGCTTATCAGGTGTTTTTTGTTTGATCACCTGCTCCATATCGAAATCTGACACCTCTTCAATGGCGAGTGAATCCTCGATCTTTACAAGTTCCTGCGCTTCAAAGTTCATTAAGAATCCGTCTTCAGTCTTTATAGTAATACTATTATTCTGAACATCCTGAACTACACCAGCAAGGGCATCATCGATCACCTCTACTCTATCTCCTTTTTTCAGCATCATTTATCACTTTCATTTTGCCCTTCGTGATCATCTTTAGTCGCAACCCAGAAGTTAGTCGCACGGTAAAGCCCAAGCATAATAATGACAAGTCCTACAATTTTGAAGTATGGACTTACATCATCAACAGAGATTGCATAAAGAAGCAGCGCACCACCAAGAAATATCAGTATTGTATTTAGAACCTGAGAATTATTCATTTTCAAACAATTAAATCATATTACAGAATTCGACGAATTCGATTTATGATTACATTTATTGCAAATTTATAGCTTTCGTGAAGCACACCTTGCTTTTTCTGCTGATTTTTAGTGCGGGCTCTGTATTTGCACAATTATCTGTCACATCTTCTGCGGAAGCAGAGCACTACCTCTATATTGAGAACAGGCTACTGTATGTGGAGAAGGAAATAAATATAGATCAGATGGATCCTGGATCTAAAGCTGGTATTTACCTTCGTGACAATGCCGGACTGCTGCAGGGAGAAAGCGATTCTAATGAGAATACGGGTACTGGAAAGCTTTCAGTGTATCAACGTGGCACCTCTTCTGGTTATGATTATAACTACTGGAGTTTACCTGTAGCCGTTAGAAGTACAGAGCAAAGTTTAGTCGAATACATATTCGCACCAAAAGATGTATTAAACTCGGAGGAAACATCCCTCACATCCGATCTTAACGGTAAATCTGATCCATTGCAAATATCGAATAGATGGCTATATGCATTCTCCGGAACCGGTTACTCGAACTGGCAATATCTGGGAAATCAGTTCGATCTTTTACCAGGCGAAGGTTTCAGCATGAAAGGCGTAAATGGTCTTGACTTAAACGTAATTAATTCTGAAGCAGTTAATCCCGGGAATGCTCAGCTCTACGATTTTAGAGGCACTCCCAATAATGGTTTGATTGAAATACCTATCAAGAAAGATCAGATTCTGCTTATAGGAAACCCTTATCCCTCGTTGTTCGATCTGGATCGATTTTTACTTGAAAATAAAGCAACTACAGGAATTGCTTATTTCTGGGATTCAAAAGCTGAAGTTAATTCTCACTACCTATCAGATTATATAGGAGGCTATGGTACATATTCTCCTGGTTTAAGACAATACGCACCACCAATTTTCAGAAATAGCGCTGATGTAGAGCTGTTTCGTGGAGCAGAAGTCAATAGGAGTCCGTCGCCAATTGGCCAGGGATTTATGGTTATTGGAAAACAGGATGGAATTATACGCTTCACAAATAGTCACAGGATCTATATGCGTGAAAATCAGATCCCGATCTTCAAGACTTCACAGGAGCAAGAGAGCACTACTCTAACTTTAAAAGTTACCTTTAATTCTTTACACGAAAAAAATCTGATACTTGGCTTCGATGAAAGGTCTACAGATCAGGTCGATCATGGTATGGACGCTAAAAGTATGGAGCAGAAATCCAATGACATTTTCTGGGACCAAAACGATATCAACTACGTTATTAATGTTCAGCCGAAAATTGATGAGAAATTGATTCCGCTCCTACTTCAGCTGAAGGAGAATACAGATGTTCAATTTAGCATTTCAGATCTACAAAATTTTGATCCAGATCGAGTCTTTATTTATGATGCTGAACAGGATCTTTATTTCGGAATACGATCTGGTAGTTTAAGCTTCAGCCTTTCCGCAGGACTGTACAAAAATAGATTCTTCCTGAGTTTCATTGAAAGATTACCTCCTCAAGAAGAAGAAGAAGAAGAAGAAGAAGAAGAAAATGCTGAGCAGACTAATGAAAATGAAAATAATGAAGAACAGGAATCGGCGGCAGAAGAATCTAATGAAGGTAATAATACTCAGGATCCTGAGACAGAAGATTTAAAAGTATTCGACTCAAAACCACCACGCGTCCTCCTTAATTCTATAGAAATATTTCAGAATAATAAGCAGGAGCAACTTGAAATAAAACTATTTTATAAAAGCTGGATCACACAGGTAAGCATGTATGATCTACAGGGAAAGCAGGTATACCAACAGGTTCTGCAAAACAGGGAAAAAGAATTTTTATATCCTACCGGTAATTTGAGTAATGCTATTTATATTGTGAAGGTGAAAACTAATGATCAAATAGAGATCAGCAAAAAAGTAAGAATTAATAATTGAGTTCGATAGAAGAATACATGCTGCCCTGCCTGAACAAAAGCGTCTTTGGTATTGATTGTACCGGATGCGGAGCTCAGCGTTCTATAGCTTTGTTGCTTCAAGGTAATTTCGAAGGTGCATTTCACATGTATCCAGCCATCTATAGCATCATTGTATTACTAGTTTTTGTCATCTTTAATCTGTTTTTTAAATTCCGGCATGACCATACTATTAAAATTGGTCTTATAATTTTTAACGGGGTCATCATCGCCGGAGCTTACCTGTACAAAATGTTTTATATATTTAATTAACCAATAACTAACTACCAATGGAACAAAGAGAATTACCAAATTCAACCCTAATCCTCGTCTTCGGAATTTTATCAGTCGTAGGTTGCTGCTGCTATGGAATTGCTGGATTGATTTTCGGGATTATCGCATTAGTGATGTCCAAGCGTGCAATGGAAATTTACAATACAGACCCTTACTTATATACGGGATACAAGAACGTGAAGATTGGGAAAATCCTTGCAATTATAGGTCTTATACTTAGTGGGATTTATATTATAACAATCATTGTAGGTTTAATTGCCTTCGGTGGTATGGAAGGTGTAGAAGAAATGCAAAGAGAGATTTTAAGAGAATATGGTGGATAAATCCACGATGAGCATAAATAAAAAAACCCGCTATTAAGCGGGTTTTTTTATGTATTGTAATGGAATTTACTTTTCGAATCGCTTTAGAGTTTTGACAATAATATTGACACAGTCTCTTAATTGTTCTTCATTCATCACTAATGGTGGAGCAAAACGAATAATATTACCATGCGTTGGTTTAGCCAGTAAACCGTTTTCTTTAAGCGCCATACAAATATCCCAGGCAGTTGTACTATCTGGAGAATCGTTAATTACGATAGCGTTTAGCAGTCCGCGTCCTCTTACAAGTTCCACAATATTGCTTTCCTTAATATAATCATCCAGCAGTTGTCTGAACAAATTACCTAGCTTTCTAGCATTCTGAATAAGGTTTTCATCTTTAACCACATCCAGAGCTGCAACAGCGACTGCAGCGGCAACCGGGTTACCTCCAAATGTAGAACCATGCTGTCCTGGTTTAATAACTTCCATCACTTCATCATCTGCAAGTACTGCAGATACCGGGTAATTCCCACCAGAAAGTGCTTTACCTAAAATAAGAATATCAGGTTTACTATAAGTTTCTTCCTGTCTTTCACAGTGATTTTCACAGGTACAGTGTCCACAAACAGCCAAAAGACCACCAGTTCTGGCAATCCCTGTTTGTATCTCATCTGCCATAAATAATACATTATTCTTGTTACAGATCTCTTTCACTCTTCTCATGTAGTCATCTGTAGGCGTATAAACACCTGCTTCACCCTGGATTGGTTCAATAAGGAAACCGGCGATATTAGAATTATTTTCTATTGCCTCTTCCAAAGCATCTACATCATCATAATTAATCTTAATAAAACCCGGTGTATAAGGACCAAAATTCTTTCTAGCTCCCTCATCATTCGAAAAAGAAATGATTGTAGTGGTTCTTCCGTGGAAATTATTTTCAGCAACGATAATCTGGGCTTCTGTTTCTTTCACGCCTTTTTTCTCATAAGCCCACTTACGAGCAATCTTGATAGCCGTTTCCACAGCCTCAGCCCCGGTGTTCATTGGTAAGATCTTGTCAAAACCGAAATACTCTGTAGCATATTTTTCGTAAGCTCCAAGAACATCGTTATGAAAAGCTCTTGAAGTAAGAGCCAGTTTGGACGCCTGTTCGTACATTGCACCAACGATTTTTGGATGACAATGCCCCTGATTTACTGCGGAATAAGCCGATAGAAAATCATAATATTTTTTGCCTTCAACATCCCAGACATGAACACCCTCTCCCTTACTTAATACTGCAGGTAATGGATGGTAATTATGGGCTCCATGTTGATCTTCCAGTTGTATCGCTTCATCTGAAGAATTGACTTTAGGTAATGGCATGTTAGTTCTTAATTTTTTGAATTAGTGTTTGGTTATTCCTACTTTTCCGCTTGAATTAGCGCTATTTGGAGAGAAATCATCCCGTAAATTCGAATTGCTGCAAATTACTAAATGTTTGCTGAAAATTTCAACTGGCCTCTCTTTAAATCTTGTTAATTATCCTATTTTTGCGCTATGGCAAGAAGAAACAAGAACAAGATATTTACTGAAATTGAAGTGGTAGATGCCGGAGCCAAAGGTAAGGCAATTGGTAAATCTCCAGATGGAAGAGTGATCTTTATAGACAATGCCGTTCCTGGCGATGTTGCAGATATTCAAACCACCAGAAAAAGAAAATCATATTACCAGGGAACTGCAGTTGAGTTCCATAAACTTTCAGATAAAAGAACAGAACCTGTTTGCCAGCATTTTGGAACCTGTGGAGGTTGTAAATGGCAGAATATGGAGTATAAGTTTCAGCTTGAATACAAACAGAATGAGGTGATAAATAATCTTCAACGCCTTGGTAAAATTGAATTGCCTAAGGTAACACCAATTCTAGGAAGCGAAGACATCTATTTTTACCGCAATAAAATGGAGTTCTCCTTCAGTGATAGTAGATGGCTTACCATAGATGAAATTCAAAGTGGTGAGAATATTGAAGACCGTAATGCCCTTGGATTCCATATTCCAGGAATGTGGGATAAAATACTCGACATCAAAAAATGTCATTTACAAGCTGATCCAAGTAATGCCATTCGAAATTTCACCAGAGATTTCGCTACTAATAATGATATCCCTTTCTTTAATACAAGAAACCAGGAAGGTTTATTGCGTACCCTTATGATTAGAACCACTTCCACCGGTGAAATTATGGTACTTATTCAATTCTATGCAGAAGATAAAGTAAAGAGAGAACTACTCCTTAATGCTTTAAGCATCGAATTTCCTGAGATCACTTCATTACAATATGTGATCAATAATAAAGGAAATGACACTATTTATGATCAGGAAGTTATCTGTTTTAAAGGTCGTGACCATATTTTTGAAGAGATGGAAGGTCTTAAATTCAAGATCAATGCTAAATCTTTTTACCAGACCAATTCTGAACAGGCTTACAATCTTTACAAGATCACACGGGAATATGCAGATCTTAAAGGTGACGAACTGGTGTATGATCTTTATACTGGGACCGGTACCATCGCCCAATTCGTAGCCAAAAATGCGAAAAAAGTAATTGGTGTGGAAGCTGTTCCTGAAGCGATCAAAGATGCACGGGAAAATGCTGAACGCAACAATATTGAAAATACGGAGTTCTATGTTGGAGATATGCGTAAAGTTTTCACTGAAAGTTTTATCGCAAAACATGGTAAACCTGACGTGATCATTACAGATCCACCACGTGATGGAATGCACAAAGATGTTGTGGCCCAGATTCTGGGAATAATGCCTGAAAAAATTGTGTATGTTAGCTGTAATTCTGCTACACAGGCCAGAGACCTTTCTTTAATGGATGAACATTATAAAGTTACCAAAACAAGAGCTGTGGATATGTTCCCACAAACTCACCATGTGGAAAATGTTGTCCTTCTGGAAAAACGATAAAATAATGAACACCAGGTTTTTACTTTTTGGTTTACTCACTTTGGTTTTTATGTCAGGATGCCAGAGAGATGATATTTGCCCGGAATCGGCAGATATCACTCCATTTCTGATCCTTCGATTTTATGATATTGAAGATCAGCAATTAGCCAAAGCACCTCAGAATTTAAGTATTCGAGAAGTTGGAGACGATACCACTTTTGTGAGTATTAGAAGTAATAGCAGCACCCTAACGTATTTTAGATATTCACAGGATAGTATTGCGATCCCATTGCGAACAGATTCTGGTGAAACGAACCTTGAGTTTATACTAAATACTGCGGAAGCTCTGGAAGAAGGAGAAGATCCTGATGAAGAGGAAGACGGGGAAAATGCGCAAAACACAGATATTCTACGTTTTTCCTATACCGTCCAGGAGGAATATTTAAATCGCGCCTGCGCTTACAAAGCTAATTACGTTGGGCTGAAGGTGAATTTAGAAGGTGGTGAAGAATCCTGGATACAAAACATACAGATTCTGGAAACTAATATTGACGATCAAAATAATGCCCATGTTTCGATATTTTTCTAGTTTCATTCTAATATTTTGCACCTCACTCCTTTCAAGCGCTCAGGAACAATCCAGCACAAAGGATACCGTAAATTATAATGAGAAGTACGGGATTCGGGTTGGAGTCGATATTAGTAAACCCATAAGAAGTGTCTTTGATGATAATTATAGCGGAATTGAATTAGTTGGAGACTATCGTTTCTACGACAATTTTTATGTTTCTGCAGAACTCGGGAATGAAAAAATAACTTTCGAAGGGGATAATATTCAAACTCTATCCAATGGTAGTTATATAAAGCTGGGTGGAGACTACAATGCCTATGAGAATTGGCTGGATATGCAAAATGTCATTTTTGTGGGTGTTCGTTATGGTTTCGCCACTTTTTCACAAACACTTGAAGAATATACCATTTATACTTCGACAGATTATTATGGTGTAAATACCAATACTGAAGAAATTGAATCTACCGGACTTACGGCAAGCTGGGCTGAAGTTATGGTAGGTATAAAGGTAGAGATCATTAATAATCTATACTTATCTGCAAACGTACAGCTCAAGAGAAGAATTAGTCAGAGTGAACCAAATAATCTGGACAATCTTGCGATTCCCGGTTTTGGAAGAACTTATGATGCCAGCGAGTTTGGAGCTGGTTTTGGCTATTCTATTAGTTACATGATCCCATTCTACAAAAAAGCCAGGAATTAATCCTCCTGCTTACTCTTCTTCTTCGAACCTTCGTAAAGTACATATTTCAGAAGACGTCCTTCAAGCGGTCCGTTATAGAGTTTTATCTTTCTGGAAGCTCTTAGCCCAACACTTTTTATCGCATCAAAATTAGTAGCAATAAACCAGGCATGGGTACCAGGATATCCTTGTTTTAAGGTGTCCCCTATTTTTCCGTAGAAATCTTCAATATCGATCTCAAGTCGCTCACCGTACGGTGGATTAAAAAGCATATGAAGATAACCCTCATTTTGCTTTACACTTTCGAAAAAGCTCTTCTGTTCAATTTCAATAAAATCGCCCAGATTGGCGTTTGTTACGTTATCCTTAGCTTTCATTACTGCGGAAGGAGCTTTATCATAACCTCTAATCTTGAAATGGAAATCACGCACCTTCTTCATTGCTGAAGCTTCAATCTTTTCATAAAGATCTTCATCCCAGTCATTCCATTTTTCGAATGCAAATTCCTTTCGGTTTAGGTTTGGCGGAATATTACACGCGATCATAGCAGCCTCGATTGGGATTGTTCCACTACCGCACATTGGATCCAGAAAATCACATTGTCCATCCCATCCAGACATTAGCAACATTCCCGCGGCCAGCACTTCGTTAATAGGCGCAATATTTGTTGCAGTTCTATAACCGCGTTTGTGAAGACTATCACCTGAACTGTCAAAAGATACATTACAGAAGTTATTCTCGATATGAATGTTAATTCTTAGATCTGGAAAATCGAGATCTACATCTGGTCTTTTACCAAATTTCTCCCTGAATCTGTCTACGATTGCGTCCTTGGATTTTAATGCTACATACTGCGAATGGGTGAATATTTCAGAATGAACAGCAGAGTCTATAGCAAGACTACCTTCAACATCTAAAAATTTCTCCCATGGTAGCTTTTTAATATTATCGTAAAGTTCCTGTTCAGAATTTGCGGTGAAGCTCTCGTATGGCTTCAAAACTTTAATAGCGGTACGAAGACATAAATTGGCTTTGTACATAAAGCCTTTATCGCCAACAAAACTCACCATTCGATTACCCTCCTTGATATCCATTGCACCAAGATCCAAAAGTTCTTTTGCCAATATCGATTCGAAGCCAAACAAAGTCTTGGCGATCATTCTGTAGTTATCCATAGTACTGCTTTAAAGAACCACAAAAATAAAGTAATTTTGTCCCATACGATAATATTTACAGGATACTTCAGTCTAAACCGCAGTTCCTGTCCTAATTGAATTTCAAGTTGCCGGAAAGCTTATATATTTACTTGTTACCCATCCTGGCTGTCATCGCTGGTTATATCATTTCAGTATTTTTAAAACCAGGAAGTTCTTCAGGTTTTAAATTATTACTGGCATTTAGTGGAGCGTATCTTCTGGCAGTAACTGTACTGGAATTACTTCCAGAAGTTTATGGTTCTTCAAATGAGGATATTGGTGTATTCATCATGCTGGGACTTCTATTGCAGATCGTGCTGGAATTTTTGTCTAAAGGCGCCGAACATGGTCACATGCACCATAATAAAGATTCTGCAGCATTTCCAATTACACTCCTTATCAGCTTGAGCATACATTCTCTGCTTGAAGGTTTTCCTATGGATCATGATAATCATCTTCTACATGGTGTTGTAATCCACAAAATACCCGTTGCAGCAATTCTATCAGTATTCCTGGTACAGAGTAAACTCAGCAAACCAAAAGTTTTTTTATTCCTGGCTTTATTCGCTGCCATGACGCCCCTTGGAAACTGGCTTAAAAACAATATTCCTGAAATTGCCCGATATGCTGATGAGATCAACGGAGTAGTTATTGGTATTTTTCTTCATGTATCTACTACGATCCTATTTGAATCCTCAAAAAATCATTCCTTTAATGCTTCTAAACTGGGAGTTATAATATTAGGGGTTTTACTCGCTTATTTTATCTGAAATGTTTTCCCACGAAGAATCAAAAAAGATCAGACAGGAATTCTGGACCAGTTTCGGTAAAGAATTTCCGCATAAATGGCTGTTGTATAATACCAAAATGAAGGAGGTTCAATTAAAATTTTCCTTTACTCGAAAATTTGCAATGGTGTCGCTAGATATCGTGGACCAGGATGAATTTATAAGAAGTTACTATTTCGAAAAACTGGAATCCTTAAAAACGGTGCTAAAAGAATCTTATCTTCCCGAAATCCATTATGAGAAGGATTACGAATTACCTGAAGGTAAAACAATCTCAAGAATATTTGTAATGAAGGAAGGTGTGAATATTCATCGTCAGAAGGACTGGCCTGCCGTCAAAGAATTTCTTGGGAAAAACATGTTGAAGCTGGAAGAGTTCTTTGAAGATTTCAGTGATTATATTAAGAGTTAATTCTAAGCGTCAAATTGTAATCTGGATTGATAATCTCCAGGAGCCATGTTTTTTCTTGATTTAAAGACCCGGTTAAAATACGAGCGGCTCTCAAAACCACATTCCCGATATATTTCCTTGATACTTCTCTTTTTGTCTTGTAAAAGGCTTACTGCAAGTTTAATTCTCTCGTTATTTATAAAATCAATAGGTGAAACTCCTAATTCATTCTTAAACACACGATAGAAATTGGATTCACTCATACAAGCCTTCCTGCTCAAATCACTTATAGAAATATTAGAACTTAAATTAGACCTTATAAATGTTACAACATACGCTAGCCGGTTGCTGGTCGCTAAACCAAGACTTTTCTCAGTATAGATCTTCTTTGAGTTTGTTTGAAGAATTCGGATAATTAGTTCTTCCAGCATATTATCAACGAAAAGATCTTTGGAAGGATGCTCTTCGGTAAACAAGAACATCAATCTTTGTAAAATCTGGTAGATCCCAAGATCGTTGGTAAAATGGAAATTATAATCCAGAAGACTCCATTCAAGATTATCAACCTTAGGCATTTGCTCATTCATTCTGCATAGCACACTTTTAATTTTTTCTTCGGAAATAGCCATGGCAAGACATTGCGTAGGTTTATTCGACCTTGCCTCAGGGAAATCTATGCACATAACTTCCCGTGACGGGAGGATAAGAGACTCCCCAGGCAGAAAGTCAAAAGCTTGCTTATCTTTTAAATGCATAATCTTTTTACCTTTTAGCATACTGGCAAGAACCGGTTGACCGAACTCAAGAATTACCTTTTCAGCTTGAGCATGAGTCTCGAAAATATGTAACGCGGCATTATTGAGAGTATAAGAGGTTTGGTTTTCTACTAGGCTTTGCAACTTTCGATTACGAAAAAACTTGTTAGACAATTCCATACAAATAAACTATTGACAATATTTTCTAAGTGGATGTATTAAATATACAATTTTACGGAGTGTTTTTTATTGATATATCAGTTTATTACAGAATAGTTCAGCATATCGATAGAATAGTTCAGGGATATAATATAACTACTATATAACTTTGAGAAGCGACATATTATCATCGTTTGCCAGTTTATTATAACCTTAAAATTCAGATCATGAGCACAACACAAACCACGGAAAAGAAAGGAATCCAAAAACCAGAATTTAAAGACACTTACGATAACTTCATTGGAGGAAAATGGACCGCTCCGGTAAAAGGTGAGTACTTTGAAAGTATTTCTCCAGTAGACGGGAATAGTTTTACAAAGGTAGCGAGATCCACAGAAGACGACGTTAATAAAGCGATAGATGCAGCCTGGGACGCCGCAAAAGAATGGAATAAATCTGCAGCAGCTTATAGAAGTAACCTATTGTTGAAAATAGCAGATGTAATGGAAAACAACCTCGAAGATCTGGCCAGAGCAGAAACCTGGGATAATGGAAAGGCAGTTCGGGAGACCCTGGCAGCAGATCTTCCTCTGGCAGTAGATCATTTTAGATATTTCGCTGGAGTTATTCGTGCAGAAGAAGGTTCGGTTGCTGAACTGGATTCTAATACAGTTTGTGTGAATGTTACAGAACCCCTTGGTGTAGTTGGACAGATAATCCCATGGAATTTCCCTATTCTAATGGCTGCATGGAAACTAGCACCTGCATTAGCTGCTGGTAATTGTGTAGTATTAAAACCTGCGGAACAAACGCCAGTTGGAATTATGGTCTGGATGGAATTGATTCAGGATATACTACCAGCAGGTGTGCTGAATATTGTGAATGGATTCGGTGCAGAAGCAGGAAAACCACTGGCTTCAAGTCCGAGGATCGATAAAGTTGCATTCACTGGCGAAACAACAACCGGCCAACTTATCATGCAATATGCCTCTAAGAATATAACTCCGGTAACCTTGGAGTTAGGAGGAAAATCACCAAATGTATTTTTTGAAAGCATCATGGAAGCAGACGATGATTTTTTCGATAAATGTATAGAAGGAGCTGTTATGTTTGCTTTAAATCAGGGTGAAGTTTGTACATGCCCATCAAGATTGCTGGTTCAGGAAAGTATTTATGACCAATTTATTGAACGGGTAATTGAACGTACTAAGGCAATTAAATTAGGCCACCCGTTAGATCCAGAAACCATGATGGGTGCACAGGCCTCCAACGACCAGTATGAAAAAATTTTAAACTACATCAAAATTGGGAAAGAAGAAGGTTGTGAAGTACTAACAGGTGGAGATGCAGCTTACAATGAAGGACTGGATGGTGGATATTACGTGCAGCCTACCATACTTAAAGGAAACAACAAGATGAGGGTTTTTCAGGAGGAGATTTTTGGACCTGTACTTTGCGTTACGACCTTTAAAGATGAAGCTGAAGCTATAGAAATTTCTAATGATACTTTATATGGTTTAGGAGCAGGTGTGTGGACAAGAGATATGCACCAGGCCTATCAAATTTCAAGAGCGATTCAAGCTGGTCGCGTCTGGGTTAATAACTATCATAATTATCCTGCTCACGCTCCTTTTGGAGGCTATAAGAAATCTGGTATTGGCAGAGAAAACCATAAGATGATGCTTAATCATTACAGGCAAACTAAAAATATGCTAATCTCCTATGATAAAAAAGCAATGGGATTTTTCTAAGTCATATGATAAATCGGGTAGATATAACAGAAGAAGCTATTAGTGTCATCGATAAATTGAAAGAGCGATACGGAGACTTGATGTTTCACCAAAGCGGAGGATGTTGCGATGGTTCCTCTCCTATGTGTCTGGAAAAAGGAGATCTGCTTCTTAATGAAAATGATGTCTGGTTAGGTACCGTACATGGATGTGAATTCTTTATGGGCAAAGATCAATTTGAATATTGGAAACATACGCATCTTACTGTTGATGTCACGAAAGGCAGAGGCTCCAGTTTTTCACTAGAAATTCCTTTAGGCTTGAGATTTATAATTAAATCCAGATTGTTCAGAGAAGATGAAGTTTCAAATCTACGTGAGATCAAATTCGGAGAAGATTTTATTGCCTAGGGACTAGTCCGATATATAAGTAAACCACCACCTTATTTTGGTGGTGGTTTTTTTTGGTATGGTCTCTAACCTGAAGGTTTATTGATTAACAGATGAGAAATGTAATACAGAAGTAAACCTAGTGAACGTAATACTAATAGTTAATTGAAGAGTAATAAATCTCGCATCTGCGCTCCGGAATATTATAAGAATAATAGTCAGTCATTCAGTAATAAGACAAGTAATAATTAAGGTTTGAGCTGAAAAATGTCTCATATTGTGATATTATGATTGATATGTAAAGCATTATAAGCAAATTATCATTGTCTTTGGAGTATAGTCTAAAACATGGAAATAGATGATATTCTTAGATATAAACGAGCTCAAATTTGCTAAGATCTAATAAGTATGAGGATACTGAAAGTGAACTCCTATAGACTTTAGTCAACAGATCCCAGATTATTTCCAACCTAGTTCCGACACTATAAGGATTCTATCTTGTTAATAATTTAGTATTATTAAGCTCAAAGGAATTGTATCAAAATGTGAGCTTAAAAAATTAACTCGTAGGGATTTAATTGTAGGTTCAAAATAATATTATACTAAATGAAATATTTATTTGGAAAAGCTACCAACTATATACTAAACTGTAAGATCAAAAAAATTGATCTTTTAGCTAATATTTTCCTGAATATAATTGCAAGCTCATATGAAGAGAAAGTTTTAAGTGCTATTCACTCCTTGACTTTATTGCATAAAAAAACCCTTCATCTTTATGATGAAGGGTTTTAAAGAAGAAGGCGACGACATACTCTCCCACAATACAGCAGTACCATCTGCGCTAACGGGCTTAACTACTCTGTTCGGGATGGGAAGAGGTGAGCCCCGTTGCTATAGCCACCTTAAAAGGTAAGTTATAAGCTTCGAGCTTAAAACTGTTCTGATTTCTCAGAACTAATATCGTTGACATAATTAAAGAAACAAAAAAGTTACAAGTACCTGTACTACACTTATAAAATAAGCATTTGGCGGCTCTGAGGTTTTGCGGCCTCAGAGCCATCGCGCATCAAGCTTTACGGATTATTAGTACTACTCGGCTATGACATTACTGCCTTTACACCTATAGCCTATCAACGTGGTAGTCTCCCACGGTCCTTTAAAGAAATCTCATCTTGTGGTGGGTTTCGCGCTTATATGCTTTCAGCGCTTATCCCTTCCGAACGTAGCTACTCTGCAGTGCTCCTGGCGGAACAACAGATACACCAGAGGTTCGTCCAATCCGGTCCTCTCGTACTAGGATCAGGTCCACTCAAATTTCTAACGCCCACTGTAGATAGAGACCGAACTGTCTCACGACGTTCTGAACCCAGCTCGCGTGCCACTTTAATGGGCGAACAGCCCAACCCTTGGGACCTTCTCCAGCCCCAGGATGTGACGAGCCGACATCGAGGTGCCAAACCCCCCCGTCGATGTGAGCTCTTGGGGGAGATCAGCCTGTTATCCCCGGCGTACCTTTTATCCTTTGAGCGATGACCCTTCCATGCGGTGTCACCGGATCACTATGCTCTACTTTCGTACCTGATCGACCTGTATGTCTCTCAGTCAAGCTCCCTTTTGCCATTGCACTCTACGCACGGTTACCAAGCGTGCTGAGGGAACCTTTAGAAGCCTCCGTTACTCTTTTGGAGGCGACCACCCCAGTCAAACTACCCACCAAGCACTGTCCTTCCATTGGAAGTTAGGCTCTAAACAAGTAAAGGGTAGTATTTCAACAACGACTCCACCACACCTGGCGATGCAGCTTCAAAGTCTCCTACCTATCCTACACATCACTTGTTCAAAGTCAATACTAAGCTATAGTAAAGGTGCACGGGGTCTTTTCGTCCCACAGCGGGTAATCGGCATCTTCACCGATACTACAATTTCACCGAGCTCATGGCTGAGACAGTATCCAGATCGTTGCACCATTCGTGCAGGTCGGAACTTACCCGACAAGGAATTTCGCTACCTTAGGACCGTTATAGTTACGGCCGCCGTTTACTGGGGCTTCAGTTCAATGCTTCGCCGAAGCTAACATCTCCCCTTAACCTTCCAGCACCGGGCAGGTGTCAGGCCCTATACGTCATCTTTCGATTTAGCAGAGCCCTGTGTTTTTGATAAACAGTCGCCTGGATCTTTTCACTGCGGCCCCCCCATAAGGGGGGCGACCCTTCTCCCGAAGTTACGGGCCAATTTTGCCTAGTTCCTTAGCCATGAATCTCTCGAGCACCTTAGAATTCTCATCCCAACTACCTGTGTCGGTTTAGGGTACGGGTTGCCTCCACTCGCTTTTCTTGGAAGTCGCTCCTCTGGATTATCACGCTGGCCGTAGCTTTTGTGTACTATCGGGGTGTTACCACTCCCTTCAACGTACTATTCCGTCAGTACGCACCAAATTTACGCCTCCGTCCGCTTTAACGTGGGGCAAGTAGCAGAATATTAACTGCTTGTCCATCGACTACCCCTTTCGGGTTCGCCTTAGGTCCCGACTAACCCTCAGCTGATTAGCATAGCTGAGGAAACCTTAGTCTTTCGGTGTGCGGGTTTCTCGCCCGCATTATCGTTACTTATGCCTACATTTTCTTTTGTAACCGATCCAGCAAGCCTCGCGACTCACCTTCATCTCTGTTACAATGCTCCCCTACCACTATAGTAAACTATAGTCCATAGCTTCGGTAATATGTTTATGCCCGATTATTATCCATGCCGAACCGCTCGACTAGTGAGCTGTTACGCACTCTTTAAATGAATGGCTGCTTCCAAGCCAACATCCTAGCTGTCTGGGCAGTTCAACCGCGTTTCTTCAACTTAACATATATTTTGGGACCTTAGCTGATGGTCTGGGTTCTTTCCCTCTCGGACATGGACCTTAGCACCCATGCCCTCACTGATATGAATCATTTTATAGCATTCGGAGTTTGTCAGGAATTGGTAGGCGGTGAAGCCCCCGCATCCAATCAGTAGCTCTACCTCTATAAAACTATCTATATCGCTGCACCTAAATGCATTTCGGGGAGTACGAGCTATTTCCGAGTTTGATTGGCCTTTCACCCCTACCCTCAGGTCATCCCAAGACTTTTCAACGTCAACGGGTTCGGTCCTCCACTATGTGTTACCACAGCTTCAACCTGCCCAAGGGTAGATCACACGGTTTCGCGTCTACCACTACCAACTAAAGCGCCCTATTCAGACTCGCTTTCGCTACGGCTCCACAGCTGAACTGCTTAACCTTGCTGGCAACGGTAACTCGTAGGCTCATTATGCAAAAGGCACGCCGTCACCCCACTAAAGGGCTCCGACCGCTTGTAAGCGTATGGTTTCAGGATCTATTTCACTCCCTTATTCAGGGTTCTTTTCACCTTTCCCTCACGGTACTGGTTCACTATCGGTCTCTCAGGAGTATTTAGCCTTGGCGGATGGTCCCGCCGGATTCATACAGGGTTTCACGTGCCCCGCACTACTCAGGATACTGCTATGCTTTATATCAACTTTCCTATACCGGGCTATCACCGTCTTTGGCCAAGCTTTCCAACTTGTTCTAATTCATTGTACAAACAATGTTGCAGTCCTACAACCCCAATAAGTCCGTAAACTCATTGGTTTGGGCTTCTGCGCGTTCGCTCGCCGCTACTAGCGCAATCACTATTGTTTTCTCTTCCTCCGGGTACTTAGATGTTTCAGTTCTCCGGGTTCGCCTCCTTGCGGATACTATATCTTCAATATAGTGGGTTGCCCCATTCGGATATTCGCGGATCAATTTGTATGTGCCAATCCCCACGACTTTTCGCAGCTTATCACGTCCTTCTTCGCCTCTGAGAGCCTAGGCATTCCCCATACGCCCTTATCTAGCTTGTATGCGCTTTGCTTAATGCTCTAATCTATTCTAACTTGCGCTAGAACAGAAGTATTATAATGTATTACTTATATTAAATATTTCTATCTAATAGTGTTCTCGTATTCTTTGTTTCTTCAATATGTCAATGAACTTTTTTCCCGTAATAACGATAGAGTCTCGATGATCTTACAAACTAAAAACATATGTTTCCTGGTTGTTTGTAAAAACTATAACCCTCTCTATCTCTAGGAATTGTGGAGAATATCGGAGTCGAACCGATGACCTCCTGCGTGCAAGGCAGGCGCTCTAGCCAGCTGAGCTAATCCCCCATTATTTTAGTATCCAGCTAACCAGTTATTAGTTAACAGTACTTATAACGGCTACTCAACGTCTAAAATTTCCTTTCAATGTTTCAAATGAACTTATAAACCTGATGGCTTACTCTCTCAAGTAGTCTCAGGCAGACTCGAACTGCCGACCTCTACATTATCAGTGTAGCGCTCTAACCAGCTGAGCTATGAGACTGTCCATAATAATCGAATTGACATAAGAATCAAGACCAAATTGGTCTCTGAACTTCCCTTTACTAATTGTCGCTTGCATGTAAACATGCAAAGCTCTAGAAAGGAGGTGTTCCAGCCGCACCTTCCGGTACGGCTACCTTGTTACGACTTAGCCCCAGTTACCAGTTTTACCCTAGGCCGCTCCTTACGGTGACGGACTTCAGGTACCCCCGGCTTCCATGGCTTGACGGGCGGTGTGTACAAGGCCCGGGAACGTATTCACCGCATCATGGCTGATATGCGATTACTAGCGATTCCAGCTTCACGCAGTCGAGTTGCAGACTGCGATCCGAACTGTGATAGGGTTTGAAGATTCGCATCCCCTCGCGGGGTAGCTGCCCTCTGTCCCTACCATTGTAGCACGTGTGTGGCCCAGGACGTAAGGGCCGTGATGATTTGACGTCATCCCCACCTTCCTCACAGTTTGCACTGGCAGTCTGGCTAGAGTTCCCGACATGACTCGCTGGCAACTAACCACAGGGGTTGCGCTCGTTATAGGACTTAACCTGACACCTCACGGCACGAGCTGACGACAACCATGCAGCACCTTGCAATTAGTCCGAAGAAGGGTCTGTTTCCAGACCTGTCCAACTGCATTTAAGCCCTGGTAAGGTTCCTCGCGTATCATCGAATTAAACCACATGCTCCACCGCTTGTGCGGGCCCCCGTCAATTCCTTTGAGTTTCATTCTTGCGAACGTACTCCCCAGGTGGGTTACTTATCACTTTCGCTTAACCACTCAGCTCTCAATCGAGCCGAACAGCTAGTAACCATCGTTTACGGCGTAGACTACCAGGGTATCTAATCCTGTTCGCTACCTACGCTTTCGTCCCTCAGCGTCAATATATTATTAGTGATCTGCCTTCGCAATAGGTGTTCTGAGTAATATCTATGCATTTCACCGCTACACTACTCATTCCAACCACTTCATAATAATTCAAGAACAACAGTATCAATGGCAATTCTACAGTTGAGCTGCAGACTTTCACCACTGACTTATTATCCCGCCTACGGACCCTTTAAACCCAATGATTCCGGATAACGCTTGGACCCTCCGTATTACCGCGGCTGCTGGCACGGAGTTAGCCGGTCCTTATTCATACGGTACCGTCAAGCATCTACACGTAGATGTGGTTCTTCCCGTATAAAAGCAGTTTACAACCCATAGGGCCGTCTTCCTGCACGCGGCATGGCTGGATCAGAGTTGCCTCCATTGTCCAATATTCCTCACTGCTGCCTCCCGTAGGAGTCTGGTCCGTGTCTCAGTACCAGTGTGGGGGATCTCCCTCTCAGGACCCCTACCTATCGCCGTCTTGGTAAGCCGTTACCTTACCAACTAACTAATAGGACGCATACTCATCTTTAAGCCATAAATGTTTACTATAATCTCCAGGTGAAGTTTATAGACTATGGGGTATTAATCCACGTTTCCATGGGCTATTCCCCGCTTAAAGGCAGATTGTATACGCGTTACGCACCCGTGCGCCACTCGTCAGCGGATTAGCAAGCTAATCCCTGTTACCGTTCGACTTGCATGTGTTAGGCCTGCCGCTAGCGTTCATCCTGAGCCAGGATCAAACTCTTCATCGTTAAATCTTAAATATATTCAACAACTACTAAAGAAATTGCTCAGTATGACTTTTCTAGTCTTAATTCTTATACACTTGATTCTATCTAATAAAAGATAAAACCCTTTGTCAATTCAATATATCAATGAACTTTAATTGGTCTCCCAATCTGTCTTGTTAAAACCTAAGGAATCGAACCTTATTCTCTCACCCCATCCGGTGGTTTTCAGTAATTTTCAATCTGTAATTTTTGAACGTTTGCTTGCTCTCAAAGCGGGTGCAAATATACAACGCTTTTTCTTTATCAACCAAAACTTTTTTAATAAAATTTTTAGTTTCTTTCTCTAAAGCTTTCCTACCTTTAAACTCTGCCAACCTTCCTATGAACGTCGCTTCGTTTTCAAAGCGGGTGCAAATATAAAACTAGTTTTGCTCTCCAGCCAAATAAAATTTAAAGAAATTTAATTTTTATTTTCAAGCCTTAGACCAGCAATAGCCTACCCTTTACATACCTTTCAGTGAACGCTCGCCTTGCTCTCAAAGCGGCTGCAAATATACACTAACTTTTTCCTTTCTACCAAACTAAAATTTGATAAATTTTAATTTAATTTTCTAAAGCCAGATCCTTTCACATTACCCACCATCACTACTCTCAACGAACATACGCCTTGCTCCCAAAGCGGCTGCAAATATACACCCCAATTTTAATTACACAATGACTTTCTCAAGAAAAATATAAAATAAATATAAGATTTATTATAAGTGGTTGAAGATCAAATACTGGTCTATAAAATTAATTTGAAGCGTTTCTTAAATTCTGCTTTTTATTCCACTTGTCACTAAGATCCAGGTATTCAAAATCCAATGCAGAGGATTGTCTTTCCAAAATATTATCTCTGAATGATCTTTGTAATATATCTTCTATCAGGAAATCTTCCTGGTTATTTTTTGGGTCATATTCCTCCTTTAAAGAGATATCAAACATACTGGCAGTTGTATTATACCAGAATGCTCTCCACCCACTCTTCAGGTCTTTTACGAGTTCAAAAGCTGTTGTTCCAGTTTGACGGTGAATAAGCTTTACTAGAATCTGACCTTCAGTTCTGGTTAATTTCTTTAATTCAGCAGAAAATTCATCTTCAATATAATCCTGAACGATCTTGGTATACTTCTTACGGGCACGTCTTGACTTTATATCATCCAACCTGGAATTGAGCGTAAGCAATCTTTCCGAAGCCATTTTAGCATAAGGATACACTTTTCTGGTTTTTCTCCTTAATATAAGGTAACGCTTTCTATCTGCATTACTATCAAACTTCAATCGTCGTAATAGCACCACTTCTTCAAGGTCAATAAGTTCTCTGGGAATAGAATCTCCTGCAATGATCATATACTGTGTGGTCATGGACGTATCTACTTCCGTAGAATCCATAGGCCTTGATAAAGTATCAGATTGAGCTACCACTGTAGCTGAAGTAAGTAAAAGTAAGATGGAAAATATGCGAATCACTATAAATATCAATTTTGGATCATCAATTCTTTTTGCTAAAACCATTCCAAAATTAGTCAATAGCCACTTCTCTCCAATCTAAATTTTTTAAATTCGTGAAAATTTAAAGAAACTATGGATAAAACTGAAGTACTGGATAAGAAATCCCTCGAATTTCTAGAGAAATACCTTAATAATGCAGCTCCCACAGGATATGAGTCTGAAGGCCAGAAATTATGGATGGAATATCTGAAACCTTACGTGGATGAATTCATTACTGATACTTATGGTACTGCAGTTGGTGTCATAAATCCAGAAGCTAAATATAAGGTAGTTATAGAAGGTCATGCTGATGAAATTTCATGGTATGTAAATTATATCTCAGACGAGGGTCTTATATATGTAGTTAGAAACGGTGGTAGTGATCACCAGATTGCTGCTTCTAAACGTGTAAACATTCACACTAAGAATGGTATTGTTAAAGGAGTTTTTGGATGGCCGGCGATCCATACCCGCGATAAGGAAAAGGAACAGTCCCCGAAAATGGACAATATCTGTATAGATGTTGGATGTACAAATAAAGAGGAAGTTGAAGCTTTAGGTGTTCATGTAGGATGTGTCATTACTTATCCTGATGAATTCTTTATTCTGAACAAGGATAAATTTGTATGTCGCGCCCTGGATAATAGAATTGGTGGATTTATGATTGCACAGGTTGCCAGATTATTGAAAGAAAAAGGCGAGAAATTACCTTTCGGACTTTATATCACTAATTCAGTTCAGGAAGAGATTGGTCTTCGTGGTGCAGAAATGATCACACACCGTATTCAGCCAAACGTGGCTATCGTGACTGATGTTACTCATGACACCACTACTCCAATGATCGAAAAGAAAACTAACGGACTTAATAGGATTGGTGACGGACCAGTGATTTCTTATGCTCCGGCGGTACAAAATAAACTAAGAGAGTTGATCATTGATACTGCGGAAGAAAAGAAGATTCCTTTCCAGAGACATGCTTCATCAAGATTCACAGGAACAGATACCGATGCTTTTGCTTATAGCAATGGAGGTGTCCCTTCGGCATTGATCTCTTTGCCTTTGCGTTATATGCATACGACCGTTGAAATGGTGCACAAGAATGATGTTGAAAATGTGATCAAGCTTATATATGAATCATTATTGAAAATTAAGGATGGTGATACTTTTAGTTACTTTGACTAATTGAACACTTCTCAAGATGTTGTTAAACTCCCTGTAATCAGGGAGTTTTTAATTTTATAGCAGTAAACTTTCACTTTTCTTTAATTCTGAAGTGCTCAATTTCATCCTATATTTAAACAAAAAAATAATGACGCTATCGCCTGATGATGTAGAAGTAATGATGAGTGATACTCATGAAGCCGTAAAACTTGCGAATCTTAGATATGTAAATGAAAACTTACTTTCAATAAGCAGAAAGAAAGTAGGACGTGGTTTTGCGTATTATCGTAAGGACGAAAAAGTTACCGATACGAAAACTATCGAGCGTATAAAAAGTCTTGTCATTCCACCAGCCTGGAAAAATGTCAGGATTACGCATCTACATAATGGACATCTTCAAGTAGTAGGAAGAGATGAAAAGGAGCGCAAGCAATATATGTACCACCCAACCTGGTCCAAAGTTCGAAACCAGACCAAGTTTTTCAAGATGACTGCCTTTGGAAAGATGCTACCAAAGATAAGGAAGCAGGTGGATGAAGATCTCAATCTTAAAGGAATGCCCAAGCGCAAGGTACTTGCATTGATCATTAGACTTATGGAGGAAACCCATATCAGGATCGGTAATGAATATTATGCGAAGAATAATAAGACTTATGGTCTGTCTACTTTTCGTACCAAGCATGTTAAAACTATGGATGACGGACTAAAATTCGAATTCATAGGTAAAAAAGGGAAAGAACATTCTATTTCAGTTGAAGATAAGCGACTCATTAAATTGATCAATCAATGTGAGGAAATTCCTGGATGGGAGCTTTTCAAATTCTACAATGAGAATGGTGTTAAGCAAACCATAGACAGTGGAATGATCAATGATTATATCCATGAAATTAGCGGAGATATGTACTCGGCTAAGGACTTTAGAACCTGGTCTGCCACCAAGATATTTTTTGAAACTCTGCACGAATTAGGGTATACGGAAGAAGAAAAGCAGAATAAAAAGAATATCCTTATTGGTTTTGATGCTGCTGCTGAAGGCCTTGGCAACACACGTTCTGTTTGCAGAAGTTACTATGTGCATCCAAAAGTGATTGAAACTTACGAAAGTGGCGAGATAGATTCCTATTTCAAAAAAGTAAAGGACGATATAAAACCAGAATACATTCAACTTTCAGAAACAGAAAAAGCGATTTATAAGCTTATCAAGGATTACGAAATAGAAATTGCTGACTAATCTAGGGGCGAATTGTCGAATTTTCAGATAAATTTGAAATATGACAAATTCAATTGCCGCTCGTATCGCCGATTTCCTTGAGAATTATCCGCCATTTTCACTTCTGGAAAAATCTGAATTATTAAAGATTTCTGAATCGATTACGGTTTTCTATTTCGAGGCTGGTAAAATGATCTTCAGAAAAGATGAACAAGTTCACGATCAATTCTACATCGTTCAAAAAGGAGCGGTAGACCTTCAGAAAATTGAAGAATCCAAAGAACCTGAAACCATTGATAAATGTGATGAAGGTGATATTTTTGAATTGCGTCCACTGTTTGCAAAAGAAAATTACCAGATCAACGCCATGACGGATGAAGAAAGTGTCATCTATGGAATTCCGTTGAACCTTTTCAAGCCTTATGCGATCAACAATCCTGAAGTAGGGGATTTCCTTATGGAAAGCTTTGCTTCAAACACCCGTAACCCCTATTCTGAAAAACATCGCGGGAGACTATTTACAGATGAAGAGGATATTCAGCTAAATAAAGATCCTCTATTTGAGCTTCAGCCTATCCCGATTGTCAAGAAAATGGTGACAGTATCCAGGAACACCAGCATTCAAAAAGCTGCTACCCTTATGAGTGAGCGCAGGGTTGGGTCTGTTATCGTAGTGGAAGATAAAAAGCCTGTTGGAATCGTTACCGATGTGGATTTTAGAGAACTGGTTGCTACCGGAATTTTGCCTATTACCAGTGACATTTCTGAAGTTATGAATTCTCCGGTGATATGTTATTCTAAAAACCTTACAGTAGCACAGGCGCAGCTTGCGATGATGAAACATAAGATTAATCATATCTGCATTACCAAGGATGGCACTCCAAATACAAAAGTAAAAGGAATCGTTTCTGAACATGATATTATCGTTTCTCAAGGTAACAATCCTGCTGTATTGATGAAAGCTATAAATAGAGCGAATTCCACCAAAAAGCTGAAAAAGATTCGAACAAAGATTATGCTATTGCTCGATGGATATATTAAAAGCAATATTCCGGTATCCCATATCAGTACCATTATTTTCGAATTAAATGATGCAACCATTAAAAGGACAATTTCTCGTTGCATCGATAAAATGGAAGAACCTCTACCCTGTAACTTTAGCTGGATGTCTCTGGGAAGTCAAGGAAGGAAGGAACAGTTATTACTCACAGATCAGGACAATGCGCTGGTGTTCGAAAATGTAGAGGAAGACAAACTAGAAGAAGTCAGAGCATATTTTCTTAAGCTAGCCAGAAAAGTCACTAAGAGACTTAATATCATTGGTTATCAGTTTTGTCCAGCGGAGATGATGGCCAGAAATGAAAAGTACTGTCTGTCTTTATCTGAATGGAAGGACCAATTTTCAAATTGGGTTACTACTTCAGGAAATGATGAAATTCTACTCTGCCAAATCTTTTTTGACTATGACATAAGTTATGGTGATTCAAGGCTAACGAATGAACTTTCTGACCATGTATATGACATTCTAAAAGGTAATCGCAATTTTTTGAATCGGCTTGCAGCACAGGCATTGAGAAATCCTTCTCCTTTAGGATTCTTTAGACAATTTTTAGTAGAGCATGATGGTGAGAAAAAAGATCTTTTCGATATTAAAAAACGTGGAATCATGCCACTTACAGATGCCGCAAGACTTCTAATTCTGGAACACAGAGTTAAGAACATAAGTAATACTGCGGAAAGATTTGAAAAGCTTGCTCAGCTGGAACCAAATAATAAGGAGATTTACCAGGCTTGCGCCTATTCTTCCAAAGCACTTATTAAATTTAGAACGAAACAAGGTCTTAAAAATAAGGATAATGGCCGATTCATAAATCTTGAGGATCTTGGAAAAGAGGATAAGATCAAATTAAAGCGCTGTTTCAAATCCATTAAAGAAATCCAGGAACTTATCAAAATCCGTTTTGAAACTACTTATTATTCATGATTCGAGAATGGTTTAAAAAAGATCAGCAACCTGAAGATCTGCCAGATTATTTTACCAGGTATCTTTCTTTATTTGATAAGGATAAAGCTGAAGATGTAGCAGACCAACGTTTTGTTGTTTTTGATACCGAAACTACCGGATTCGATATAAACGAAGATCGAATTTTGAGCATTGGCGCAATCGCTATTAAGAATAATAAGCTTAAAGTGAGAGATCATTTTGAAGTTTACCTGAAGCAGGACACCTTTAATCCTGAAACCGTGAAGATCCACGGGATAATCAAAAATGAGCGTTTTGCTCAGTTACAGGAAGCTGAAGCTTTGGAACAATTCATCAAATATATCGGCAATTCCATTCTTGTTGCCCATCACGCCGGTTTTGATAAAAACATGATCAATAAAGCATTAGAAAGAAACGGTTTGCCACGGCTACAGAATAAATTTTTAGATACCGCAATTCTTTATAAGAAGACCAGAATAGCAACAAACTTTATAGATAAGAATAAAGTGTATTCACTGGATGAGATCGCTGAAGATTATAACATCGATCTTACCGATAGGCACACTGCTTCTGGTGATGCATTTATTACAGCGCTCATATTTATGAAATTGATAGCTAAAATTGACGCGAAAAATATCAAGATTCGGAAATTACTTAGGTATAGATATTAAAAAAAGCCCCGTTCTGGGGCTTTATACTTATAATTTTCCTTCAATAATTTCTTCAACAACTTCAGGGTTTAGTAATGTTGAAGTATCCCCGAGATCAGAGGTATCATTGCTTGCGATCTTTCGTAAAATTCTACGCATGATCTTACCGCTTCTTGTTTTCGGTAAACCTTCCACAAACTGAATTTTGTCGGGTTTTGCTATTGGCCCTATCTTATCTGCGATTTGTTGATTGATTTCTTTTCTTAAATTATCGTGATTTCTGGATTCTCCAGATTCTTTCAGAATAACGAATCCGTATAGAGCATTGCCTTTTACTTCATGTGGGAATCCAACTATGGCAGATTCAGCTACCGCAGGATGTTCATTGATGGCATCCTCGATTGGTGCAGTCCCTAAATTATGTCCTGAAACTATAATAACATCATCTACTCTACCGGTAATTCGGTAATAACCAACCTCATCACGCATCGCTCCGTCACCAGTAAAATATTTATTTTCAAAAGCCGAAAAATAAGTATCTCTATATCTATCGTGGTTTCCCCATATAGTTCTTGCCATAGATGGCCACGGGAATTTTATACACAACCTGCCATCAACCTGATTTCCTTTTAATTCATTTCCATGCTCATCCATTAAAGCAGGCTGAATTCCGGGGAAGGGTAAAGTTGCAAAGGTTGGTTTTGTAGGAGTTGCAAAAGGTATTGGAGAGATCATGATTCCGCCGGTCTCCGTTTGCCACCAGGTATCCACGATAGGACTTTTATTCTTACCTATATTATTATCGTACCAGTGCCATGCTTCCTCATTAATTGGCTCGCCTACCGTTCCCAGCACTTTTAATGAAGAAAGATCATATTTATTGACAAAATCGAGTTTCTTCTTCGCTAGAGCCCTAATTGCTGTTGGTGCAGTATAGAATTGATTCACTTTATGTTTCTCAACGATCTCCCAGAATCTACCGTAATCTGGATATGAAGGAACACCTTCGAACATAAGGGTGGTCGCACCATTTAAAAGCGGTCCATAAACTATATACGAATGCCCTGTAATCCATCCAATATCGGCAGTACACCAGTACACATCGTCATCCTGATAATTAAATATATTCTTAAAGGTGTATGCTGAATAAACCATGTAACCTGCAGTTGTGTGCAACATACCTTTTGGTTTTCCTGTAGATCCCGAGGTATACAATATAAAGAGTGGATCTTCTGCATCCATGATCTCAGGAGTACAGGAATCAGCAGCTTTAGACATTTCATCATCCAGCCAGATATCTCTTCCTGCTTCCATATGTACATTTGCTCCGGTTCTCTTAGCAACCAGTACTTTTTCTACATCAGGACAGTTATCAAGTGCCTTATCAACGATACCTTTAAGATCAATCGTTTTATCTCCGCGGAAAGAACCATCGGAAGTGATCATCATCTTGCAGTCGGCATCCTGAGTTCTGGCGGCCAATGCTGAAGCTGAAAAACCTGCGAACACGACAGAATGTATTGCTCCAATTCTTGCACACGCTAAAACTGAATAAGCCAGTTCCGGAATCATAGGAAGATAAATGCATACCCTATCCCCTTTTTCGATTCCGTTCGCTTTTAGAACATTAGCAAACTCACTTACTTTTTTATGTAATTCATTATAGCTGATCTTCAAAGTTTCTTCTGAAGGATCATTGGGCTCCCAGATAATAGCGGTTTTATCTCCCCTGGCGAGTAGATGTCTATCTATACAATTTTCAGTAATATTCAGCTTGGCATTTTCAAACCATTTTACTTCGGGCTTACTAAAATCCCAGCTAAGTACATTGTCCCATTTTTGTCTCCACGTAAAATGTTCTTCAGCAACTTCCTGCCAGAAATTTTCAGGTTCACGGATGGATTTTCGGTATACCTGAAAATATTCCTCCAGGTTCTTTATATGGTAGTTACTCATAAATAATATCGTTTATAAAAGAAGAAAACCGGAATTACCGGTTTTCACTAAAAATATTAAATACTGAGCAATCAGAAAAAGGAACTGCTAAAAAATGATGGTATCAATTACATAATTAATAGAAATGTTCATATTATGAACCTATTAGTTGTGAGATTCAAGATAATCTAGCACATTCTGTTCGATTCTTGCGTCGATATCACTAATATCAGCCTTCTTAAAAGTTTCTCCGGTAATATTCTCGTAAAGCTCAATATATCTTTCAGAAACCGTTTCGATGTACTCATCGCTCATCAAAGGTACTTCCTGACCTTCAAGTCCTTGAAAGCCTTCTGCTATGAGCCATTGCCGAACGAACTCTTTAGAGAGTTGTTTTTGTGCTTCGCCCTTCGCCTGTCTTTCTTCGTAGCCGTCCTTATAGAAATATCTTGAAGAATCTGGCGTATGTATTTCGTCAATCAATACTATTTTTCCTTCGGAAGTTTTCCCGAATTCGTACTTTGTATCTACCAGGATCAGGTTTTGTTGATCAGCAATTTCAGATCCTCTTTGGAATAACTTACGAGTGTAATCTTCAAGCTGAAGGTAATCGTCCTTTGAAACTATATTTTTTGCTATAATGTCTTCTCTGGAAATATCCTCATCATGATCTCCCATTTCTGCTTTCGTAGCCGGAGTGATTATAGGTTTAGGAAATTTATCATTTTCCTTCATTCCTTCAGGCATCTCAACTCCACACAATTCTCTCTTCCCTGCTTTATACTCTCTGGCAGCGTGACCAGATAGATAACCACGAATAACCATTTCAACTTTAAATGGCTCGCAGTTTTTACCGATTGCCACATTAGGGTCTGGTGTTGCTTCCAACCAGTTTGGGACGATATCCGCAGTCTTTTCCATCATTTTAGTAGCGATCTGGTTAAGGATTTGACCTTTAAACGGAATCCCTTTAGGCATCACTACATCAAAAGCTGAAAGCCTATCTGACGCGATCATTAACAACCTGTCATCTTCCAGAGTATATACATCTCTGACTTTTCCTTTGTAGACAGATTTTTGTCCCGGAAATTGAAAGTCTGTTTTTATGATTGTTTTACTCTTCACGAGTTGAAAATTTAGTCGTTGTGTTCAATAGTTTTATAAGCAGATATGATCTTTTTGACCAGTCGGTGTCTAATAACATCTTTATCATCAAGGTAAACCATACCAACACCTTTCACATCTTTTAGCACCAGTAATGCTTCCTTAAGACCAGAAATAGTTCTTCTAGGCAGATCAATCTGTCCAGGATCACCCGTGATCATAAATTTCGCATGTTTTCCCATTCTGGTTAAGAACATCTTCATTTGAGCGTGCGTAGTGTTCTGTGCTTCATCAAGGATCACAAAAGCATCATCCAGAGTCCTCCCACGCATAAATGCTAAGGGTGCAATTTGGATAACACCTTTTTCAATAAACAATTCGAGCTTTTCATGTGGGATCATATCTCTTAATGCGTCATATAATGGCTGCATGTAAGGATCCAGTTTTTCTTTAAGATCACCCGGCAGAAATCCAAGATTTTCACCTGCTTCTACGGCGGGTCTGGTAAGAATGATCCTTTTGACCTGCTTCTCCTTAAGAGCTTTTACCGCCAGTGCTACGCCGGTATAAGTCTTTCCGGTACCAGCCGGTCCAATAGCAAAAACAAGGTCGTTCTTTTTAGTAAGTTCTACCATCCTGCGTTGATTCGCAGTTTGAGCTTTGATCACCTTTCCGCTTAAACCATGAACGATCGTCTCGCCACTTTCTTTAGTAGTTTGATAATCCTCTTCACTTTCGCTGGTGAGAACTCTTTCAATAGTATTTTCGTCCAGTTTATTATACTTTCCAAAATGATCCATTAACATGGAAAAGCGCTTATCGAACTCCTCCAGCATTTCCTCATCGCCAAAAACTTTTATTTTATTACCTCTGGCAACTATTTTGAGCTTGGGAAAGTATTTTTTGAGTAGTTCGATATGTTCGTTCTGTTGCCCGAAGAATTCGCGTGGGCTTATTTCTGAGAGTTCAATAAGAAGTTCGTTCAAAAGCTAGAATTTTAGATGAAGCATTGTGAATTTTTCAGTTAGAATTTATTTGTCCTTCGTATTTGTATGTTCTAATTTTGGGCTGAGAAAAGCGTTACTTTTGACTGCTGTCCTCGAGCGAATCACTAAAATAAAATTTATATTCGCTACCTATACAAACTTAAGGAAAATTACCTGTTTCAGGTTAAAAAAATATTAACAATCGCCTATGGCAATCATCACTTTAACGACCGATTTTGGGGAGAAGGATTATTTCGCTGGAGCGGTTAAAGGTGCTATCTACAATGAGCTAAGTGATGTTAGAATTGTTGATATTTCACATTCGGTTTCACCCTTTCATATTAGTGAAGCTTCCTATATCATCAAGAACGCCTATAGAAGTTTTCCGAAGGGAAGTATTCACATTATTGGGATCGATTCAGAACTTACACCAGAGAACAAACATCTCGCAGTAAAACTGGATGACCACTATTTTATTTGTGCCAACAACGGGATACTTTCTTTATTAGCTTCAGAAATTAGACCGGAGAAAATCGTGGAAATCAATATACATGATAAGATCCAAACCAATTTTCCTGTACTGGACGTTTTTGTAAAAGTAGCCTGTCATATCTCCCGGGGTGGAACGCTGGAAGTAATTGGTAAAAATATCGAGCAAATTAAACACCTCAAACAGTTCGAACCCATTATTAATAGCGAACAGAACCAGATACTGGGACACGTGATCTATATTGATAACTACGGAAATGTAATCACAAATATTTCTAGAAAATTGTTTGAAAGTACTGGCAAAGGCCGGGCCTTTAAAATTAGTGCGCGCAGACATAATTTCGATGCTATTTATGAAACCTACAGTCATGCCATTAATTTTGAAGTAGAGAAGGAAAACAGGAAAGAAGAAGATGGTAAGAAACTGGCAGTGTTCAATTCTGCCGGCTATATAGAACTTGCGATCTATAAAAGTAATCCCAATACAGTGGGTGGTGCGGCCAGTTTATTTGGCCTGGAATATCTCGACACTGTAACCATAAATTTTGAATAGATGTTCGTGAGAATTGTAAAAATGGGCTTTAAGGAAGATAAGATCGAAGAATTTCTGAACAACTTTGAACAGGTAAAATCCAAGATCAGAAATTTTGAAGGTTGTCAATTTCTGGAACTATACCGTGATAAAAACAATAGGAATACATTTTTTACTTATAGTTACTGGGAAGATGAAGATGCCTTGGAGAACTATCGGCATTCAGATCTATTTAAAAAGGTTTGGGCAGAAACGAAAGTTCATTTTAATGCAAAACCCGAAGCCTGGAGTGTTGATAAACTTGTAAGCCTGGACTAAATGTTCGCGATCTTTAAAAAAGAAATACAATCATTTTTTGCAAACCTTACCGGTTATCTGGTTATTGGTGTCTTTCTGTTGGTTAGCGGACTGTTCCTTTTTGTCTTTAATGGAGGTTACAATATTCTGGATAGCGGTTTTGCAGATCTAAAACCATTTTTTGATCTCGCACCCTGGATCTTTATTTTCCTGATTCCTGCGATAAGTATGCGCAGCTATTCCGAAGAAAAGCGCATGGGAACCATGGAGATTTTGCAAACCCGCCCCATTAGTAACTGGGATCTTGTATTCGGTAAATATTTTGGCGGACTAATTTTAGTACTTCTTGCGATCATTCCTAGCTTGATTTACTTGTTAGCCATTGGAGAACTGGGACAGACAGCTTATAATTTTGATACCGGCGCAACTATTGGATCTTACCTTGGTTTGATCTTTCTTGCAGCAAGTTATACCGCGATTGGCACCTACGCCTCCAGTATCACATCTAATCAAATTGTGGCCTTTTTACTCGGCGTTTTCCTTTGTTTTGCCATCTACTATGCATTCGAAGCACTCGCCACCATCAACATTTTTGGAGAATTCACCTATTTGTTGGAATACTTCGGAATAAGTTATCATTATCGTAGTATTAGCCGGGGTGTACTGGATACTCGTGATCTAATATATTTTGTTAGTGTGATAGCTTTATTTCTGAAGTTTACGCAGGTAAATATTTCATCAGCAAAAAACCGAAGATGATCCGTAATAAGAACATATCAAGTTTATTGATTTTCTTGATCATTTTGATCGTGCTTAACATTGTTGCTGCCAATTTTTTTACAAGACTGGATCTTACAGAAGACCAGCGGTACAGTCTGTCTTCAGCAGCCAAAGAGATCGTGGACGATGTCGATTCTCCTATAATCATAGATGTATTTCTTGAAGGCAGTTTTCCTTCGGAATTCAGACGGTTAAAAGAAGAAACAAGGCAAATGCTTGAAGAGTTTGCTGCGTATAATTCGAATATAAAATTCAATTTTATCGATCCTTTAGCTGAAGGTGATGATGCCAATGCCATTGCTGAAGAGTTCTATAAATTAGGGATGACTCCCGCCCGACTCAATGTTCAGGAAAACGGAAAAAACAGCGAAACCATTATTTTTCCGTGGGCTATTGCTAATTTCGAAGATAAAACGGTCAAAATTCCTTTGCTAAAAAATCAGATTGGCGCAAGTGACGAGGAGCGAGTAAATTCTTCCGTACAGCAATTAGAATATGCTTTTGCCGATGGTTTGAACAAACTTATCTACCCAAGAGAGAAAAAGATAGCGGTAATGCGCGGGAATGGAGAACTTCCAGACGCGAGAATAGCCGACTTTATCAAAACCGTGCAGGAATATTATTTCCTGGCACCTTTTACGCTGGATTCGGTTACCAGCAATCCGCAGAAAACTCTGGAAGACTTAAAGTCTTATGACCTGGTGATCGAAGCGAAACCCATAATACCTTATTCTGAAAAGGAGAAGTATGTACTCGATCAATATTTGATGAACGGCGGCAAAATGCTCTGGCTTGCAGAAATGACCAGTATGGAGAATGACAGCCTTTTTAATGAACGAGGTTCAGCACTTGCCCTACCGAGAAATCTAAACCTTGGCGACTATTTCTTCTCTTATGGCCTGCGCATAAATTCAGAACTGGTAAATGACCTTTATTCTGCTCCTATCATTCTTGCGAGTGGAACAGGAAATGAAACACGTTTTAATCCATATCCATGGTATTATAGTCCGCTTACAAGTTCTACAGCCAATCATCCAATAGTCAACAATATTGAAGCCGTAAAATTTAATTACGCCAACCCAATCGATCTTTTGGAGAATGACCTTGAGAAAACTGTTTTACTTAGCAGTTCTCCTAAAACAAAGCTTGAAGGCGTACCGCTGCAAATAGGACTGGATATCATAGGTTCAAAGCCAGTAATGGAAAGTTATAATGCAGGTGAACAACCTTTGGCAGTATTACTGGAAGGCAGTTTTAAATCTGTTTACAGTAATCGATTGAAGCCTTTTGAAACAGCGCATCTGGATAACAGCGAGAACACCAAAATGGTGGTAATCTCTGATGGTGATGTGATCAAAAACGACCTGCAGCAAGGAAAACCACTTGAACTTGGTTTTGAACGTTACACTGGGATGACCTACGGCAATAAAGAGTTTTTGCTAAATACGGTCAACTATTTGCTGGATGATTCTGGACTTGTGGATGTAAGGACAAAAGAGATTAAACTGGCATTTCTAAACAAGGACAAAGTTGCCACGCAACGCGAAATGTGGCAGATCATTGCTATTGCCGCACCATTGTTATTGCTTGCACTGCTTGGTGCTGCCCTTAACTACTTCCGTAAACGAAGATATATACGCTAAACTTCGATAGAAGGCTACAGCTTATTCAATTTGAACATATTAACAATTATTACTGAATAAAAATCTGTAACAATATATTTTACAGCAACTTATCTATGTAAACCAGATAATTTCTGTTAATAAAAACTACAGGTTTAAAGGGTCAATTTATACATATTGAAATATATTTGTAATTGATTCAAAATAAATCAATAAAAGCCGATGAAATTTATTGTATCCAGCAATTACCTGCTGAAACAGCTACAAATACTTGGAGGGGTAATCAATAATAGCAATACGCTACCAATTTTAGATAATTTTCTTTTTGACCTTCAGAATGACGAATTAACTGTATCTGCTTCAGATCTTGAGACTACCATGTCTGCAAAGCTTAAAGTAGAGTCAGATTCAGAAGGAAAGATCGCAGTTCCTGCAAAACTACTTCTGGATACCTTGAAGACCTTTCCGGAGCAGCCTCTAACTTTTGTAGTTGAAGACAATAACACGATAGAATTAAGTTCGAACCATGGTAAATATGCACTTGCATATGCCGATGGTGAAGAGTTCCCGAATCCGGTTGCTCTTGACGAACCTAGTAGCACGATCGTGGAAGCCGATATTCTTTCTTCAGCAATTAGCAAAACAATTTTTGCTTCCGGAAATGACGATCTCAGACCAGTAATGAGTGGTGTCTTTTTCCAGTTTAAGGAAGACGGATTAACTTTTGTAGCGACAGATGCTCACAAGCTTGTAAAATATTCACGTGAAGACATTCAGGCGAATGAAGCAGCAGAATTTATCATGCCGAAGAAACCTTTGAATCTTTTAAAAGGAATTCTGGCAGGAAGTGAATCTGAAGTTTTAATCGAGTACAATGATTCGAACGCTAAATTTACTTTCGATGATACTCAGTTGATCTGTAGGTTGATCGACGGAAAATATCCTAACTACGAAGCAGTAATTCCTAAAGAGAATCCGAACAAACTTACTATTCAAAGAAATCAATTCTTGAGTTCTGTAAGAAGGGTTTCGATTTTCTCTAATAAGACTACGCACCAGGTAAGACTTAAGATCGCCGGAGCTGAATTAAATATTTCAGCAGAAGATGTGGATTATAGCAATAAAGCTGAAGAACGTTTGACCTGTGATTACCAGGGCGACGATATGCAAATTGGTTTTAATTCGCGCTTTCTTATTGAGATGTTAGGAAATCTTACAGCAGACGAGGTGATGCTGGAAATGAGCTTGCCAAACAGAGCTGGAATTCTAACTCCTGTAGATGGGCTTGACCCGGGAGAAAAAATTACCATGCTGGTTATGCCGGTAATGCTTAATAGCTAAACAAAATTCTCAAATCATAGAAAAAGGCTCGTTCGATCGAACGGGCTTTTTTATTCTTATACTTCAGCAATACTATTTTAAAAACTGAATGGTAAGAGGATAATATGGCATTTCTCCATTGCTTACTTTGATCGCATTCAGAATAGGCAGAACAAGCGCCAGCAAACCAACAAGAATTAGTAAAATGATTCCGAGGCCAAACAAGATGATAAGCGGAATACAGATAATACTGTATATAAAAATGCTGATCTGGAAGTTGATGATCATTTTGCCATGCATATCCATCCCTGCTACTTTATCTTTTTGGGTAGCCCATATAATTAACGGAACGATAAATCCCCCTATGCCGGTCACCAGGTCAAGTAACTGACTTAGATGTGTGATGACCAGTAATTGATTGTCTTCTCTCATTTTTTGATTTTTGATGGTTAGTGATGTATTCTACTTAAAAGACGGTAAAAACCTATGTTTGTTACAGAATTTGCTACAGCAATGAATTCTTTCATAAATTTGCCGCATGAAATTGACTGATACTATCGTTGCTCTCGCGACACCTTCAGGAGCCGGTGCCATCGCTGTAATTAGAGTTTCCGGCCCCGATGCCATTAATATAGTAACCCCATTATTCAAAGCTAAAAGCAAGAAGGAACTCTCATCGCAGCCTACTCATACCATTCATCTTGGAAATGTGGTGGATGGAGAGAGAACGATCGATGAAGTACTAGCTTCGGTTTTTCGTGCTCCAAAATCCTATACCGGTGAGGAAACCGTGGAACTATCCTGTCACGGGAGTCCCTATATTCAGCAGGAGATCATTCAGTTACTAATTAGAAAAGGCTGCCGTTCTGCGGAAGCTGGGGAATTTACCTTACGCGCGTTCCTAAATGCAAAAATGGATCTTAGCCAGGCAGAGGCTGTAGCTGATCTTATTAATTCTGAAAATGCCGCTTCTCACCAGATGGCTATGCAACAAATGCGTGGCGGATTTTCAAATGAGATTCAGAAATTGCGTGAAGAACTCATGAACTTTGCATCACTTATTGAACTTGAACTTGATTTTGCCGAAGAAGACGTAGAATTTGCAAACAGAGATCAATTCAAATCCCTCGTTGCAAAGATACAGACTGTTCTTAAAAGACTAATAGATTCCTTTGCCACTGGAAATGTTCTTAAAAACGGAATCCCGGTTGCCATCGTTGGTGAACCAAATGTTGGTAAATCTACATTGCTCAACGCACTTCTAAACGAAGAAAGAGCCATCGTATCAGATATTGCCGGAACCACTCGTGATACGATCGAAGATGAACTAAGTATTGGCGGTGTGGGATTCAGGTTTATAGATACTGCCGGGATCAGAGAAACCCAGGATGTAGTGGAAAGCATTGGGATCAAGAAAACATTTGAAAAAATTGGTCAGGCACAGGTTGTGGTCTACCTGGTGGATAGTTCCCGCATAGAAAATGATGAAGAAAGGTTGAAGCAGGTTTTAATTGAAATTGAGAAGATCAAGAACAAATTTCCTCAAAAACCAATTATAATTATCGCAAATAAAACCGATCGACTGACTTCTGAAGAGCTTGATCATCTCAAGGCCCATTTAGGTTTTATTTCGAATACAAGTTTCCAGCCTTTGTCTGCTAAAACAGGGACTGGTGTGGAAGAACTAAAAGAAAGATTACGGGAATTTGTAAATACCGGAGCACTTAGAAATAGTGATACTATTGTAACTAATAGTAGACATTACGCTGCCTTATTAAAAGCCCTGGAAGAGATCAATAAAGTAGAAGATGGATTGAACGCAGACCTTTCCGGAGATCTTTTAGCCATAGATATAAGACAGGCCTTACATCATTTTGGTGAGATCACCGGGGAAATCACAAATGACGATCTGCTGGGTAATATTTTCGCAAATTTCTGTATTGGGAAATAAACAGAAGATTTTATTTGACCTCAATTATTGACAAATCACATCAAAATCAATGTTAACAATACTTTAAAGTGTTTTAAATACTCTACTCATTTTCCCTTATTTATCTATTGTGCACCTATTTATGCACCTTAAGTGCACCTCGTTGTTAAAACTTATTTACAAGAAGCACAAAGTGCACCTCGTAAACATTTTTGTGCTATCTTTATAGTAAAGACAGTGATATAAAAATTAATCTTAGAAAAAAGAAATTAGCTACCGGCAAGTACAGTCTTTATATTGACTACTATAAGGGCAAAATCCTAGATGAGAACGGAAAATCAAAAAATAATAGGGAATTCGAATATTTAAAAGAATATCTCATTATCCATCCTAAAAGTGCCTTCGAAAAAAAGCAAAATGAAGAAACTCTTTTAAGAGCTGAACAGATTCTTTCCATTCGCCGGGCTGAATATGCCCAGGGGAAATATGGCATCAAAGATAGATCAAAGGATAAATTGTTGTTCCTTACTTATTACGACAAGTTAAAGGAAGAGCGTTATGAGAGTAAAGGCAATTATGACAATTGGGATGCTGCTCAAAATCATATTGAAGACTATTGTAAAAAAAGAAATATAATCTTTGAAGACATAGATGAAGATTTTGTTTTGGGATTCAAAAAACATTTGAATAAAACAGCCAGAACAAAATCAAACACTCCCCTATCTCAAAATTCAAAATATACCTATTATAATAAATTTAAAGCCGCCTTACGTAATGCCTTCGACGATGGCTATATCAGCAGAAATTTTGCCTCTACAGTAAAAGGATTTGCCCAAGGAGAAACTTCAAGAGAATATTTAACTCACATAGAATTACAGGCTTTGGCCAAAGCAAAATGCAAACATCAGGTTTTAAAAAATGCATTTCTATTTAGCTGTTTGACCGGTTTAAGATGGAGTGATATCAATAAGTTAAACTGGAGCGAGGTGCGTGATGAAGATGAAGGCTTTAGACTGATTTTTAGACAAAAAAAGACATCTGGGCAAGAATATCAATATATTTCGGATCAAGCCAGAAATTTATTAGGCAAAAAAAGGAAAGGAAGTGACAGAGTTTTCCAGGGTTTAAAATATGGAGCCCACTTTAATGCTGAAATTCTTAGATGGTGTATGCGAGCTGATATCACTAAGCATATAACCTTCCACAGTGCCAGACATACTCATGCTGTTCTTGTACTTGAAAATGGCGCAGATATTTATACTGTTTCAAAAGTGCTCGGCCATAAGGAAATAAGAACCACTCAGGTTTATGCTAATATTGTAGACAAAAAGAAAAAAGAAGCTGCCTATTTAATACCTGAGCTTCAGATGGATTATGAATTTTGATTTATTTACATACTTAACTAGCCTAGCATTTATTTTTATCTATAGCCGACTGGCTATTCATTATGCACCAGCTATCTTTTTTTACTTTATTAATTCAAATTCCCGCACAACCGGGTATCTGGAGAAACCTCGAATACTTTTTCATCTTATCGGCCTTAGTTTAATGCACCTGATGTTTTCTTTTCATCAATCGTATAGAGGATCAGACATACCAATTCAGTTATTAGCCTTTCTCGTGTTTTCATTAGGTTTATTTTTTTTTGTCATTTCTTGGGGAGAAAAATTTAAATATTCTTTTTCAGAAAAGTTAAAAATCAAAACTGTAAGACCATTCAATAATTTCAACTTATCCATTTCAGATTTTCAAATAAATCATTTGTATAATGATATGGTAAGATTTGATCTACTTGATCAGGAAAAAACTTCTATTGAAGATTTTAGAAATGTTTTTCTTAAAGGCTGGAATAGCCATAGTTCAAAATTGCATTTAAAAATGGATGGTCCTAGTTGTAGGGAATTCTTTAATTATCTAGTTAAAACATTTCCTAATAATTCGATAACGCTTAAAAATCTATTTATAAACTCTGGATTGGTTCTTAGACCTGATGCTAAAAGATATCATTATAACACTCTAAAAAATGCTCCTACTCGAACACCAAATTCTGAACATCACGAAACCTTATTAAAAATTTTTTCAAAGCTAAATTGATTGAATAGACTTTTCAATAATTCGAAACTTCATAATTATCTTATAAATCTCCATTATTAATTTTATATTTCGAAAGTTAAAAAGTGTTAACAATTTTATCTAAAGGCCCTTCACCAATAAATTTAAACAACTACGTGACTTTCAACCGATCTAAAATGCTATTTACGGTAATAGCAACTCTTTACACAGTTTTTGTATTTTCTCAAGACCAAAACATAAGATTCAATGGAAATTCTCCTAGCGCTTTTCGTAAAAATTTAGGGCAGGTACTTGATCAGATAGGGTTACCCAATTCAGATGTGCTTTACCTTCTTCCTACGCCTGGTCTGAATGTTCAGTTAAAAAAAACAGGCTTTTCTTATGATGTTTACGAAAAGGAGCAGTCAAAGGTAAGTAATGATCAGAGGATTAAAAAAGCATATCCCAAACAGATTAAACCCCAGATGGAAAAAAATTCAATGCTTTTCATTCATAGGATTGACGTTAACTTTCTAAATTCAAATCCAGATGTTCAACTGCTTGAGAAATTTCCTACCTCTAACAAGGTGAACTATTATAATTTACCAGGAATCGAGGACGGTATTACTAACGTACCCTCATTTGGTAAGGTTATTTATAGAGAGCTTTATCCAGATATCGACCTGGAATTTTTTACTCCAAAAGACAGGACAAAACCGGTGGAATATAATTTTATTCTTAGGCCGGGAAGCAATATTGAGGATATAAAAATGCAATTTACAGGTGCTGACGTTAGTCTAGAAAATAATATCCTCGAATTCAGAACAAGACACGGCAAGATGAAAGAGATCCTTCCAGCAAGTTGGTTTGGAACTGATAAGAATAAAATACCAGTAAAGATCAATTTTATTCAAATTACGGATTCTGTTTTTGGGTTTAAAATGCCTCAAAGATATAAAGGTGTAGACGACACTCTAACCATTGACCCTACCCCGGTAAGGGAATGGGCTACTTATTTTGGAGGAGAGGAAGATGAATCTTACTTCATAGGAGATGTCAAAACAGATTTAGACGGTAATCCTATTATTACTGGATTTAGTTCAAGCTCTTCTAACATTGCGACAACTGGTCCTCCGGAAAGCCTTTTTGAAAATATGAGATTCGCATTTCTTGCCAAATTTAATCCCTCAGGAACCCTTCTTTGGTCATCCTACAATGGAGGTTTTCAAGGTGCGTATTTTAATAGTATCGCCATAGATAATAGCAATAATATAATTTGCACAGGGGAATCATCAAGTAAAGATAATATTGCCACTACAAATGCCCATCAAACCTCATTGAACGATTCTGAAAACAATGAAAACCATGGTGATGGAATCATTGTAAAATTTAATTCAGCTGGAATTAGGTTATGGGGAACCTATTTTGGCGGAGAGACCATGGATTACCTGACTAGTGTGATCACCGATGAACAGGACAACATTTATACTGTAGGCTCTACCGCAAGTCATCAAAATATATCTACTCCAGGAAGTTTTAAAGAAATCGGTGATGCGTATGTTCACGGCCATTGGAATGGTATCCTTGCTAAATTTGATAAGGATGGAAATCGAATATGGGCTACTTTTTATGCAGGAGAAGAAATTAATGAAGTGACTCTGGACAAACAAGGGAATGTCTATTTTGTTGGTGCAACCTATTCATTTGAAGAGATTTCTACTCCTGGAGCCTATCAGGAAAATCTTAATTATGACGGAATGTCCTGGCCTGATGCATTCATTGCAAAATTTAATTCATCAGGTGAAAGAATCTGGGGTACCTACTATGGGGGTACAGATTATGATTTTGCACAGGGGATAGCAATAGATAGTAATAACGATGTAATAATCTCAGGGGATACACGTAGTGCCACAGATATAGCCACTCCCGGAGCTTATAAGGAAACAAAAAAGTTTGTTGCCGAATGGGACAGCTTTCTTGCAAAATTCGATTCTTCGGGCCAAATCATCTGGAGTACTTTTTATGGTGGAAATGATACTGAATCATGGGGCTACAACAAAGTAGATGTAGATTTGAATAATAACATTTTTTTACTGGGGGATACCAATAGTTCTAATGGTATTTCAACGCCTGATGGATTCCAATCTCAATGGGTGGAAGGCTCAATGGATTTATATCTTACGAAATTCAGCGAAGACGGAGAAAGAATTTGGGGAACCTACTATGGAGGAAATAGTTCCGAATCTTCGTTGAATTTAGACATCACAGATAAAGGAGAAATTTATCTATTAGGCTGGACTTATAGTGATACAGGTATTTCAACCCCCGGCGCACATCAAATTAATCACGGCGGGAAAAGAGATGCTTTTCTAGTAAAATTTAAAGATTGCTTATCTTCCTTTACCACTAATGCTCCCAGCGGAGTTTGCGAAGGAGAGGATTTAAATTTAGAAGCTTCTGGCGCAATATCTTACTCCTGGACCGGACCTAACAATTTTACAAGTACAAAGGCCAACCCTGTTATTTCGAATGCATCAGCAATTAATTCTGGTACCTACTATCTCACTCTTAGCTCCGGTAACGGATGTGATGATGTAAGAGAATTTGAAATTTTTATCACACCCAAACCAGTAATACAGCAACTGACTGATTTAGTTGCTTGTGAAGGAAAGTTTAGTACAGGAATTGCTACTGGTTTTGATCTTTCTGCTGTAACGCAACAAGTAATTGGAAGTCAGACGAATTTGATCGTTTCATATTTAAATGGTAAAGGTGAGGAAATCGAGAAAGATCAACTAAATAATTACATAAACGTTATTCAAGGGCAGGAGACCATAACCGTGAAAGTCGCTAACGAACTTAATCCAGATTGTTTTGACGAAACGAGTTTTAACCTCTTCATTGAACCTATACCAGATAGTTTTATCGTAGAAGATGTTACTATTTGTGACTCGAATAGTGATGGTATTGCTGAAACCAATCTCCAAAAAATTTCAGAGAAACTTACAGTGGGTAATAACAACTTTAAAGTAACTTTTTTTGATGCTAATAATAATGTTATTTCACTTTCACCTAGCGGAATATTCACTAATTCTATTCCCTTCAGAGAAATCATTACCGCACGAATGATAAATATCTCTACAGAATGTTATTCTGAAACAAGTTTTAATATCATTATTGGTCCGGCTCCAGTTGCTAATCCCGTTGAGGATCTAATAGGATGTGATGAGAATGCCGACGGAATTTCAGAGTATTTTGATATTTCTCAAGTGGCCAACAGAGTTGTTCAGGATCAAACCGGTCTAGAGTTAACATATTTTAGCGATGACGGAACTGAAATACTAGATTTTTCATCACCATACACTAATGATCAACCTTTTCAACAAACGGTAATTGTGCGGGTTACCAATCCGGAAACCATGTGTTTTTCTGAAACAACATTAACCTTAAAAACTTCGGAAGCACCAGAAATAAATACTCCCATCACAATTTACGCGTGTGATGAAGGAGGAGGAATTGCAAATTTTAGTACTGCAACTTGGACACAGCAGATCGTTGGAAACCAAACAGGATTAAAAATTTCTTGGTATGATAGCAATGGAAATGCCCTTTCTAATCCTCTTCCTGAGTTTTACCATAATAAAGTGGCTCAATCTGAAACATTAACGGTTAAAGTAGAAGATGAACTAAATCCTTTATGTTCTTCTGAAACGCAGCTTCACCTGGTTGTAAATAAAAAACAGGAATTAAATCTTCAGGATATATATAGCATTTGTGGCCTGGAACCTTCTCTGAAATTAAAAATTCCAGAAAATTTTGACATGTGGGAATGGACCACTGAGGATGGAGAAGTTCTTTCAACTACTTCTGAGGTTGTACTTGAGCAAGAAAGCAATTATGTTCTTAGAGTTGGAACTTTTCAAAATGGTATTTTATGCGAAGAAACCCGCGTTTTTAAGTTAACAAGGTCGGCATTACCTCAAATTAGAGAAATAAACTTCAGAGAGTGGTCGGCTGATAATTATATAGAAATTATTGCCAGTGGAGAAGCTGATCTGGAATATTCCATTGATGGGATCAATTACACTGATAGTAATTATTTCGAAGATCTTACAGGTGGATCATATACTGTTTTCGCTCGAGACAAAAAAGGTTGTGGAATAGCCTCAAAGGAGGTGACTTTATTAGATTACCCCAAATATTTCACGCCTAATAATGATGGATATAACGATTTATGGCAAATTACGGGTATTAACCAGGGCACTGAAGTCCAGATTTTCATCTACGACCGCTATGGAAAACTTCTTAAACAGCTCTCCTCTATCTCGAAAGGATGGGATGGAACCTATAATGGTAAATCTATGCCAGCAGATGATTATTGGTTTAGTGCTCAATTACCCAACGGAAAACTTTACAAAAATCACTTTAGTCTGATTCGTTGAGCCATTTGTTGATTTAAATGGGATGATTCAACACACGAGAAATTCTTTGATCATTTAGTTAATACATTTATTAATAATTCAAAAAACCAGTTTTGGGGTAGATAGCAAAGAATTCCAAAACTATTATCGCGATTTAGCAAAACGGGTAAAGAATCAAGATATAGATTTTTTAATTGTGGTAGGCATGTTCTTAACCGGTTTTGATACACCTACATTAAATACCTTATTCGTTGATAAAAACCTACGTTATCACGGCTTAATACAGGCTTTTTCACGTACCAATCGTATTTACGATGCAACGAAAACTTTTGGAAATATTGTAACCTTTAGAGACTTAGAAAAAGCGACGGTAGATGCGATTACTCTTTTTGGAGATAGTAAAACAAAGAATGTCGTTTTAGAAAAAAGTTATAAAGAATATTTAGAAGGTTTTGCTGATATAACAACAGGTAAAGCGCGTCGCGGTTACGTGGAAATTGTAAACGAGCTAAATGAAAAATTTCCGAATCCTGATGAAATAGAAACAGAAAAAAGAATTTTCTAAGCTTTTTGGGGAATACCTGCGTGTCGAAAACATCTTGCAGAATTATGATGAATTCACCCATCTAAAAGCTCTTCAAGAAATAGATAAAAATGACACAGAGGCTATTGAAGAGTTTAAAGAGGTCAACTTCTTAACTGATGCAGATATTGAAAATATGCAAGGCATTGAGGTGCTTAAAGAAAGAACAGTTCAGGACTATCGCTCTACCTATAATGATATTCGCGATTGGTTTAGAAGAGAAAAGCAAGGGAAGGAAGCCGAAAAATCTAGTATTGATTGGGATGATGTAGTTTTTGAAATAGATTTACCAAAATCACAAGAAATAAACTTAGATTATATTCTTGAATTGATTTTTGAAAATAATAAGAAAACAAAAAACAAAGCCGAATTAGTAGAAGAGATAAGGCGTGTAATACGTTCTAGCATAGGAAATAGAGCGAAAGAAAGTTTAGTAGTGGATTTCATAAATTCCACTGAATTAGATGAAATTAAGGACAAATCTACTATTATAGATGCTTTCTTTGAATATGCACAGAAGAGACAAAAGAAAGAAGCCGAAGAATTAATTGAGGAAGACAAATTAAATGAAGATGCAGCCAAACGCTACATTTTATCTTCATTGAAACGCGAATATGCTAGTGAAAACGGTACAGAGTTAAATTCTATTCTGCCCAAAATGAGTCCTTTAAATCCACAATATTTAACCAAAAAACAAAGTGTTTTTCAGAAAATTTCATCCTTCGTAGAAAAGTTTAAAGGCGTAGGTGGGAAGATTTGAATAGTCTTATAAAGGTTTGTTCATGATTGGATGAATGAAGAATTCTAAAATCAACCTTGTTTAAAACTTACTTTTCTTCAATTTGACGGTAAAGGTACTTCCATGGAAGATTACGATTTGAATCCCAAATATGATTGCCTCTTTACATCTATCGAAGTATGCCTATTTTGTTTTTATTGAGTCAGGCTGGGAAAGCAATTGTTTCCCTTCTATTGCTTTTAAAAAAAATTCATCGACCTTTGTCATTACCTTTAGAAAAATTTATACATACTCTTTTATATTTTTCTAAAGGTAATGATCGCTAGTAATTTTCCGGCATATTTCAACTATTTCTTCACACTAGCACATCCAAAATACACTCTGCAACCCTCATTATAATGTGGATTATAGTAAATTTTCCATATAATTCAGCATAAAAGTATCAAATTACTCATTAAAGTATGGATTTTAATGTATTTTTGAATCCAACCGGTATTTTGACTTATAAATGCTCGATATACTATGGGTTTTAGCATTTAAAATATGGAAGCAATCGTACACATCGGAAAGCTTATTCAACAACGACGTGATCACATGCGTATCACTCAGGAACAATTAGCCGAGATGGCCGATATTGGGATCATTACTTTGTATAAGATCGAGACCGGACAGGCCAATCCTACCTTAAAATCCCTGCAAAAGATCACTGATGTATTAGGTCTAGAGATTACCCTTCAGGTTAAAAAAATATAGCTTAAATGAGACAAGCCGCTATTTTATATAAAGGAACAGAGGCCGGTATGCTCCAACAGAACGATGACGGCGGCTTTACTTTCCGCTATCTGGACAACTGGCTGGCCGATCCGGACAATCCCCCTATTAGTCTTACCCTACCCCGGTCCCAACAGGAATACCATTCCAGATATTTATTTCCATTCTTTTATAATATGATTCCGGAAGGAACGAATCGACAAGCTGTTTGCAAGGCAGAACGCCTGGATGCAGATGACTATTTTGGGATCCTGATGTCTACGGCCCGTTATGATACTGTTGGGGCCATCACCGTTAAAAAACTTAAAGCCTCCGTATGATACCAAAACTTACGCATTGTCCCGGAACCCTGGCCCCAGGTTTTGAGACCTATAGCCGAACCAGCCTAAAACGGGTGTTCGATGGACGCAAGGTGTCCCACATCCTGCCTTATGAGGCCCCAAATTCAGACGCTCCTACGGATAAGTTATTTGAAGAGAATCAAAAGCGGATCTCCATATCTGGGGTCCAGGAGAAATTTTCAGTATTGCTGGAAAAGAACAAGCTACGCCTGATTAAAAAAGGAGAGCGGGGTACCTATATTCTAAAACCAATTCCTAATTCCGGAAAAAAAAGGGACCAGATGCCAGCCAATGAGCATTTGACTATGCAGATAGCGCGGCAGGTATACGGAATCGAGACCGCCGAAAATGCGCTCATCTTTTTTAAAAACGGCGCCCCGGCCTACATCACCAATCGATTTGATGTACAGGCGGATGGTAGCAAAAAGGCCAAAGAGGATTTTGCTTCACTAGCCGGTAAAACCCCACAGACCCATGGGGACCATTATAAATATGGAGGGAATTATCTGGAATTATTTGAACTGATGAAGAAATACCTTCCCGCCTACCGCGTGGAAACACCCAAATTATTTAAACTTCTATTATTCAATTATTTGTTTTCCAACGGAGATGCGCACCTGAAGAATTTTGCGATCTTGGAAACCCCTATGGGAGATCATCGATTAAGTCCTGCTTATGACCTGCTGAATACTCGCATTCATATTGAGGATAGTGATTTTGCATTGGATAGTGGTCTGCTACCGGCCAACCTGGCCCAAACCCATGTCGCCGGACAGTTTAAAGTCCTGGCCGAGCAGGTAGGCTTATCCTCGAAGCAGTTTAATACTATCATGGCTTCCATGCTCAACGGTTCCGATCAGGTAGACACCCTAACTATGACTTCCTTTTTAGATGATAAAACAAAAAGATACTATTTGCAGGCCTATAAGACCCGATTAAAAAAACTAACCAAAGAGTAATTATAAGAGATAATTTGAATTCTGTAAGTGAATGAAATGATATCTCTGTGATTTAAAAGCCTCAAATTAGCTTTTGACCGACGAATATATTTTCTACATTAATAAGGGAGAAATTACCGGTAAAATCATCAATGATTACATTTTTGGTAATATTTTGTGACTTCTTTTCAATATGTTGCAATGGCCATGTACCTAGATTACACCTCGTTTTTCGCTAAGCCCAGTAAAACAGGGAACTGATAACTTATTTGTTGGGAAGTAAATTTACCAGAGGAATTATTAAAACTCTATAAACCCTTATCTATTAATTTTAAATAACATTCTTCTGCTATACAAATGCAAAGAATACAAACTAAATTAGAGTTTGTATGTCGACTCTATTTCATATAGATTTTGTGATAATAAAAAAAGAGGTGCCAAATACAGGCACCTCCTTTCTACTTAGTAAACCAAACAATCTAAGTAATACTCTGTATTAATTATTCATCATCATGATCATCGTGGTCATCGTCGTCGTGATCATGATCATCATGGTCATGATCACCTTCGTGACCTAGCATGATTTCTACAAATGCTTCTTCCTGGTTTCCGGCAGCATCTACAACTATGACTCCTAAATGGTATTCCCCTTCAGCAATTCCTTCAAGAATAGCGATGTGTTCGTGAGCTTCGAAACTTGTTGGATTCCCATCAATTTGAAATGTTTGCTGATAAGACCAAGGCTCTTCTGTTTCCTGCTTCACAACAGAGTGCGTATGTCCATCAAAATTATTGTGAATATCTACTTTATAGGAAGCGAGACCGTCATTATCAGTAAGGTCGATATCAAAATGCAGCTCTCCGCCAATTTCGAAGGCTTCACCATCTTCCGGTTCACTCATCACAATTGTTGGTTTTTGACTATCTAAAGCGTCGTCATCATCACTACATGCGGTGAATGCGGTTACAGTAAGTAGTACGGCTAAAATTTTAAAATAATGTTTCATTTCTTTAATTTTTATAATTTATTCGTTTTGTCTTTATGTGTTTAATGCAATTCTTAATACTTCGTGTTTACTGGTGGTCCCCGAATATCAAAGCTGAATTTTGTTGCTACAACCTGGCTAATTCTAACATCAAATAATTTTTTTTCCTTTTCTGAAACTTTTCTGAAAAGATCCGGCCTATCATAACCCGGCAGCAGACCTTTATATTCAGCATGTATAAAATGCTCACACCAATGACGGATATTTTGCTGCTCAATTTTGAACTTACCTACTTCATGAAAATCTGAATGATCATCCAGAACAAAGTGGGCAGTACGCAATAATGGTCCAGCAATAAGCAGAAGAATTAATAATCGGCTGATATGTGTAATAGTAGAAATCATTAACTGCCAAACGGTATTTTAATGTTCAGCTGAATATTTCTACCCATTTCTGGAATCTGGAGTCTTCTGTAGAAACTGGTATGATTGAAATACTGTTCGTTTAAAAAATTGTCTACTCTAAAATTAATATTAGCTCTAAAACCATTCAAATTTATCTCATTCTGCCATTCCAGTCCCCAAAGAGAATAACCTGGAGTGACCAGCTCACCTTGAGCAATGCGATCCTGTTCCATGACCAGTCTGTTATTGATGCTGATCTCAGAAAAATTAAAAATTTCTGAATCCAGGAATAACTCGTAACCTACTTCGGTAAAAAGATTATTTGCCGGTGTAAATGGAAGCGGAAAATTTCTGGATTTATCTGAAGTTAGTTGCCTATTATGTAAATATTCTCCAGCCAGGTTGAAATGCCAGCGACCAATCTCTTTGATGATGGCTACTTCTATTCCGCTAAGCAACGCTTCAAATTGGGTATATTGAAATAACTGTCCTGAATGAGGAAGAACGGAAAATGTTCCAGTTGGTCTTAAGAAGATATAATTATTGAAGAAATAGGCATACGGACTCAAACTGATATTCCAGGAATTTTTAGAATAATTAAGGTTTAAATCGGCCATAAAACCTTGTTCCGGTTTAAGATCTGGATCTCCCTGCTCATGCCTGAAAGAACCGTGGTGGATTCCATTGGCTCCAAGCTCGATGGCCGTAGGTAAACGAAAGGCTGTACCAAGGTTTATTTTTGAGCTCCAACTTTCATCGAAAGTATGATCCCAACCCATTCTAGCGTTAAAACTGCTAAAATTCCGTTTGACTCCTTCACTACGTTGAGCGTAAGAATTCGCAAGTTGTTCAGTTTGACCATTTCTTATCAGAAATTCATAAAGGTTCGGGTCATAATTGCTTTGCATATCGATTGTTCCGTAATCGAACCTGAGACCTAAAGTCCATAGATTGCGGGCAGAAGGTTCGTATTCATGAATACCGAAAATGGCGTAATTCCCGGCTTGATACTCCGGTAACAGAAAATTAAACCCACTAATTTCATTATCCTTCCAGTTTAGATCAACTCCCAACTGCGTCTCATTTTGACGATTAAAGCTATGATGATAAATGGCTCTGGTTGTATAAGTTTTCAGGTTAAAATCCAGTTCAAGATTTGGATCAACTTCTGGAGGTTCCTGTCCGCCATAATGCGTATGGAATAAGCTCCATTCCTGCCTGTGGTTTTTCTGGTAGGAAAGATCCAAATCCAACTGACCATTTTCATAGAAAAACTTTGTGTTGTTGATGACTTTGAAATGGGTTACACGTTGAAAAGGTTCTTCAATATTTCTTAGATCTCCATCAGGTTGAACGCGGCTTATATCAGGAATTCCGTGAGAACCGGGAAAAAAACCTGATTTTTGATACACTTTGCTAATACTTATCGTAGTTGAAAAATCATCTTCGACAATTCCGGCCTGTGCATACCAATCCAGCTCTTTTCCTGCAGTATTCTTCAGCTTCTCATCAAATATCGGAATGTTGAAATTAAGATATGAAATCTCTTCCGTAGGAAGACTATAGTCTCCGAAGGATATTCCCGTAAACTTGGCTTTGAAAAACCAATCGTTTTCAGAATAGGCTAGTTTCGCTGAAGTTCCAAGGCTATTATTTACACTTTGAGCAAAACTGTAAATGCTTCCTGAGAAACCTTCCGAAGGAATTGAGTTGTTATTGATTCGAACTACTCCGCCAATCGCATCACTTCCGTAGGCAATAGAACCTACGCCTTTTACGATCTCCAGGTTTTCCACATTCAACGCGTCGATCTCAAGACCGTGATCTGCTCCCCATTGCTGACCTTTCTGTTTAATTCCGTTTTCTGCCACTGCAACGCGGTTAAGGCCTAAACCACGAATGATAGGCTTGGATGCCCCTGAACCTATTTGCATAGCATTAAATCCAGGTATTCTTTCAAGGCTCGAGGCTAAAGAACCATTAAATTGCTTCTCGAGATAATCATTATCTACATATACAACCTGCTGACTGGTCTTTTTATGCACGTGACCTTCTAATAAAACTTCATCAAGGCCAGTAACAGATTCAGCTAAACTCAAACTAAGAATGAGATTCTCGTCCAGATCTATAATAGTATCAAAATCCCTGTAACCGACCATAGAAACATGGACTTCATAGTTACCGCTCTTTAATTTTGTATTGTACTCCCCCTCTTTCGAAGTCCAGAAGTACTTTCCGTTAATTTTAACGTAAGCGCCATCCAACGCATCCCCTGTTCTATTCTTAACTGTACCAGAAAGCCTATAATCATTGGCATTCTGAGCAAACAAGTTGAAAGTAAACAGGGATAAGATCAATCCTATCCAGAAAAGTTTCATTTAGTAAAACCGTAAATAATTAATGTGAAAAAGCCTGAAGCAAAAATTCTTCAGAAATTAAAAATCACTAGTTAAACACGGAAGTATGGTGGGGCCCTTAAGGAAAAATAGGGATCTGGAGAATTCCAGACAGTTTGAGTAAGAGATAGAGAATATACAGTCTCTTTCAAAGGAATAAAAAGCTCAAAAGAAAGAAATTCAGGATTATCGAAACCTGAAAAATGAAAATCGCAAATTTTACAATCCATTCCAGAAGTCACAATATTCTTGTCAGTTTTCACAAGATGCTGGTGATCTTCTAAATTTGAGTTATTAGATATAGAATGCTCAAAGATGTGAACATATGGAGATACCAGCGCAAAAATAACTAGTAGCGCAGTTAGTATTGAAATATGTCCAGTTGCTTTTTGCATGGTTGACAAATATACACACTACTATATTCTGACAAAATGTAATTGCTTAAAAATTATTCTGATAAGAGCATAACAAGTCTGGCACCTCCTATCTGATTAAATCGTTATAGAGTTCAAAACTCACTTGGAATATGAAATATGAATTTTTGAAAAGGTTTTAGAACATTGATCACTGAATTCTTTATAAAAAAAAAGCCGCTGATAAACAATCAGCGGCTTTATGTATTGATCTCTGTAAATTAACTAGAAGTATTCGAGCTATTTAATTTTTCAATAATAGTCTCGTGTTCCTTTTCCATTTCCTTATGATCTTCTTCCATACTACTATGTTCATCCATTAATTTAGTATGGGTCTTAATCATTTCATCGATCTGGGTTTTCTTCTCAGAATCTGACTTTCCATTGAAATTTGCCTTCATTTCCTGATGATCTTCAATGATTTGATCATGACTTTTAATAATTGCGTCGTGCTGTTCCAGTATTGTGCTATGTCGCGCTACCTCATCGAATACAGTAGAATCCTGGATGTTTGCAGATCCCAATCGCTCGTTTACTTCCTGATACTTCATTCTCATTTCATCATGATTATTCTTGAAATCAGAATGTACCTTTGAAATACTGTCGTGTTGACGATTTAGTTTGTCGAATTGTTCTGAAAGTTCTTTGTTGTTGCTGTTTTCGCATCCTATTACTACTAAGAGGAGAGCGAAAAGACCGATTAATTTTTTCATAACATTTTAAGCTTTTGATCAAAACTACTAAAACATTAATATTTAAGGTATTAAAGGAATGGTAACATTAATTAAAGGTTTCAAAAGATACATTGTCTGAGAAAGCAACCAGACCTCCTAAATTCAGTTTTCAATAATACTGTAGAAAGCTTTTTAAGCCTATCTCATAAAGATTCATTTAACTTAGATTTTATCGTGATGTAATCTTTATGAGTTCTAATGTCCTGGAAGAAATTATTTTTGAACTTTTTCTTTCAGTTAAGTGAATTCTCCGACGAAAGAACACAAACAAAAATGGTGAGATTTTTATTGCTATTTTTTGTGTTAATTTCTTGTACCTTTTTTGTACCTCGTAATTTTACCTAGCAATAGCAAGGGTTCAATATTTCTGTATTGGGAAATAAAAAGAAGATTTGATATGGAATGTAGTTTACGAACTTCTTTTTTCTATGATTACCCCTTGCTTTCTTCAATTTCTCCTTCCCATTCTGAAGAAATAATATCGTCTTTTTTGATCAGATTTCCTGAAGTCGTAATTTTATATTGATCGCCATCAATATTTTTAAGTTCCCAGATAATATGTTCTGCTTCCGGAAATTCTTTTTCTCCCTTCAATTGATCTTCAAATAATCTCCTAACGATATTCCTTTCAGATAGTCCATTATTGAGTAACCTTAATACCATCTCCTCTGTTAAGGAGGTTTCATTATCATTATTTAGTGATTCTATGGAGCACTCTATAATTGTTGCACTAGAGCTTGGAAATTTGCCGTTATAAGCTTTAAAAAGTAATTGGTTAATATGAAACAAAGTTGATTGCAGTTCAATTTCCGGATATTCCTCGCAAACTGTATCTACTAACATATCATTAGAGATCTGGTCTATTTGGCCTTCAGACAGATGCTCTCCAAGTTTATATTCCAGAACTAATTTTGCTGCTTCAGCAGGTTCAAAATCTGTGATGGCCATAAACAGTAACTCCCTTAAATTTTCATTTTTAGAATCATCCGCATTAGGATAATCAAACCTTTCCAGCAATTGAACATAATTTTCATTAGTCCAATATTCTCTAATCTCATCGACCATCTGAACGTTCTTCACCTCTATTTTATACTTCATCTTAAAATTTTTCAGTCTTTATATTTACTTATTCTCCATGATACTCATTTTTTAATGTGAATAGAGTATTAAAGAATAATTTCTTTAGAAATAATCAATAATAATTAAAGTCAAATAGATATTATATAAACACCTAATATCTATTTCAAGGAGCAGTTGTCAGAATATTTTCTTTACCACTCCAACTTCAGGAGGTTCAGAAGTATTTATAATCACAAAATCTACAACACCCAGTACCAGTTCCTCTTCAGTAATCACATCAACTTTCCATTTACCTTCTCTAAGGTTCTTTTTATAAGTATAGCCACGAAAACCACTATCACGACCACCGGCAACTTCAAAGCCAAGATCATCAGTTACTTGCCATGTTTCGGTTTCGGGATCAAAATGTTGCCAACTATGGAATATGGGCTTTTTTAAATCTGTAGGTGCAAAAACGGAAGTAAATACATAAACTCGTTGACCTTCGTTCCGATGAAAATTAATGTCATGTTTACGCCAGAATACATACCATTGATTCCTCTGGTAAGTAACTATGTACTCATTATTTATTTTTCGCACATTATGAGCCACCAACCCTGTATCTAATGCCAGCGGAACTGGTGGAATAAGATTGAAATAGTAAAAAACATTGATTGATATATAAATTGAAAGGATAAGACTAATCAGTCTTCGTAAACTTAACTCCGTTCGTGTAGCTGAGCTTGAACTATAAATAAACATGATAAGAGCTAAAGTACACCCCAAACTTACAAGTCCAGAAATGATAAAAATAAATGTATTCATTTCCCTGATGAGTGTGGGAATCATAAAGGCAAAAAAGATGAAACTTATAAAAAAATAAACACTAAACTGAAGGTATTTATTCGATATTTTCTTTTTAAGAAACTCGTTTGCAAATAAGAGCAGAACCAGCAATATGAAGAAAAACATAGTTTTTGACAGAGAAACACTCCTGAAAAAATAGATAACAAAAGCACTTGAAAGTGCGCCAAAGAAAAACTGTATAGCTAGCGGAAAATATTCGTGATAACGCCTGATAAATGAACCTTCCCACCTTTCCTCATCTACGACATTATATAAATAAAGAGTGATTGTGACTAAGGTCATGTGCGAACAAAGAACCAATGTATCGTACATACGGTCTATTCTCCCTAATGTTAGGGTATCAAAGATAAAACCACCCATAAAAAAAATAATGGGAGCATACTTTTGATTGCGAGTAATGTACCTTCCAAAAGCACTTTTCTTATATTTTACTAGAGCTCTTTTCATAAAATTTTAAGTAGCGGCAAATTTAGCGTAAAACTCAATCGGGATATTAGCTTTAACTTTAATAACAAGCATTCTTATTGCTTTCAGGGTTAATTCTTGCACATATTTGGCGTTGGAAGAAGTCTATTAATTATAATTGATAAGTGTTCTGTTATTTACTATTGTATAATCTAGTTTTAACATGCTAATTTCAGTAGATTCCAGTATCATGCTTATTCTTCCAAAAATCTTAGGTTTTTATATAAATAGGGGTGCCAATAACCTGTACATCCTTTCAGCCTGGACAATCAAACAATCTAAGAAATACTGTATACTATTCTACTAATACTTATTGTCATCATCACCTAATGGCCTAGAACGATCTTTATGAAAGCTTCTTCCAGTTTTCCGGCAGCATCTCTATAGCGATGACTCCTAAGTGGTATTCTCCATTCCGCAAAACAATCAGGAATAGTGATGTGTTCTTGAGCTTCGAAACTTTTATAAAATATATTAATCCCAAAATTTTGTTGGAAAGACTACCACTCTTCTGGTTCCTGCTAAACGACAGAATACCTATGCCCATCAAAGTAATTATGAATCTCCGTTTTGTAGGATGTGAGACTTTTATTTTCAGTTAGGTCGATATCAAAATGCAGCTCTCCGTCATTTTAGATTTAGAAAGCTTTAGAATAATATATATAATCAGATATTTAATTCCTTGATATCTGCACTCCTAAGTGATTTCACCAACGAAGAAATAGAAACAAAAATGGATAAATGCTAATTAGAATTTTCAGGTTGTATTCTAGCACATTTTTTTTTCGTCGGAACTTTTACAGCAATCGCATTGTCTAATAGACCAAGTTTAAGACTTATAATAACTATTCTCCATCTGTTTCTGTATTTTCAGCGGCTTTTAACTGTTCTTGAGTATTTAAATTCTGTAGAACCTCTGTATTCTCTAGTGCGTTTAGATCTAACATAACATGGGATTGCCGGGTTATAAAATCCTGCATTTTTAATTCATCAGCTAAAATAGCTTTCTCGACTTTTTCTTTCAAAGATTTCGGGTAGCAGGCAAATAGCGGAGTAATTCGCTCGGAATCTGTAGCCACAGTTATTTTTCCAGCTTCAGCTAAGGTCATCAAACTCTGAATTGCTTCTTCGTTGATGGAAGGCATATCGCAAGCCAGCAATAGAACCATTGAAGCATTAGAATATTCAAGAGCAGTATATAATCCCCCTAGTGGTCCTTTCTTCGGAATAATATCGGTATACAGAGGTTTACCGAATTTTAAATATTCCTGATTACTACTAATAATACTAGTTTTCAAGTCTAATTTATTGAGAAGCTTTATAATATGCAGGATCATGGGCGTTCCTTTAAAATTGAGCAGACCTTTATCTGTTCCCATTCTTCTGCTTTCTCCTCCAGCAAGTATAAAAACCTCGATCGCTTTTTTTCTTATCACTTTCAAATAAATTTCAGAATATAAAAATAAGCTAATTCAGAATTGACAAACTTCAGTTTCCATGTCTGGTTTTCTATTACTGAACAAATTTCTAGATCACCATATTCAGGTTAAAACCCAGGTTATGCTAATCGATTATTGTTCCTCATCATTCATAAGTGACCACTAAACCATAAAAGCATCTTAAAACCTATATTTCCATGATTGTTCCTAATATAAATTTAAATCTTTAAGCTTAACTTTAAATGATTGCTGAAAACAGTCCATACCAAATAAAATTAGATTAAGATGAAAATAAGGATTCGAGGAAATTCTGTGAGATATAGATTAACGAAAGATGAAGTGGAGCTTTTATGCAGAGAAAAATCTATTGAAGAAAGAACTAATTTCTCAAAACTGGATTTCATATACGAAGTAAAGGTTACTGATACTGAGCAACTGGATATTCATTTTTCTGATAATAAGATCACTTTAAAAATTTCAGATTCACTGATACAAAATTGGGAAACTAACAACCGGGTTGGATTTTCTCATTCCGTAGTAACTTCAAATGGCAAAACTATAGATGTCTTACTCGAAAAAGATTTTACCTGTCTGGAAGATCGTGGTGAAGACGAATCTAATAATTACCCTAACCCTAAATCTCTTGCACTCTAGATGGAAAAGAAAATTGATAGAAACGTAAATCACAGAGGACCGGTTAATTTTCAGGAACTTGAATTTAAAGATCCAGTTACCCATGCTGCAGGAAAACTGGGGATTAGAGAAACCGTAAAGCATACCTTCAAAGAAATGGGCGTGGTAGATTCTATGCGGGCTCTCTTCACCATCAATCAGCAGGATGGTTTTGATTGTCCTAGCTGTGCCTGGCCAGATCCTGAACATCCTTCCAAAATCGGAGAATATTGCGAGAACGGAGCAAAAGCGCTGGCAGATGAAGCGACGCATAGTCATATTGATGCCGCTTTCTTTCAGAAATATTCAGTTGAAGAACTTTCAGAATTAAGTGATTTTCAGTTAAATAAATTCGGCCGACTTATAGAACCACTGGTTTTACGTGAAGGCAGCATTCATTACGAAAGCATTTCCTGGCAGGATGCCTTTGAATTAATTTCCGAAGAATTGCGCGGTTTAGATTCTCCAAACGAAGCTATTTTCTATACTTCTGGTCGTTCCAGTAATGAAGCTGCCTTTCTATACGGAATGTTTGTTCGAGCTTACGGAACTAACAATATGCCAGATTGCAGCAATATGTGCCATGAATCTAGCGGAGTCGCCCTTGACGAAACCTTGGGGATTGGAAAAGGAAGTACCAAACTAGAAGATTTTTATGAAGCCGAAGTGGTGATGATCGCGGGGCAAAATCCTGGAACCAATCATCCAAGAATGTTGTCTGCACTGGAAAAGTGCAAAGAAAACGGAGGTTATATAATTGCTATAAATCCATTAGAAGAGACAGGACTGGTTAATTTTAAAAATCCCAAAAACGTAAAAGGATTGATTGGCGGCGGAGAAGATATTGCCGACTTGCATTTAGCGGTAAATATCAACCAGGATATTCCTTTGGTAAAGTTGATACTCAAACGTCTTGCTGAAAAAGATGCTTTAGACCATACAGTTTTTGATCATGAATTTTTAAAGGAATACACCCAGGGATATGCTGAATTAATAAACGACCTGAAATCTTTTAATGAAGATGAATTACTGGCATTAACGGGAGTTTCTAATGAAAAAATTAATCAAGCCGTAGAGGTGCTTGCAAAGAAGACCAAAATTATTGTCTGTTGGGCCATGGGACTTACTCAACATAAAAATGGAGTGGAGACCATTCGGGAATACGTGAACCTATTGCTTCTAAAAGGGGCTATTGGGAAAGAAAATGCCGGTACCTGTCCCGTGCGCGGGCATAGTAATGTACAGGGAGATAGAAGTGTGGGGATAATGCACTTTGTAGATGAAGATCTCAACGAGCGCATTAAGGAACATATGGGATTCAATCCGCCAACAGAAAAAGGGATCGATGTTGTAGAATCTATGGAGGCAATGCACGACGGAAAGGCCAGTGTTTTCATCGCTTTGGGAGGTAATTTCTTGATGGCCGCTTCAGATACTGATTATACCGCACAGGCACTCAATAATTGTAAGCTAACAGTCCAAATTAGTACGAAGTTAAACCGCTCGCATTTAGTTACAGGGAAAAAAGCATTGATTCTGCCTACTTTCGGAAGGTCTGAAAAAGACGAGAAAAATGGTAATCCTCGTTTCCTGACTATGGAAAGTAGTATGGGGAGAATTAGACAATCTAAAGGGCTTTTAAAACCTGCGTCCAGCAATATTATGAGCGAGCCTGAAATTATCGGGAATCTAGGTCATACTTTCTTCAAAGGAAATCATCCGGTAGAATGGAAAGCAATGGGAGAAGATTACGAACTTATTCGGGAAAAAATCGATCTGGTAGCAAAAGGATTTGAGAAGACCAGTGAGCGATCTAAAGGTTTTGGATATTACCTTCCTAACAATGCGCGGCACAGAGATTTTAGTATGTTGCCGAATGGCAAAGCACAGATCACCTTAAACAAACTTCCAGACCACCAGTTACAGGAAGATGAATTGATGTTGATGACCATTAGAAGTCATGACCAGTTTAATACCACTATTTATGGCTTAGACGATAGGTATCGCGGAGTATATAATGAGCGCCGGGTTATATTTATAAATGAAAAGGATATGGAGAAGCGCAATTTGAAGAAATTCGAAATTGTGAACTTAACCAGCACCTATGACGGCAAGAAAAGAACCGCCTACAAATTTAAGGTGCTGCCTTATAAGATCCCAGCTGGTAATATCGCAGCATATTTCCCTGAAACCAATCCTTTAGTTCCTTACAACCATTTTGCAGAGCGTAGTAATACGCCCATTAGCAAATCTGTAAAGATTCGAATTGAAAAGGATAGTTAATAATCAGCGTAGACAACATATTAATTATTGTCTATAGAACTAACTTTAGTATCCAAATCTAATTGGTATAAGGAAGCTATTTAAAAACGGGAATAAAATCATAATCTTCAGAGTTCAGCTCGAACCTGAAGCCTGAATGTTATGAAAATTAATCATGTCCTTCGGAAGTAAAATTACACTGATAGATATTTCCGAAGTGATGGAACTTTTAAAGTTTATTAAAATTGAACTATTTTAGAGATAGAACCACCTGTTTCCAGATGCTTACTGTCTTTTCAGGCAACTAAAAGTTTACATAATTCTCTGGTCATAAAACTAAATTCATAATGATAAGCAACAATTATAATTATATCCTGAGTACGATCTTCTTTCTTAGTTCCATCACCTTCAGTTATGCTCAGAAAGTTCCTGATTTTATCAATCCCAAAGATCTGAAAAATGTAAAATTTAAATGCCTGGAAGAATCTGAAGTGTATTCCGAAGAGGAACAAAAGTATATCGATATTTTATGGGATGAATCCCTGCAATATCTTAAAGCCTATGCGGTGGCTTTAACGACCTCTCCAAATGGAAGTTCGTGTATTGACTCAGACGTGGCAACTTATGAAACTGTAGATGGAATTAGTCAGTTATGTGTGATGGAGCGTCGCGATATGCAATTAATGGTCAAAAACATCTACCAAATCCTGCACAATTCTGAAGCTGCAAAAGCATGCTTCGCTGCCAGAGGAAATGTTGACTGGCTCTATAGTCCCGGCGGTAAACTGGAGGCAAGGTCTGAAGTCGCAAAATGGCTTGACAGGACTACTTTTCAAGAATTTTTTGAAACTAAAGTTAGCGATCCAGATGTGAAAGCTAAAGGTTATACCTTCTCTGAGAATTTCTACAAAATGGTGACCGGTGAAAAGGTGAAGACTCCTCGAAATTTCCCTTATGATGTAAGTGCCAGATCACTACCAAATCTTTGGGCATCTGTAGGCTGGTTCCCAATGTATGCTGAAGAAAGTGACAGGAATCAAAAAAATTCCGCAAATGTAAGAGGTGGATATGCTTATGCTGAAATTCTGGGACATTGGGGATTGTTACGTATTGAAGAGATTAACGGACAAAAAGTTGGTGCAGAGGTTGGAATGACCGTTCAGGCTGTAAACACTCTATATCCATACCATAACCACGCTACTTCTGAATTGTATTATACGATGCGCCAGCCATCCTGTGTAAATCAATTTAAAACTTTTGCCATCAGGGATACTAACGAAAAGTTGACAACCATTTCAGAAAATGAAAATGAACGAGTTGTTCAGTTTGATACGGGAATGCCTGATGAATTCAGGATGTGGACCACTTCATCGTATGATCGGGATCCCTTAGTTTACTTTTACGAAAACACTATTCATGCATTCGAAATTGACGGGGACTGTGAAGAAGATCCGGAAGAAAATGCGCTGGTATCCATATGGGCACGTTCTGATGCTCATGAAAAGCTCAATGACTACGGAACTACAAAGTTGTGTGAATGTGCTGAAGAACCTGGCAAACCAGCCGCCAGAGGTGAAAAAATACAATGTCAGCTAACAAAGCTGAAGTATTAGATAATTTTTATTGAACCTTAAGAAATAGAGCGCAACATTTGTTTTAAACGATATAAAAGAACGCCGTGCCATAACCGGATAATTAAGACTTTAGCCTATATTTAAAGAAAAAGTTATGTTCGGTTTATTTAAAAAGAAATCTGAAGTTGAAAAATTAAATTTAAAGTACAAACAACTTCTTGAGGAAGCTCATCGCTTATCTACTAGTAATAGAAAATTGAGTGACGATAAAATGCATGAAGCGAATGAAATTTTGAAAGAAATTGATAAGATAAAATCAGCAGAAAAAGGTAACTGAGAGGTTCATATCAGTAAGAACTGTACTGTATGATAAAAAGATTTTTACAGGCAAATTTGGTTTGGGAAATTGGTCAGCTGGCACTCGCAGTTTTTCTGGCCAGCCTTGGACTAAAAGCTTTTTTGCTTCCTAACGGCTTTCTTGATGGCGGAGTAACCGGAATTTCAATTCTACTAAGCAAACTCACAGGGATAGAAATTTCTATTATTCTGCCAATCATTAGTATCCCATTCTTTGTGATAGGCTGGTTTACCATCTCACGAAAAACTGTGATACGGTCAATCATTTCAGTACTTGTACTTTCCCTCATCATTCATTTCGAGAACTTTCAATCCATAACAGATGACAAATTGCTTATTTCCATATTCGGCGGTTTATTTCTGGGTGCAGGAATTGGCCTGGCTATAAAGAATGGCTCTGTTCTGGACGGGAGCGAGATCCTGGGTATTTTCCTCAATGAAAAAACAGGAATTTCCATTGGTCTTATCATTTTCTGGTTCAATGTGGTGCTTTTTTTACTGGCTAGTTTACTATTCTCGATCGAGGTCGCCATGTACTCTGTGTTAACCTATATTATTACTGCAAAAACTATAGACCTAATTCTGGAAGGCTTCGAGGATTATGTCGGACTCATGATCGTTACTGAAAAATCTAAAGAAATGCAGATCGCTTTGCTTAAGAATATAGGTCAGGGATTAACGATCTATAACGGTAGTAAAGGTTACGGAAGTCAGGGAGAAAAGCAGGATCTAAAGATTATCCATACGGTTGTAAACAGGATAGACACCAAAAAAGCATACAGAATTTTGCATGAGGTGGATACGGATGCTTTTGTTATAGAATTTGATGTAAATAGGGTTTCTGGAGGCGTTCTTCGGAAATATTTAACCAGAAGTAAACAAAGAGAGCTCTCCCCTACTTTGTTTAGGAATAATGAGATCGATATTTGATATTATTTATTTCTGAAGCTGGCCCGATAAATTTCAGAAGAACTGAATATTAAAATATTCCGAAGTATAAGTGATCATTTATATTAGAAACAGTTAGAATTTTATTGTGATTTATCAACTTCAGAATTTGCTCCGTCCCGTGACATCATATCCCCTAATAAAATCTTCGGCATTCGTCTGCAAAAGCTGGATTGGCTTGAATTCTTACTATTTCTTAAACTTTCTAATTAAGTATTCTGGGATCCTCAGTTTTTATATATTTTCGCTAAATGCAAATTTCAAAGTATTTTCTGATCTACCTCTGTATTTGTCTAAGCCTGACCGCTTGTGACCAGGCTTCTGATAACAGTTCAGAAGAAATCGAACCTGGCAGCGGAGAATATTATTTTCAGCAAGGATTAAAATCAAAGTTGCCAGCAGAAATGCTTGCTAATTTTAAATATGGTCTGACCTCTTCCAGGATCGACAATGATACAGTGCATCTCAAGTTATTGGATGGCGTTATCTATAGCTTTAATCAATTAAGGTATTATGACAGCTCTCTGGTCTATTCCTCAAAAATGATCGATCAATCCAGGATCTATGAAAATATTCATTTTGAAGCCACAGGTTTTTACCGTAAAGCTATTATTCATCGCTCTCTAAACGATTATAAAGAATATTTTAGAAATGCATTTATCTCCAGAAAATTACACCTTATGGATGGAGATTCTGCGAAGGCAGGGCGCAGAACTATAGAAATGGCTGATGCACAAAGCAGATTAACAGATTATACCGGAGCTCAACAAACTGCTGCTGAAGCCCTCAAACTACTGGATCCCATTGACTCCACTTACTTTAGTACCGCTTACAACATTATTGCAACAGCATATCGTAACCAGGGTTTCCAAAGTGATGCCATACGTGAATGGAGAAACGCTCTTGCATTTGCTGCTAATATCAAAGACAGCTTAAGTAATCTTAACAATATTGCACTTTCTCTTCAGGATCAAAAGAATTACGATGAAGCCATAGCTGTTTTTAAAAGCATCCTGCGTAGATCTGATTCAACGAATATTCTCTCTAAGGCCAGATTCTTAGATAATCTGGCTTACACCAGGTGGTTGCAGGATTCTACCGCTAATATGGAAGTTGAATTGCTGGAAGCAAGGAATATAAGGCTTCTAAATAATGGCAAAAATGGCCTGCTCGCCAGTTATGATCATCTGGCGAATTATTACCGGAATAGTGATGAGAATATTTCAAAACTCTATGCAGATAGCCTGCTTCTTACTGCGAGGGAACTCAATAGTAAATCGGCTCAATTAAATGCCATAGAAAAATTGATCCAGCTATCGCCGTTGGAATCGATCAAAGAACTATCAACACGCTATATTCAGCTGAGTGATAGCATACGTACGGAAAGTATTCAGGCAAAAAATATGTTCGCTAAAATTACATTTGACGAAGAACAGAAAGAATTAGAGATCGATCAATTACAGGATCAAACTGCTCTACAGGCTATAGAGAAAGAGCAACTGCAGGACCAGATTATCATATTATCATTAGGAAGTTTACTGGTCTTAGTTAGTGGTGGATTCGGCTTCTATTACTTAAGACAAAGACATACCAGGGATAAAATTCGCGAAGCGCATCGTACAGAATCCAGGATTTCCAAAAAAATCCACGATGAACTGGCAAACGATGTCTACAATGTTATGAGCAGTATGGATACGATTGCAACCAATATGCTCATGGATAAGCTGGAAAATATCTATAACCGGACACGTAATATTTCCAGGGAAAATAGCAGTATTCCAACAGGACCAGATTTCCTTCCCCATTTACTCTCCACGCTTAGTTCCAGTTTACCAGCAGATGCCAGACTAATTCTTCGTGGGGAAAACAGCATCAACTGGAAAAGCTTAAGCCCGGAGAAAAAGATCATTCTTTACCGTGTTCTTCAGGAGATCATGATTAATATGAACAAGCATAGTGAAGCCAGTTTGGTAGCTATTGTATTTTCCGAAGAAAACAAAAATTTACAGGTTCAATATTCTGATAATGGAATAGGTACTTCACGTCAAAGTCTGAAAGCCGGTAATGGTTTTCTTAATATGGAAAACCGTATTCTTTCTATCAAAGGAAAACTTAATTTTGAAACTGAACAGGAAAAAGGATTGAAGGTTTTAATCCAGGTTCCCATATAATTTTCACATGTTTAAAAAAGTTCTGGTTGCTGAAGATATGGACAGTATAAATCATGCTGTCGCTTTTATTTTGAAAGATTTGAAAATTGCACAGGTAGATCACGCGCAATATTGTGATAAAGCTTGGCTTCTGGCAAAAAAAGCCATTCAGGAAGGCAAACCTTATGATCTTCTAATTTGTGATCTTTCCTTCAAACCAGATTACCGGGAAGAAAAACTGACTTCCGGAAAAGAACTGATCTCGGCATTAAAACTCGAAGATCCTCAACTTAAAGTTATCGTGAACTCGATAGAAGACCATCCTCAAACGGTCAGAGAACTCTGGGCAAGCGGAAATATAGATGCCTATGTTTGCAAAGACCGTAGTGGATTAAAAGAATTGAAAGAGGCGATTCTGAATTTGAATGAAGGTGAAAATTATAATTCTCCGTCAATCGAAAAGATCCTTAACCAGAATAATGTGCTTACTTTAAATGATTTCGAGATAAATATTGTGAAATATCTGGCAAATGGTTTTACCCAGGACGAAATTCAAAAGGAATTAAAAGATAAGAATATCAGGCCAAGTAGTAAAAGTGCGATCGAAAAAAGGCTGAAGGAATTAAGGGATGAATTTAGAGCGAATACGAATCCGCATTTAATATCTATCATGAAGGATCTACAATTAATCTAATAGTGGTGCCTTATAAAAAACATGGAACGTCCCGCATGATTAATTTGTTCTTCTAATAATACAATCCTGCTACAATTTACTATTGGAAGTGAAATAATACTGAAAAGAAATTATAGCTATTTATTTTCAATTTCGTACAACAACCTATCGTGCACTGCGAATTCTCTAAGTCTACTTTAAGCAAGCGATAAATATTTAAAAAAAGTTTAACGCCGCACAGCCTGAATTTCAGGTACATCTTCCTAAATTCTGCTCATAAACTAAAATTTAATTACGTCCACCATTTTCCTTTTAACTCCCTTTGCTTTTAGAATGTTGAGAATCAAATCTTATCTACTCCATTTTCCAAGTTTGGCATGTTCAGAATGAACTTCAGAAGAAAAATATTGACGTTCTTATTTTAATTCATTTCAAAACTTCAAAACATTCAGTATGAAAGACATGGATAATCCAGACAATCTAGCAAAATGTCCATTTAGAGGAACAAGGGTTGGCGGAGCAATTGGCTCGAAGCCGCAGCTAGATGATTGGTGGCCCAACCGACTACAGGTTGAATTATTACATCAGGAATCGGCGGTTGCGAATCCTTTAAGCGATTTCGATTACAAAGAAGCCTTCAATAAAATTGACCTCGAACAGCTTAAAAACGAAATAAAGCAATTATTGGTAGAATCCAAAGACTGGTGGCCTGCAGATTATAATAACTATGGGCCTCAAATGATACGAATGGCCTGGCACTCTGCCGGTACTTATCGTATTGCCGACGGTCGCGGTGGAGCTGGACAGGCTTTACAACGCTTCGGCCCTATCAATTCCTGGTGGGATAACGGGAATATTGATAAATCAAGAAGACTTATCTGGCCAATCAAACAAAAATATGGCGCATCTATTTCCTGGGCAGATCTTATCGTTCTTACCGGGAACTGCGCACTGGAAATTATGAACTTCCCCACATTTGGTTATGCCGGTGGTAGACGCGATGCCTGGGAGCCAGATCGTAGTACCTACTGGGGACCAGAATTCTGGAATGGCAAACCATTTAAAGAATCTAAAGTTGGTGAGTACTATGATGGACATCCTGAAGAGATGGTAACCCAGAAGCTTCGTTGGAAAGGAGAACCTTCAGATCCAAACCGTGATCTGGAAAATCCTCTGGCAGCCACACATCAGGCCTTAATATATGTAAATCCTGAAGGTCCGGGAGGAAATGGGGAGCCTATGGATTCTGCGATGGCAATTCGGGAATCATTTAAGCGTATGGCTATGAATGATGAAGAAACCGTCGCTCTTATTGCTGGTGGACATGCCTTCGGAAAAAGTCACGGTATGGTTAGCGCAGATAAAATTGGACCTTCCCCGGAAGCTGCTCCTTTGCAGGCTATGGGAATGGGATGGCAGAATCCAGAAGGTACAGGTTTTGGGAAATATACGATGACCAATGGAATTGAAGGTTCGTGGACACCAGATCCAACCAACTGGGATAATGACTATTTGATAAATCTCTTCAAATTCGATTGGAAAAAGACCGAAAGTCCCGCAGGTGCTGTGCAATGGACTCCGGTGGATGAAAATGCTCCAAAAACACCAGATGCTCATGAAGCAGGGAAATCGAATGATTTGATGATGATGACTTCCGATATCGCATTAAAGGTAGATCCAGAGTATCGCAAGGTGTGCAACAAATTCCTGAATGATTTTGAGTATTTTACTGATGCTTTTTCAAGAGCATGGTACAAACTTACCCATAGAGACATGGGACCTAAAGATCGTTATCTAGGGCCTGAAGTTCCGGAAGAAGACTTGCTGTGGCAGGATCCGATCCCGAAGATAGATTATGATCTCATTGATAATAGTGATATAGCTGATTTAAAACGAAAAATCCTTGATACCGGTTTAAGCGTGTCTGCTTTGGTTTCAGCAGCATGGTCCTCTGCAGCCATCTATCGTAATAGTGATAAACGTGGTGGTGCCAATGGAGCACGTATAGCCCTGGAACCTCAGAACAACTGGGACCTTAACAGGCCAGATGAATTGAACAAAGTTCTTGAAGCATACAAAGGCCTGAAATCTGATTTTGATAACAACCAGAGTGGAAATAAAAAAGTTTCACTAGCAGATCTTGTGGTTCTTGGTGGTTGCGCCGCCATAGAGAAAGCGGCAAAAGATGCTGGATTTGATATTCAAGTGCCTTTTACGCCGGGTCGTAATGATGCAACCCAGGAACAAACCGATGAGGAAAGTTTTGACTGGTTAAAACCGGTTTCAGACGGATTCAAAAATTATCACAATGATAAAGTTGGATACAATGTGCCGCCGGAAAGAATTTTCCTGGACAGAGCGCAATTGCTCACGTTAAGCGCACCAGAATGGACCGTGCTTACAGGTGGATTGCGTGTCTTAGAACAAAACTTTGATCGTTCCAGACATGGTTTATTTACAGACCGTCCAGGTGTTCTTACCAACGACTTCTTCAAGGTACTTCTAAGTATGGACTATGAATGGGTGCCACAAAATGACGAGGAAATGATTTTTGATATTAAAGATCGGGGAAATAGAAATGTGAAATACACCGCTACTCGTTGTGATCTTATTTTTGGATCTAATGCTCAGCTAAGAAATATTGCTGAAGTTTATGGTGCTGAAGATGGAAAAGAAAGATTTGTTCGTGACTTTGTAAAAGCCTGGGATAAAGTTATGATGCTGGACAGATACGATGTTAAAGACGATTAAGTAGAAATATTTAAATAATAAGATGCCCGATTACTTAAGTTTTCGGGCATTTTTTATGTAATCGTGATAAATCCGCATAATAAATGGCCATTTCTATTCCGTACTCGTCTTTTTCTGGTTGTATCGGTATGCGCTTTTCATAATTTTCTGAAAGTTCAGCCGTAATAGCCAGGCACATTGCATCTAACAAATCATCTTTTGCTACCTCCTTGCGTCGATATTCCTTTAAACCAAGTTTGTATAATTTTTCAGCTTCGGGTTTAAATTGCGATAATATGTGCAGCCTTTCAAAAATTCCGTTTTCAGTTTTCTTCGTGTATTTTAAAGGCTTTCCATCGTTTAAGAACTGAAAGGAAATTTCTGGATGTGATTCTTTAATATTATTTCGTTCTTGTTTATTCTGAACCAAAAACTGATCTATTTCTTTGATCTTAGAAATAATGAACCAGGTCTGCTTTGAAATACCTTTGCCTAAAATGGCTTTATTAATATGTGAAGCTTCCGAATATGTTTCGGCTTGGAGACTTTCTCTGCAAGGCACAGGAAAAATGCTTGATTTCCTGTTCTTCGGAAGGAACTGTCGGGCCAGTTCCTCGCAATTTCGCAACTTATTTTTTTCGCTCTTCAGGCCAATTGGAATATCAATAAAGATTAAAGCCTGAGCTGGATAGAAAGATATAAGGTTCTCTAAATTTTCTACCGCAGTAATCTCTTCCGTAGAAAAACAAACTGAAACCCAGCCAAATTTACAACCGTCCACACCTATATATCTCATATTTCAACAACTTATAACATGACAGCTACAAATTCAGTATAAATATGACCTTTTTTAAATACATTAGAGCCTTAAGAAGAAAAACATCATAATTTTTAAAAGAAATAGATAATTATGAGTCAATATGACCTGGAAATTAAAAATGCAAGAATAGAAGGTCATGAAGATCTTGTGAACATTAGAATTCTGGATGGAGAAATCGCTAAGATTGTTTCAGTATTCGAAAATTCTTCAGAAGATATTACTACCATAAATAGTTATGATGCCAGAGGTCATTTCGTTTCTCCGGGCTTTTTTGAGAGCCATATTCATCTCGATAAAGCGTGTATTCTGGACCGTTGCACTATTGAAGAAGGAACTTTAGAAGAAGCAGTAGAACAGACCGGTAAAGCCAAAAAATCATTTACAGAAGAAGACGTATATCAACGCGCCGCGAAAGTAGTTGAAATGGCAATCAAAAAGGGAACTATGGGAATGCGAACCTTCGTAGAAACCGATCCCAAAACGGAACTTCGATCTCTAAAGGCTATTCAAAAAGTCAGGCATCAATATGCATTTGCTATCGATATGGAAATCTGTGCTTTCGCCCAGGAAGGACTTACCGGGAGGAGTGCTACCCAACAGCTTATCAAACAGGCACTGGTAAATGGCGCAGATTTGATAGGCGGCTGCCCTTATAAGGATGAAGATCCTTCAGCACATATAGAAATGATCTTTGATATTGCCCAGGAATATGATGTAGATGTTGACTTTCATCTTGATTTTGATCTGGATCCTGAAAATTCCAGTATTCCGAAGATTGCAGAGGAAGTGAGAAAACGAGCGTATCAAGGTCGAGTTTCAATTGGTCATATCACTAAAATATCAGCAATGACCGCGGAGCAAAAAAAGAGAATGTTCAGTTTATTATTGGAAGCTAAAATTACTCTCACCGTTTTACCGGCAACCGATATTTTCCTGAATGGAAGAGATTACGAGAAATTAATCCCACGCGGAATGGTAAATGCCAATGAACTCGCTAATTTCGGGATAAGAACTACCATTTCCAGCAATAATATTTTAAATGCTTTTACACCATTTGGAGACGCTTCACTTCTTCGCATGGGTAATATGTATGCGAATATTGCTCAGATTGCCAAAGATGATGAACTGGAAGAAGTTTACAGGATGATAGGCGAAAATGCCGCGCTTTTAATGGGTATGTATAAGCCTATAAAAGAAGGTTCACCGGCAACTTTACTCATACTGGAAACTAATTCTTCTATCGATGCCGTACGAAGTATTGCCCAGCCAATTGCAGGTTTTAAAAATGGTAAGCAAACATTTACCAACGAACCTGCGATAATCTTAAAAACTGAATAACAACGAATATTACAGAATGATCCCAGATTATTAATCGGGATTTATTTTTTTTAAATAGTAATAGTAATGATAAAAGTAGTCATCATCGACGATGAATTAAGTGCTCAAAATGTACTTGAAAAAACACTTCTAAGGCATTTCCCCAACAAATTTAATATTGTAGCTAAATGCCATTCTGTTGACTCTGGCGTTATTGCTATCAATAACTACGCACCTGAATTGGTTTTTCTTGATATTCAGATGCCGGAAAAGAGCGGTTTTGAATTATTCAAGCAGTTCGAACTTATTAATTTTGAAGTGATCTTTACCACCGCACATAATCGTTTCGCCGTTCAGGCTATAAGGCAAAGCGCTCTAGATTATATCCTGAAACCCATCAATCATATTGACCTGGGAGATGCGATCAAACGTTTTGAGGAACGCAAAAGAAAATTATCTACTAAAGATAAACTGACGTTACTACTCGAGAACCTGAATGTAAATGATCAAAATATAGCAAAACTGGCCTTCCCAACGCTGGAAGGTTTTGAGCTGATTCATTCCAACCAGATCCTACATTGTAAGGCTGAGAGTAATTATTGTTCGATCAAAGGTATTGATGGAACTACAAAAACTGCCACAAAAACACTTAAGTTTGTAGAGGAAATCCTCCCTTCAGCATTTCTAAGAATACATAAAAGTTATGTTATCAACCTGAACTTTGTTGTGCGCTATCATAAAGCGAACAAGGAAGTTGAGTTAACCAACGGGGAGAAACTTCCGGTTTCCTTCCGTAAAGAAGAGGAATTCATCAATGCTATCTTACAAAATCAATAGAAGCTTTATAGGCCTTCTTTTTTGTGTCCAGTTCATCTGGGCCCAGAACTTTCCCTCCAGAAACTATTCTGCTGCGAATGAATTACCGAATAATGCAGTCCGCGCATTGTTCGTTGATAGCAATAATGTGCTATGGATAGGTACCGAGAATGGAATTGTAAGTAAGCAAAATAATATTTTTCAAAGCTATTTCGAAGAAGATGGTCTCGCCCTGAATAGCTGCTGGGCGATCACTGAAGATATGCAGAACAGGATCTGGTTTGGAAGTTATGGTGGCGGGATCAGTGTTTTCGATGGTGATGATTTCAAGAATCTCTCCACAAAAGACGGTCTAGTTCATGATGAGATCGTCCATCTTTTCCCATACGAAGACTACATCTACGTTGGAACCAGTGATGGTGTCTCAAGAATTGATATAAATACATTCGACATTCAGTCCTGGAAAAATGAAGGATCTGAGGCTCTACTAAGAGTTTCCGGATTTTTCGAATTTGAAAAGGAACTATATGTTACAACCTATAGAACTGGAGTTTTTAAAGTTACTTCGGAAGGGTCTTTCAGCTTAAAACAGGCAAACGATCAAAAGTATATATATGCTGCTTTCGTTGACAATAACAGCATATTCAGTAGCAATAAGGGGCATTATATAAAATCTGAAATTTCAGAATATATCCAACCGGGGAAGCTTACTTCAAAAGAATTTGGAAGTTCAATAATCTGGGACTATGTAAAAACGAGGGACTCTATTATCTATGCCGCAGCCTGGGGAATTTATGATAGTAACGGAGGTATATTTGAGCTGAACGAAAATTTCAGTAATCGCTCAAAATCTTTTGGGATAACGGGAAAAGACGCATTTTCGCTTGCTTACGACGCGTCTTTTGAAAGATTATACGTAGGAACATTGAACTCTGGACTTTACGAGATCCAGTTAAAGCCTTTGGTAAGATTCCTCGAACAGAGCGGCCATCATTATCAAGCTTTTGCTGCGATCAATGGAACTTCAGCTTATATGATGAACGAGGGGATTCAGTTAAAGTCTGCAAATGAACAGATCAATATTCCTTTGAGAAAGTTCAAGAATTGGCAGCAGAATTATATTAATACCACCTCGACAGTCCTTCCGAAGCATGAAGATCAATTTTACGAACTGGATCATTCTACCGTGGCCAGCGATATTCAGTTCTATGATATCAAAACTTCAAATAACCTTTATTGGATAAATTCTAATATTGGCTTATTTGCAATTAATACTGATGGATTACTGCACTCCTATTTACCATTGCATTCAGAAGAGATCAATTTCACGAATGATGGGAAATTGATCGAAACCAATCCGTATGGAGGTGTTCGAATTTACGACGATCCGATAAAACTGTCCTACAAATATTATGCACAAGACCACAAGGATACACCAACTATGGTGGTAAGCAGTTTGCAAACTGAAAATAAAACCTATTTCACATCAGTATTTTCTGGTCTTTATAAATATGAAAATGGCCGATTCCAATCTTTTCTGAATTCTAAAATCTGGAAGGAAAAAAATCTTCGCCATATTGTATCTCACAACGACAACCTGGCTGTTTCCAGTGAATTTGGTGATGTATACATTATCCGGGATAGGCCTAAAGCCTTTGAAATAGTACGCAAAATACCCCGAGCCAGTATTCAGGGAAACACCATTTCGTTTCTAAACTCTTATGGCACAACTCTAATTATTGGGACCGAACGTGGTATAACGCTGGTCGAGAAGGACAGATTCATCATTCTGGACGAAGAACAAGGCCTGGAACAGCCGTTTTTCAGCAGTAAAATCGAAAACGATGAATTGCATATTGGAAGTGAAAATGGGATTTTCAGGGTTAATATCGAAGAAATTCTTGCTTCGTCAAATCGTGTAACCGGCATTCAGCTAAAAGATCTATTTGTTAATAACAGTGAATACAATCTACCTGAAAATACTTTAAATGATCTCGATCTTGATTACGATGAGAATACAGTGCTGCTCAGCTTTTCTACTAATGCTCATCCATATCCTAAGAAATTACAATATCAATACAGGCTAAATCAGGATGAAGAATGGAGTACTCCAACCTCCAATTCTGAAATTTTATTGCCATACCTTCCAGCTAATAAATATGAGGTCCAGGTTCGTGTTCTGGATTCCAGTACAGGATTAAGATACTCTCAGAACGTTCTCAACTTCAACATTAAACCACCATTCTGGAAAACCTGGTGGTTCTTTACCTATATTTTTCTAGCACTAATGGCGATCGTTTACGCGATCTATAAATACGAACTTGCTAAGAACAAACGATTCGAACGGCAAAAGCGTGCTATCCAAAGGAGGTTTGAAGAAACTAAAATGGAAGCTTTACTCGCTCAAATGAATCCGCATTTTATCTTCAATGCTATGAATTCCATTCAGAATTATATTATGGATAGCGATATTGATAACGCCACGATATTCCTGGGTGATTTTGCCAAACTCATTCGCCTTAACCTTGATCACTGTACCAAACCTACGATTTTACTGGTTGAAGAGATCGAATATTTACAATCTTACATACGGGTTGAAAACACTCGGATGAATAATGCCGTAGAGGTTAATTTTGAGTTGGATCCTACGATCGACACTTATGATGTAGAGGTTCCTACCATGATTCTTCAAACATTTGTCGAAAACGTATTTGTTCATGCATTTACCGTTGAAAGCATAGATCCAAAACTGGATATAATTTTTAAAAAGCTGGATGAGCATGCTCTGTGCTGCAAAATCATCGACAATGGTTCTGGTTTTTCGGCCGCTGGAAAGAATCCGCTACATAATTCCAAAGGTTTAAGCTTAGTGAAAGAAAGGCTTGTCCTTTTAGGCTATGAGATTGAAGATGCGCTGCACATAGAATCTGAGCCTGGAAAAGGAACCGTAGTTAGCCTGAAATTACATTTGCAACGATAACTTAAGAAATCGATACGTTTACTAATTCAGTAATTTTATACTGAACATAAGTTATAAATTCACCAACAATTAGATGGCGGTAGCTGCTATATAAGATTTAACCATCTAATTGTATTTTATGAGTAGGGTCATAAACTATAATTGAATTACAGTTGCCGCTTTTCTAACTTTTTTACTTCCAGGATTTAGAACCTGAATCATTATTTCCTTCTGAAATGAAACTTCTACAGTTTTCATTTTCATCCATAAAGTTTTAGTTTTCCTAATATCCACATAGAGAATTGCGATCGTAATCTTTCTTAAAATAAGTCATTTAAAGTATATTCCCGCCTATCTAAAATTACAGGTAATGGAAAATTCTAAAGTGACAAAATATATACAAAACATACTCCCGAACATTCCCGAAGACTGGGTAAAATTAACTACACACAGGCTGGATATATATAATGAGGATCTGGCTAAAACCGAGTTTCTGGACAAGTTTGAAGATTTATACGCCAACAATGATCATAGCGCTGAAAAACTAGCTGAGTTACCAACCGCATATGATTATATAAGATTAGGGCATCCGCTTTCCTCTATTCTGGAATGGTACGTGGGTAAATTGAATGCTTTGAATTCTGATCATATTATAGGTTTCTCCTCTCAAACTACTCCCCTGCTCGCTGTACTGCGGAAGAATTTATTTGATAAGAAAAGCACCCGAATTATCTATTCTGAAATTCTTCCGGAACATTTCAATTTTGAGCTTTTCCGAAGTGTCTATGGATATGAATTTGAGACATTACAGATCAAAGAAGGTGAAACACTTCCAGATTTTGACGGTAGTAGCATTTATATCACTTCCAAAGCAGATCTTAAAGAGTTGAAAATTGATCAAAACATTGGTTTTCTGCTAAGTCTTCAGCAGGATTTAGGTAGTGTAATTATTGTAAATGGAGAAAACAACACTTCCTATATTTCCGAAATTCAGCACGTACGCAGAAGAGAAACGATCTCGATGACTCCGGCAGACACTCATAAATTGCTACATAAGCTGGTAAACCTTTCTTCCGAAGAGAATTCGGATAAAAATGATGACAACCTTAAAAAAGTGATTGAAGAAGTTCAGAAGATCACTGCGACAAGTTCAAAAGTTCTTGTAGGTTCTTGTGGTCTTTCCATGCAATACGCGATCATGATGGGGCTTATCGATGACGCGATGGCCAAACATCCAGGGAAAGGCATTCGAATTATCGTGCCACCAAACTGTTATGGGGGAACTAATGATCAGGCTCGTCGTGTTGCTGCCTGTCTGGATAATGTTGAGATCATGGATCTACCTGTAGATGGCGATAATGATATGGTCCAGAGCACCGATAAGGTACTAGCTCAGGCAGCGAATGAAAATGCAGTGCCGTTGATCATTGCTGAAATTCCTACAAATCCGCGTGTTGAAGTTCCTGAACTTAATAAATTACAGGAGGTTCTGGCGAAAACCCGAAAGACTGCAGATGGTGAAGTTGCTGTAGACCCGGTATTTATATTGGATCAAACCTTTTGCCCGAATGTACAGTTTTGCGGTGAAGATGGTATTCTTTCCAGGATCAGAATAATTTCCTACGTGAGTGGATCCAAATTCCCAAGTGGTGGAAAATGTACCGCTGGTTATGCTGTGGCGAATCAAAAAGCTGCCGAATTGATGGATAAGATCGATACGCATTTGAAAGTATGCGATAATGAAGCAACCTCACTGCAGGTCGAAATTCTGGCGGAACAATTACCGTCCATGAATCAGAGAATTGCTGATGCCTATAAAAATACCCGTGAATTTGTAAATTTCATCAAATCTGAACTTCCCGGTGCAAAGATCAATTTTGTTTCTGAAGAGTTAGCTGCTGCTGGTTTTACACCTTCAGTATTTTCTCTTGACCTTCCTACAAAAGGAGAAACCGCTGCAGAACGTGAATCTTTCAAAAGATCCCTGAATCAAAAACTGATCGATATGATGATCACTAGGATTCCTGAAGAAAGCAAGTATTGTGTAAGTTACGGCCAGTTAAAAGGTTGTTACTGGACGATACCGGCGACCTCAACTCAGGGTACCACAAAAGAAGATGACAAGGATTACATCGCGCGGGTTTCGGTTTCACCAGACCTTGACCTCGAGATGCATAAAAAAGTATTTTCGCAGTTCGTGGAAGATATCAAATAGAGCTAAAGCTCAATTATTTAAAGATCCGGTACGAGATTAAATCTTCCTACCGGATCTTTTTTTATAATAGCGTTACTTCAGCTCTAAACCGATTCCAATTTTCTCCAGTAAATATGGGTTATGGTCGATCACCAGAATATCATTTTTAATACTTAGATCTTTCAGAATCTTTAGGAGCAAATCTATATCTTCATAATGTAAGCCAGTGCTGGGTTCATCAAGTATATATAGTACATCTTTGCTACCCTGCAACAACCAGTTCAGCAACAATAGACGCTGCTTCTCTCCTGAAGACAGGCTTTGAATAGGTTGATCCAAATTTAAATGACCAAGACCTATTTCCTGAAGTTTTTCCAGAACCTCCCATAATTTCTGAAGGTCACCATGTTGCTTCAACCAAAGCTCAAAGCCATGAAGATCCAGATTAAGCACCTCAGCGATATTCTTATTATAAATCGTATGTTCCAGAATTTCTGGGTTGTACCGCTGTCCCTGACAGGTTTCACAGGTTTCCACAGCATTGGCAGTAACATCAAGACTCGTTTCCACGTAACCCTTTCCTCTACAATCGGGACACTGACTCGTCTTCGTTTTATACGAGAAATCCTTAGGTTTCAATTTCGAATTTTCAGCAATGATCTTTCCAATATCCATTAGAATATCCAGGTAAGAAACCAGTAAGGTGGCGGAATGTGATCTTAATTTCTTTGCTTCAAAATAATGGGCATTTTTATAATTTTCAGGATACTCTATTTGCTCGCAATAAATCGGGTTCCTATTTCGAATGGAAGGGATTATGATGTCCTTAACCAGCGTTGTCTTACCAATCCCACTTTTTCCGCTTAGTGCAGTGATCCCTCCTACTGGAATATCAATAAGATCGCGTTGCAAAGTGTAACGTGAAACACCCTTTATCTCAATTTTTCGCTCGCTTTCTGAAGTAAACTCGAAACCGAACTCCTCTTTTTTGAAATAGGCATGGGTTCTTTCTTCCTTTACAAAGTCTGCTGGAGTTCCCTGGAAAGTAATTTGACCGCCATTTTTCCCAGCTTTTGGACCAATTTCAATAAGCTCAGACGCCGCCTGAATGATCTCCTTATTATGTTCTATGACGAGTACAGTATTTCCTTTGGCTACCAATTCCTGCAGAATCGCTATAAGATCCGGAATATTATGCCCCGAAAGTCCTGCGGAAGGTTCATCCAAAAGATAAGTAACTCCCTTCAACGGACTATTTAATTGCGTTATCAAAGCCACCCGCTGGTTTTCACCACCAGATAAACTTTGAGATTTTCGGTTTAACTGAAGGTGATCTATATGTAGCTGAGTACCCCTGTGTATCGTATTTTCAAGAAATGGCTGAATCTTTTCAACTAATTCCTGATCGATTTCCAAATATGTGTTTGCATTTTGTATCCACTGATCAAGCCCGGAAAAATCAAGGTTCTTGATCTCACGAATTGAAAGTCCTCCAATCTCAAATTTCAATCTTTCCGGTTTAAGTCCACTTCCGAAGCAATTGCTACAAATAGCCGGTGTAAACAGAGCGGTTAAATTTTCAATAAATTTATTTTTTCGGGTCTTATAATATTCCTGCTTGAGGTAATTATCCAGCCCTTCCCATTTCATTTTGATCTGCTGAGTTCCTTCCCTGGTTTTGGTTCTGAACTTCCACTGCGTTTCCCAAACTTCTTCTCCGGTTCCTTCGAAAATGATCATCTTCTGTTCTTCGGAAAACTGGTTGAACGCAGTATTTCGGTCAAAACCATATTCCTGCCCTACTTTTTCGAGTATTGCCATATACTGGCTGTCTCTCTGCCCATAGTAGGAAAGCGCTTTATTATGTTCAAAAACTCCTTCTGAAACACTTAGATTAGTATTGGGTGCAAGCTTCTTCACATCCGGAAGCAGTTCCTCACCCAGGCCATCACAGATCTTACATTTCCCAAGTTCATGATTGTTGGAAAAATGACTGGCTGAAAGTTCTTCTCCCTCAAACTCAGCTTTTCGGGAAAAAGCAAATCTTAAAAGCTTATCGATTCCAGTTTGCTTGGCAAGATCAGACCTGTTTGTGAAATTAGGCACTTTTCGGGTCACGCAGATCGTGGGAGTTAATCCGTCAATTTGATCAACTTCCATTTGGAAGTTTACCCCAACCCTCGACTGTTGATATGCTGAAAATTGCCGAGTCATTTCCTGCATCCCATACGCATGCACCGTATCTATAAGCAGGGAAGATTTCCCAGATCCCGAGATGCCTGTGACTACGCTCAAGGTATTCTTCTGCAATTCCAGATCAAGATCCTTTAAGTAGTGTGTACGAGCTCCCCGTATCCTGATCTCATCTGTTTGCTGGATCTCTAACTCTGGTTTTGAAGTTA